>NZ_JBEPDM010000061.1:0-33309 GCF_040300305.1 Streptomyces sp. NPDC000410
ACACCCCGCCCCCGCAGCCAGTTCGCCACCCGGTCCGACCGCTCCGACAGCTCCGCGAACGAGAAACGCCCCTCGCTCCCGTCCTCCTCCACCAGATGCAACGCCGTCCCCGCGTTGCCGTCGGCAATCACATCGAACCAGTCCAGCGCCCAGTTGAAATACTCCAAACGCGGCCACACGAACCCCTCGTAGGCCGCCGCGTAATCCTCCCGATGCCGCAGCAGAAAATCCCGGGCAGCCCGGAACTCCTCCGTCGCACTGTTCCCGGCCATTCGTCCTCACCTCAAGCAGAGTCGGTCCCACGGGCGATGTCTCGCCCTATCCCAGCAGGACCGGCCCCGCCCGCCCCCGGGCCGCACCGGACTCTGTCAGCTCGGACCAACGCCCCTCACGCGTCGAGCGCCGTCCGCCAGACCCGGACCGCCTCCGCGTCCACCGGCGCCGACCAGCCGGACGGGCGGGCCGGGCCGCCGATGTGGAACGCCGTGAGGCCCGCGGCGCGCAGCAAGGGGACGTGGTCCAGGCGCAGCCCGCCGCCGACGAGGATCTGCGGCTCGTAGCCCGCCTCGCCGCGCTGGGCCGCGGCGGCCTCCGAGACGAGGACCGGGAGGCCGAGGTGGACGCCTGCCGGGGAGCCCGCGGTGAGGTAGGCGTCGAGGCCCGGCAGGTCCGCGAGCTGCTTGCGCAGGGCGTCGCGGTCGGCGGCGTGGTCGATCGCCCGGTGGAACGTCCAGCGGCAGCCCTCCAGCTCGGCGACGAGCCGTTCGACGGTGACCAGGTCGGGGTTGCCGTACTCGTCGAGGAAGCCGAGGACGAATTGGTCGGCGCCCTCGGCCCGCAGCCCCCGCGCCGCCGCCACGAGCGCGTCGGTGTCACCCGCCTCGAAGCCGTCGGAGAGCCGCAGCATCACCCGCAGCGGGATGTCGACGGCGGCGCGGATGGCGGCGAAGGTCTCCCGGG
Source organism: Streptomyces sp. NPDC000410 (assembly GCF_040300305.1). Lineage (NCBI taxonomy): Bacteria > Bacillati > Actinomycetota > Actinomycetes > Kitasatosporales > Streptomycetaceae > Streptomyces > Streptomyces sp. NPDC000410. The sequence continues at coordinate 961 of NZ_JBEPDM010000061.1, forward strand.
ACGGGGTCAGTCCGTCCGCCGCCATGTCGGTGACCAGCTCCAGCCGGTCGGCCCCTCCGGCCTCCGCGGCGACCGCGTCCTGCGCGTCCAGGGCGATCACCTCCAGGACTGCACGGTTGCTCATGGCGCCCCATCCCTCCGAGGTCCGACGTCCGACGACACACAGGTCTAGTCCAATACTGGGCCAGCCTAATGCTCAGGACCTCGGCGCGGCACCCGCACCACCCTCACCCGGGCCGGACGCGGGCCCCTGCGGTTGCCCCTGCGAGGGCGCCTGCGGCGGCTGCTCCGGAGCGGCAGCAGGCGCTCCGTGCGTGCTGTGGGTCTTGAGGTTGTACGGCAGCAGCCGCTCGCCGCCCGTCGGGAAGTCGTTCTCGTCCGCCTCCCTGACCTCCTCGATGTGCGTCTGGTGGTCGGGCCGCTTCGGCTGTTCCTCCGGACTCGGCACGCGCAGCCGCGCGCGCCGCCGCCCCTCGTACCACATGGCACCCGCCAGCAAGGCGATCAGGATGACTCCGATGATGAACGGAAAGATCCCGGCCAGATGAGGCGCCGCCGCCACATCGGTGACGGCCGAGGAGCTCAGGGGGTTCAAGGAATTCATGGTGTCTGCCTCCGCGTACGCAAACGGCACACAAGCCTTTCCCGCCCATTATCGTCCGATATGGGAGATCCAGCCGAACCGGCCGGTTCACCCGAAGAAGAGCAGGTCAGCCTCCCTCGCCCCGCTGAGCTCGTAGCGCGTCCCCGTCAGCGGCCGTCCCGCCACCAGCCGGATCAGCGTCGCCGCCGACCCCGTGTAGACGGCCGGCTCGGGACTGTCCGCCCCCAGCACGAGCGGCGCGTCATGGCCGTCCAGCCGGGCCAGCAGCGGCTGCGCCTTCCGCACCCGGGTCAGCCCGGCCAGCAGCGCCAGGGCGGGCGCCAGCCCCTCGCCCTCGTACGCGCCGGGCACCCCCAGCGCCTCCCGCACGTCCCCGGCGTGCACCCACTCGCCGAGCGCGATCCCGTCGTACCAGCGGTGCGCGGCGGCGGCGATCACCGGCCCCGCCTCGGTCATCCCGCGCTCCAGCTCATCGACGATCTGCTGGTGGGAGAGGTCCGCTCGCTCGGCGATGTCCCGGTCGTTCTCCTCGGGGGTGAACCCCCCGGCCTCCACACGCCCCTCGACCACCCGGATCAGCGCGGCCGAACAGTGCGCGAGGACGTGCCGTACCGTCCAGCCGGGGCAGGCCGTGCGAAGGGCGAAGTCGTCGTCGGGGCGGGCGCGCAGCAGAGGGATCAGCGCGTCGCGTTCGGTACGCAGGAGGAGTCCGGGCAGCTCGGGATCGCGGATATCGGTCATGACCCCAGCTAACCGCCGGAAGTCCCCGGTGGACAATGGGCCGCATGGCCGCTGCCGAGCACTCCGATGACTCCCATCACTCCGATGGCGGCGATCACGCCGACCTCCTCGCCACACTCCGCCATCGCTGGGTCGCCGCGCTCCTCGCCATCCGCGAGGACCCCTGTTTCCCCGACCCGCGCCCGTACGCGGACAACCTCCTCGCCCGCTGGTCGGAGCCGCAGCGCCGCTACCACACCGTCGACCATCTCGCGGCGGTGCTCGATCGCATCGACACCCTGGAGCAGTACGCCGACGACCCGGACCTCGTCCGCCTCGCCGCCTGGTTCCACGACGCCGTCTACCTCCCGGAGCGCTCCACCAACGAGGAGCGCAGCGCCCGCCTCGCCGAACGCGCCCTGCCCGAGGCCGGACTGACCACGAAGGACACGAACGAGGTCGCCCGCCTGGTGCGGCTGACCACGACGCACGCGGCGCAGGACGGCGACAGCAACGGCATGGTCCTGTGCGACGCGGACCTCGCCGTCCTCGCCTCCCCGCCGCGGGCGTACGCGGCCTACGCCGCCGCCGTCCGCGAGGAGTACGCCTTCGTCCCGGACGACGCCTTCCGCGAGGGCCGGGCGGCGGTGCTGCGTCAGCTGCTCGGGCTGCCACGGCTGTTCCGTACCCCGTACGGCGAACGGGAGTGGGAGGCGGCGGCGCGCGCGAACATCCAGGCGGAGCTGGAGCGGCTCACAGCGCCTCAGGGGACCGGGATCACCCGGCGGGCCGGCGGCTGTTCTTACGGCGGCGCAGCCCCGCCTCCGTGATCCGGCGTACGAGTTCCTTGGAGCCGGCCTCCACCGCGCCCGCGCGCACCGCGTCGGCGTACCGGTGCGACGGGATGTCGTAGTGGTCACGCTCGAAGGCGTTCGGCGGGCAGCCGATCGCGGCGGCGAAGGCGTGCAGCTCGTCGAACGAGACATCGCTGACCAGGTGGGACCACATGCGGCCGTGCCCCGGCCAGTTGGGCGGGTCGATGTAGACGGTCACGAGGGCAGTCCGCCGACCGGTGCCACCACCACGCCCGCCTTGCCGCACACCCAGCGCGGATCGGGGCCGAGCTCCGGCTCGACGTCGAGGGCGTGGGGTTCGCCCGCGCCGCAGACCGGGCAGAGCGGCCACCGCCCGTACCGGTCCAGCAGCGCGTCCTGCACGTCCTGGGCAACCAGCCCGGCGACGTACTCGGTGCCCTCCGGCCACTGCTCGACCCACCAACGACGCTGCGCGACCGCTTCCTCGACCAGCGAGACGACCTCGGCGTGCGCGACGTCGCGGGCGGCGAGGTCGGCGAGCACGAGGGCGCGCGCGGCGTGCAGGGCCTGTTCCAGTGGGTTGACGTCGCTCATGGACTCATTGTCCCCCTGAGTCCCGCTGGCATGACCCGGCCGGACGGGCCCGAGGGGGTTGACGGCCCCACGAGCCGAAAATACCTTTCATGATGTGACCAGCAACGTGAAGGAAAGTTTCACCGGGGCTTCCGGAACGGGCACCACCGCTCCGCCCGCGCCCGCCGCCCTCGCCGCGAAGGTGCGTACGCTCGCGCCGTCCATGACCCGCTCCATGCAGCGGGTCGCCGAGGCCGTCGCCGCCGACCCGGCCGGCTGCGCGGCGCTCACGGTCACCGGCCTCGCCGACCTCACCGGCACCAGCGAGGCCACCGTCGTCCGTACCGCCCGCCTCCTCGGCTACCCCGGCTACCGGGACCTGCGCCTCGCGCTCGCGGGCCTCGCCGCCCAGCAGCAGTCCGGCCGCGCCCCGGCCGTCACCGCCGACATCGCGGTCGACGACCCTTTGGCGGACGTCGTCGCCAAGCTCGCCTACGACGAGCAGCAGACCCTCGCCGACACCGCCGCCAACCTGGACACCATCCAGCTCGGCGCGGCGGTCGCCGCCCTGTCCGCCGCGCGCCGCATCGACATCTACGGGGTGGGCGCCTCCGGACTGGTCGCCCAGGACCTCGAACAGAAGCTGCTCCGGATAGGCCTGATCGCCCACGCGCACAGCGACCCGCACCTCGCCGTCACCAACGCCGTGCAGCTGCGCACCGGCGACGTCGCGATAGCCATCACCCACTCCGGCTCGACGGGCGACAGCATCGAACCGCTCCGCGTCGCCTTCGACCACGGTGCGACGACCGTCGCGGTCACGGGCCGCCCGGACGGCCCGGTGTCGCAGTACGCCGATCACGTACTGACCACGTCCACGGCCCGCGAGAGCGAGCTGCGCCCGGCCGCGATGTCGTCCCGTACGAGCCAGCTCCTCGTCATTGACTGCCTGTTCATCGGTGTCGCGCAGCGTACGTACGAATCCGCGGCCCCCGCGCTCGCCGCCTCGTACGAGGCCCTCGCGCACCGCCACAGCCCGCGCACCCGCACCCGCTGACCTGCCGGGCCCCTCCGATTCGCTCATCCGCTCACCCGCCGAAAGAGCCGCGCTTCCCATGTCCTCCACGTACGACGAACTCCGTGCTCAGCTGGCCACCCTGACCACCGAGGCGTTCCGCCCCGAGCTCGCCGAGATCGACCGCCTCCCGACCCTCGACATCGCCCGCATCATGAACGGCGAGGACGGCTCCGTCCCGGGCGCCGTCGCCACCCGGCTCCCCGCCATCGCCGCCGCCATCGACGCCACCGCCGCGCGCATGGCCCGCGGCGGCCGACTGATCTACGCGGGCGCGGGCACCGCGGGCCGCCTCGGCGTGCTGGACGCCAGCGAATGCCCGCCCACCTTCAACGCCTCCCCCGACCAGGTCATCGGCCTCATCGCGGGCGGCCACACCGCGATCGTCACGTCCATCGAGGGCGCCGAGGACTCCGAGGAGCTCGCGGCCCGGGACCTGGACGGCCTCGGCCTCACGGCCGACGACACCGTGGTCGGCGTCTCCGCCTCCGGCCGCACGCCCTACGCCGTCGGCGCCGTCGAGCACGCCCGTACCGTCGGCGCCCTCACGATCGGCCTGTCCTGCAACGCCGGCAGTGTGCTCGCGGCCGCCGCCGACCACGGCATCGAGGTCGTCGTGGGCCCCGAACTCCTCACCGGATCCACCCGGTTGAAGGCGGGCACGGCCCAGAAGCTCGTGCTCAACATGATCTCGACGATCACGATGATCCGCCTCGGCAAGACGTACGGGAACCTGATGGTCGACGTCCGCGCCTCCAACGAGAAGCTGCGCGCCCGCTCGCACCGGATCGTCGCGCTGGCCACGGACGCGCCCGACGCGGACATCGAGGCGGCCCTCACAGCGGCCGACGGCGAGGTGAAGACCGCGATCCTGATGGTCCTCGCCGGCGTCGACGCCCCGACGGCCACGAGCCGCCTCAGACACGCGAACGGCCACCTGCGCGCGGCGATTCAAGGCTAGGGCCTGTCCGGGGCGCGGGAACCGAGAGCAGCGCCTGCCGGGCGGCGGCGAGCCCGGACTGCGCGACGGCGTACACGCACGCGGCCGCCAGGAAGGCCCAGAAGGACCGGACGACGAAGAACGACGCCACCGCCGCGCTCGTCGCCGGCGCCAGCAGGACCGCCGTCCCCCTCGGCCCCCGCCGGTCGGCCATCCGCCCCAGCGATACGCCGAGGACCGACCCGAACGGCCCACTCCCCAGGGCCACTTGGGCTCCCGAGGAGTGGGCCACGTGGTCCCGGTGGCGTCCCGGTGACGACGGCGGCACCCGCCTCATCGCGCGTGGCGACAAAGCACTACCAGAACTAGAAGTTTGCTTGCTCCCGGAAAGACCGCAGCGCCTCGGGCGTTCCGTCGCTCAGGGCCCGATTCGCTGCCTCGCGGAGCTCGGTGCTGGTGGTGGGATCCCCGAGCAGGCAGAAGATGGCGAACCTGTCGTCATCGAGCTGGGCGAGGCGGTAGCCGGTCTCCAGGAAGGCGCGCACGGCATCGGCGGTGCCCGCCTGGAGGGCCTTGTTGGCCGCTTCGACGACTGCCCTGTCGCCGTTGCTCTTAGCAATTCCAAGGATGCAGAAGACGGCGGCGTGGTTGTCCGCTTCCTGGGCCGCCTTCCAGCCCGTCTTCAGGAAGTTCCGCTGATCTTCGATGGTGCCGTTCAAGGCCGCCTGCGCGGCTTCGTCGACAGCCTTGCCGGTGCCCGGATCGCCGAGGATGTTAAAGATCTCAACCCGGACGTCGAGGTCGGACATCTCGTCCACGGGCGTGCTCGTGCCGCCCGCCCCTGGCGTCGCCACCCCGCACACCGCCAAGGAGCCGATGGGGCCGGTCGCCGCCGCAGCAGGTGCGGAGAGCAGGAGAACCGGCGCGAGAGCGGTGGTCGCGACAACCAGTAAGGCGCGGGTCATTCTCATGTATGGGCCATCCTTGTGAGGGTAGGGCTGGGAAATCGAGGAACCGACCGGAGGCTCACGCTCTTCGAGCGCTCCGCCGGAACCCGAATACGGCGATGGACGGTCCGATGAACCGCGTCTCATCGACCGGTGATGCAATCCTTGCTCTGACCACGTCTGCGGTCATTGCCGTGGCTTGGCAGACTTCTCAACATTTTGTTGCCCACCTCGAGAACAACTGCGCTATTTTCAACGCTCGTTGCTGTCGGCATCGGATCGCACCAGATCACTACCGGCCGACGGTCGTCACGCCGGGGAAGCCGATGCGCGTGCGGAGGGCTCCGGGCCCGTCCTGGCCCCGGAGTCCCCCTTTCGCTCTTTTCGCCCTAGCGGCCGGCGAGCAACTGCCGCCAGGTCGCCGGTCCGGTGACCCCGTCGGCGGTCAGCCCACGACCGCGCTGGAACTCCTTGACGGCGCGGGCCGTCGCGGGCCCGTACTGCCCGTCCGCGCCGATCGACGCGCCCTGTCGGCGGAGCTGCTGCTGGAGGGCCGTGACCGCGTCGCCCTGCGCGCCGGGGCGGAGGGTGGCGGCGAGCCGCTGCCAGGTGGCGGAGCCGATGACCCCGTCGGCGGTGAGCCCACGGCCCCGCTGGAACTCCTTCACGGCGCCGGCCGTCGCGGCCCCGTACTGCCCGTCCGCCTCGATCGACGCGCCCGCGGCGCGCAGCAGGTGCTGTGCGGTGGTCACCGGCGCGCCGTGCGAACCCGTGCGCAGCGTGGGCCAGGAGGTGCGGGAGTCGGGCGTGCTCGGGCCGGGCGACGGACGGCCGGCGCTCGGCCCGCGGTACGCGATGTCCCAGTGGGTGCGCTCCTTCGCGTAGACGACATCGCCCGCGGTCCACAGGGCCGCTCCGTCACCGCGGCGACCGGCCTTGCGGGCGTGGGACGAGATGTAGCGGTTGACGCAGGAGCTGTGGCCGATGTCCACCTTGTAGCCCTTGCCGTGCGTGAATTCGCCCCTGGTCGAGTGCGGGGGCACCTCCGCGGCGCCGGTGATGACGACGGAGCAGCGGCTGCTGCGCTTGAAGTCGATGATGCCGTCGATGGTGGCCTTGCGGATGCCCTGGAAGCTGGTGCAGCCGCTGCGGTACTTGTCGTTGCAGCCACGGCTGGACTTCCAGCTGATACCGGCCGCCTTCAGCTTCGAGGTGGCCTCGGCGGGCGTGTAGTGGTCGGAGCCGCTCCGCTGCTGCGTCTGGCCGGACGGGACGGCGACGGCCGTGATGGTGGCCCCGGCCCCCACGGCGGCAGCCAAGGCGGTGCCGACGAGGATGCGGGCGGAACGGCCGCGGAAGGTGGTGCGGTCCATGGTGTCTCCCTGGTGGTCGTGGTCGTGGGGTCGTGCGATGCGTGTGATGGGTGGTGCGTGGCGGGGGCCGTCAGGCCGCGCGGCAGGCGGCCTGCGGGCTGTGGAGGGCCCGCCAGGTCCGGGGCCCGACCTTCCCGTCGACGTCGAGCCCGGTGCAGCGCTGTGTCGCGCGTACGGCCTGGTCGGTGGCGGGCCCGAAGACGCCGTCGACGGCGAGCTTGTAGCCGTAGTGCTCCTTGAGCAGGCACTGGGCCTGGCTCACCCGCAGGCCGGTCATGCCCTGGGCGATGACGGTGGCGCGGTCGGTGCTGAAGGCGCAGGTCGTGCCGGAGTCCTCGGCACGGCCGCCCGGCGGCGCGGGCTCGGTGGGGGTGGCCGCCGGAGCGGGGTCGGCGCCGGGCTCCTCGTCCTGCCCCACGGGGGTGCCCCCCGGCTCTTCCGGCGCCGACACGTCGCCCGGTACCTCGTCCAGTACGTCGCCGGACACGTCGTCCGGCACGCCCTCTTCCGGAAGCGGTTCCAGCTCCTGCGGCCATTCCTCCTCCGGGTACCCGGACTCGGGCGCGGGCTCGGTCTCGGACTCGGACTCGGACTCGGCCCCCGTGCCGGTCGGCTCGGCCGAGGCCGCCGCGACCGGTGCGGGGCCCGAGCGCGGGGGCTGACCGTTCGTGGCGATCATCACCGCGAAGAGCGCGGTGACGAAGGCACCGATCAGGATGCCGGTGAGCCGCTGCGTCCTGGCGTTCTTCGACGACTGGTCGTCACGCGTGCTGCGGTGGGCGGGGGCCATGGGGTCATACCTCCGTAAAGGTCGAGGAGATGCGAAGGTCAGGGAATGCGTGAGAGGGAACGGGTGAGGGCGCTCATCGCCCTGGCGCGGAGACCAGCGCACGCCAGGTGCGCGGGCCGACGACCCCGTCCGCCGTGAGACCGTTCGCGCCCTGGAACGCCTTCACCGCCCCCGCCGTACCGGGCCCGAACGCCCCGTCCACGTCCACCCGGTGCCCCCGCGCGGCGAGCCCGCGCTGCACGGCGGTGACGGCGCTGCCCCGGTCGCCGGTGCGGACGGTCACCACGAGGGCCGCCCAGGTGCGCGGGCCGACGACCCCGTCCGCCGTGAGACCGTTCGCGCCCTGGAACGCCTTCACCGCCCCCGCCGTCGCGGGCCCGAACGCCCTGTCCGCGTCGACCCGGTGCCCGCGTGCGTCCAGCAGCAGCTGCACGGTTCGTACGTCCGCGCCGCTCTGCCCCGCGCGGACCGTGGGCCAGCCGTCCGCGGGCATCTCCAGCCGCGGCTCGGGCCGGGGCGTCGGCCGCGGCGGCTGCGAACCGCCCCCCTGTCCGGCCATGGCCCGAAGCTGCGACAGGCTGCCGGAGAAGACGTTGTGGTCGACCTTGGTAACGATGCCCGGGACGCGGTGCGTCTCGGTGTACTGCCAGAAGCGCCACTGCTGCGGCGCCCCGGGAACGGTCTGCGGCTCGTTCGCGCCACTGCCGTAGCGGGCGAGCCAGAGGGGGTACCCGGCGAAGAGCTTCCCGTCGTTCCGCATGCACTCCTTCACGAACGAGGCGCGCGTGTAGACGATCGGGGTGACCCCGAACTCGTTCTTCACCCTCTTCAGGAACGCCTCCACCTGGGAGTGGCGCAGCGTGCTCGGGCACATCTCCCCGCCGCCCTTCCGCGGGACCTTCTCCACGTCCAGGACGGGCGGGAGTTCCCCGGCCCGCCGGCCCGTGTAGCCGGCGGCGCGGATGGTGCGGATGAAGTGGTCGGCCTGGGCGACCCCGTCACGGGTGCTGCGCGGGTCGAAGAAGTGGTACGGCGCGCGTGCCATGGAGGTGGCGGACACCGCACGCCAGTCGGCGGCGAACCACTTGTCCTTCCACGTGGTGCGCTGGGTGGCCTTGAGGAAGGCGAACGACTGGGTCTGGGCCACCTTCGCCCAGTCGATCCGGGCCGTCTCCTTCCCGCCCTTGACGGCGTGGTTGTAGTGGCTGGTGTCTATGCCGGTGACCTTGTACGAGGAGGGCCGGGCCGCTTCGGCGGTCGGGGCGGTACGGGCGACGCCGAGGCCGACGCCGGTCAGGGTCGTGACGGCGGCGAGGCCGATGAGGGCGGGGCGCATCCAGGGGCTGGTGGTGCTGGACATGGGAACTCCTCACAGGAAGGGGTGGTTGCGGGGTGGGCGGTCCGGAGCCGCCGCGCGGCGGCTCCGGACCGCGAGAGGCTGGGGTCAGGCGCCGGGCGGGCTGACGTAGCCGGAGATCTTGTGGCCCCGGGTGACATTGGTCCTGGGGTCGATGCCCTGCCGGAACTTGACCTTGTTGCTGGAGTTGCCTTCGACGGTGTCGATCCGGCCGTCCGCGTGGACCGCGACGACGATCCCGACGTGGCCGCCGGTCTTCTGCGCGGGCGTGCCCCAGACGACGACGTCGCCCGGCTTCGGGTTGGACGTGTGGAACAGCCCGCGCTCCTTGCCCCACAGGCCGACCCCGCGTGCGACGAGGGTGGTGGGCACGGACGCCTTCGGCACGCCCGCCTGCCGCCACGCCCATGAGGTGAACGCGGCGCACCAGGGGGTGGTCCGGCACGACTTGAGATAGACACGGCAGCCGTTCGTCCGCTCGGAGACGCCGATCTGGCTCCGCGCCCCGGAGACGATCCGCTTCCGCAGTGCGGACACGTCACCGGGGACGTTCCCGGAGGGGTTGTCGGGCCTGGCGACCGGCGAGCCGCCCAGCAGCGCCGCCCAGGTCCGCGGGCCGACGACGCCGTCGGCGGACAGGCCGTGCTTCTGCTGGAACCGCTTGACGGCCGAGGTCGTGGCGGGCCCGAACTCACCGTCGACGGCGACGCCTACGCCCTTCTCCGCCAACTGGCGCTGCACGGCCTTCACGGCCGGGCCCTGTGCGCCGGGCCGCACGGTGACGGCGAGGACGGCCCAGGTCTTCGAGCCCACGACGCCGTCGGCCGTGAGGCCCTGGGCGCGCTGGAAGTCCCGCACGGCCGCGGCGGTGGCCGGCCCGAAACCCCCGTCGGCCACGACGGGCCGCCCTGCCGCCGTCAACAGGTCCTGCGCGGCGGCGACGGCCGCACCGCGTGAACCCTGCTGGAGCACGGGCAGTTGGGCGGTGTTCTGACGGTACGTCGTCAGGGACTCGGCAGACCTGGCGGACGTGGTGGTGGTCGTCGCCCTGGAGGCGTTGTCCGTGGTCTCCGCGTAGGCGGTGATGGCGCCCGGTACGAGGATGGCGCCGACAAGGGCGGCGGACGCCAGCACGCGACCGGTCCGGCTGGAGAGACTGATGCGGTTCACGGTGGACTCCTTCGACATCGGCCCCCTGGGCAGCGCGGCATGGCCATGGACATGGGCATGGCGACGCAGCCCTGCACAGGGAGTTGAGAGAAAAGGGATTCGCGGGGCGCTGCCTCCGAGGGCTGCCGCCGACCGCTCCACAAGATTGCCCCGCTGGACTCACGGACCTCTAGTCTCGAAAGGGGGGCGTCTCATTCATCGCTGATGCATCATTAATTCAGGGCGCTGACCTGCGAAAACGAGTGAATGCATGCATAGAGAAAAGGAGTGGTGGGGGACCGTGCAGCAACCTGATCAGGTGATGCCGGAGCAAGGCGACGCAGCTTCGGAACTGTCACGCATGTTGCGTGGGTGGTGGCTCGACGACAGGCAGCAGCGCAAGCAGGACGCGCTCGCCAACCAGCTCACCAAAATGGACGTCCAGATCAGCCAGGGGATGCTCTCGCGCTATCTGGCGGGCAAGCAGATCGCCCGGGAGGACGTGGTCCGGGGACTCCACAAGCTCCTGGGGCGGGAGCCCGATGAACTGCCTGGCGCGTTGGAGCTTCTGAGAAAGGCTCAGGAGGAGCGCAAGCGGACCTCGCAGGAACGGTTGCGGACGCCGTCCGCGCCGATGGCCGAGCCCGCACCGGCCGCGCAGCCCCCGTCGGCGACACACCCCACACCGGGCTCGGCCGCGCACCCCGCACCGGGCGCACACCCCACGCCGCCCAGCGGCCCCGCCGCCGGCGCGCAGCTCTCCGTGCCGCCCACCCAACCCCCGGCCCCCGAGGCAGGGCCGCCCGAGAGACCGGGGAGGCAGCGCAAGGTGCCCGTCCTTCTCGCGGTGGCCGCGGTGGCCGTCGCCCTGCTCCTCACGGCCGGCTTCGTACTGAACGACTTCCTCGGGGACGACACCTCCTCCTCCGGGAAGCCGTCGGCGGGTGCTTCCGCCACGACCGGCTCCCCGGGCGACCCCGCAGCCTCCCAGCCGTCCTCGTCCGCCGCCAAGGAGCTGGTCAGCTGCAAGGGCGCGGACTGCCTCGGCTGGGAGCCCGAGCGCACCGTCTGCGCGAGGGACGCAAGGACGGCCGCTATCGACACCGACCCGGCGGTCGAGGTGGTGGAGCTCCGCTACAGCGACCTGTGCAAGGCCGCCTGGGCCAAGATGAGCAACACCACCCAGGGCAACATCATCAGGATCGTCGGAACCCCCCACCGGGGCGAGTACACCCAGCGCGGCGGCAACGACGCCCACACGCCGATGATCCCGGCCGCCCGCCCCGAGGACGTCAAGGCCTGCGCGATCGTCGAGCCACGTACGGTGTGCGCGACGCGCCCGGTACCGAACCGACAGTAACCGCCCCACCGACGGACAAACGCGGCGCGGAGAACCTCCGCGCCGCTCAGCCGGAAAGCGCCCCGTCCGTCGGCGCCGCCGTCGGCTTCGTCCCGATGACGACGGTCGCGTAGAGGTCCTCGCACTCCGCCACGCGCGCCACTAGCCCGCCCCGCTCCACGGCCTCCACCGCGCCGTCCGCCTGCCGCTCACTCGTCTCGAACAGCAGGATCCCGCCCGGCGCGAGCCACTCCCCCGCCTCCCCGGTCACCCGCCGCAGCACGTCCAGCCCGTCCGCGCCCCCGTCGAGCGCGACGAGCGGCTCATGGACGCGGGCCTCGGCGGGCAGCAGCCCGACCTCCTCGGTCGGTACGTACGGCACGTTCGCGGCCAGGATGTCGATACGCCCCCGCAGCGCACCGGGCAACGCCGCGTACAGGTCCCCCTCGAACACCTCGCTGCCCCGTATGTTCCGCCGCGCGCACCGCACGGCGGCGGGCTCGATGTCGGCGGCGTACAGCTCGACCTCCCCGCCCAACTCCGAGGCCAGCGCGGCGCCCACCGCCCCGGACCCGCAGCACAGATCGACGACGACGCGCGCGTCGGGCCGCGCGGCGACGGCCTGCCCGACCAGGAACTCGGTACGCCGCCGGGGTACGAAGACCCCGGGGTCCACGGCTATCCGCAGACCCCGGAACTCCGCCCAGCCGAGCGCGTGCTCCAGCGGATGCCCTTCGACGCGCAGATCCACCATGAAGGCGAGCTCGGCGGGATCACGGGCGGTGGCGAGGAGCAGCGCGGCCTCGTCCTCGGCGAAGACGCACCCGGCGGCGCGCAACCGGTCGACGATGGAGGTAGTGGCAGAGGTGGAGGTGGAGGTGGTGGCGGAGATGTCCATGGATCCGCCACCTTAACCTCTGAGGCCTGGTCAGGAGACGGTGACGGTCGCGTCGTCGCGGTTGTTCAAGAGGTTGGGGTCGGCCGTGAGCACGTTGACGTCGGCGACGTTCCGGTAGGTGCCCGGGGTCGCGTAGGTGACGGGGACCTGGATGGTCGCCGTCTCGCCAGGCGCGAGCGGGCCCTCGGTGCTGCAGAAGAGCTGGCGCGAGGGCTCGGCGAAGGCGCAGTCCCACCCTGGCGGGGCCACGACCGTGCCCACGTCGGCCCCCTCCGGGAACCTGTCGGTCAGCTGCAGGAACTCTGCCGCACTGGGCCCCTTGTTGGTGACGGTGTAGGTGTACGTGACCTGCGTGGGGGCCGTCCCCGACGTCGGATCCGCCGTCTTCTCCAGCTTCACGTCGGCACCCGCGACGACGACCTTCGCCTTGGCCTCGTTGTTACGGGGGTCGGGGTCGGGGGTGTCCGATACGACGGTCGCCACGTTCGGGTAGATGCCCGGGTCGGCGTGGGCGACGGAGAACTGCACTGTTTCCGTCGCGCCGGGCGCGATGTCGCCGAGGAAGCACCGGAACCTGGCGGCGCCGTTGATGATGCCGAGTTCGGCGACGTCACAACCTCCGATGAGGTCGATTCCGCTGACGTTCGGCTGGATGTAGTCCGTCAGGATCGTGTTCGCTGCCGTCTCCGGACCGTGGTTGGTGACCGTGTAGGTGTACGTGACCAGCTCGTCCGTGGTCGTCCGGGACTTCTCCGCCTCCTTGTCCAGCTTCAGGTCGGCACCCGTCTTCGGCTTCGGCCCCTCCGCCGCACCCGCCGCACCCGCCGCTCCGAGAACCGGCACGAGGGCAAGGGAGAGGCTCACCAGGCCACCCAGCGCAAGGCGCCCCCGCCGCCCCGACCGTCTCTCCCTCACCTCGCGACTCGCCACGTTACGTACATCCACCATCTGCCTGACCTTCCGCACTGGACTCCGCGTCGGCGGATGCCGACGCGCGCCCGGTCAACGTAGGACCGCGATGCGACCCGACCAGTCCGACAATCCGACAGCCATCCCGGATCCCACCCGGTCGGCGGCAGTACGGGCGGCGACCGGCGGCGACCGGCTCAGGACACGGTGACGGTCGCCTGGTCGCGGTTGTCGGCGGTGTTGGGGTCGGCCGTGAACACGAATACCTCCGCCGCGTTCCGGTAGGTGCCCGGGGCGTCGTACCTGACGGTGAGCAGCACCGTTGCCGTGGCACCCGCCGCCAGCGAGTCGACGTCGCACTGGAGCGTGCGCGTGGGGGCGTCGAAGATGCAGTCCCATCCCGGCGGGAACACCAGCCCGGTCTGGACGGCTCCCTCCGGAAGCGTGTCGGTCAGGAGCACGAACTGGGCGGTGCTGGGCCCCTTGTTGGTAACGGTGTAGGTGTACGTGACCTCCGAGCCAGCCGTCGTCGACGTCGGGCTCACCGTCTTGCGCAGCTTGAGATCGGCGCCCCCGACGACGACCTTCACCTTGTCCTTGTTGTTGCGGATGTCGGGGTCCGGGGTGTCCGATGCGACGCTCGCCGAGTTCGTGTAGGTGCCGGGATCGCGGTAGGCGACGGAGATCTTCAGGGTCACCGTCGCGCCGGGCGCGAGGTCCCCGAGGGGACACCGGAAAAGCCCGGTACCGGCGACGGTGATGGTCACGCACTGAGGAGAAGGGGAGGTGTCGATATTGCTGATGAACGGCTGGACATGGTCCGTCAGGACCGTGTTCTCCGCCGTCTCCGGTCCACGGTTGGTGACCGTGTAGGTGTACGTGACGAGGTTGTCCGTCGTCGTCCGCTTCGGATCCACCCGCTTGTCCAGCTTCAGGTCGGCACCCGTCTCCGGCCACGGCCCCTCCGCCGCCTCCACCGAACCCGCCGCTCCGAGAAACGGCACAAGGGCGAGGGAGAGGCTCACCAGGCCACGCAGCGCCACCCGTCTCCGCCGCCCCGACCGTCTCTCCCGCACCTCTTGACTCCGTACATCGCGCACATCCACCATCCGCCTGACCTTCCGCACTGGACTCCGCGCCGGCGGATTGCCGACTCGCGCCCGGTCAACGTAGGGCTGGGATCCGTCCCGGCCGGTATGGCAATCCGAAGGTCATTCCCGATTCACCCGGTCGGCCGACCAGGGCACGGCGAAGATGCACGGCAAACGGGTGACGCCTTACGGCCTACGGCAAGCGCCCCTCCCGGTTACGCTCCCGCACCCGCGCCCGCAGGACCTCACCGGGCGGTGCCGGTCTCAACACGTCCGCCGGACAGTCCCACTCCCGTCCACCCCCCGGCGGCCGCAGCTGTACGTACGGACCCACCCGGCCCATCACCCGCCCGATCCGCCCGTCCCGCGCGTCGATCACGTACTCGGGCTCCCCGGCCGCCGTCACGGCGTGCGCGCCTGGTGCAGGACGGCGGCCAGCCGCAGCGCCGTGTCCAGGTTGCAGCACCCCAGATCGATGAGCGGGTACGGCGTCTCGCTCGCCAGCGACACGATGTCCACGCGCACGGAGGGCAGAGTGACCCCTGTCCCCTCCAGTTCGCCCCGCAGCTGGGAGACCACCTCTTCCGCGGCCCGCAGCCGCTCCGCCGATCGCACTACCGCCATGATCAGGCACCTCCATGCACGCTGAGTGTTCTCGTTCTGCACACAGCGTGGCGACGGATCGCTACCGTGAACAAGAACGGCGGCCCAACAACCCCACAAGTGCGACATGGAGTTGACATGCCAGGTCCGAAGGATCTAGACCCGTCCACGTCTCCCCGGGCCCTCCTCGGCGCCGAGCTGCGCCATGCCCGCGAGCAGGCAGGCCTCACCCAGGAGAAGCTCGGCGAATTGCTCTTCGTGAGCGGCTCGTTCATCGGCCAGCTGGAGGCCGGTACGCGCCGGATGCACAAGGAGATGGCGAAGCAGATCGACGCCATACTCGGCACGAACGGCTTCTTCGAGCGGAACTGCGCGGCCGCCAACAAGTCCAAGTACCCGGACCACTTCGCCGAGGCGGCGGAGGCGGAGGCGGTCGCGACGGCGATCAGGGAGTACGCGCCGCAGCTGATCCCGGGCCTGCTCCAGACCGAGGCGTACGCGCGGGCGGTGTTCCGCGCGTACCAGCCGACGGCGCCGGAGGAGGTCATCGACGAACTCGTCGCGAACCGGCTCGACCGCACGCGCCTCCTCGACGATCCAACGAAGCCGCAGTTGTGGACGGTGCTGGACGAGGCGGCGCTGCGCCGGAAGGTCGGCAGCCCGGCGGTGATGGCGGAGAACCTGCACCATATCGCGGCGATGATCCGCGCCCACCGGATCATCGTGCAGGTGCTGCCGTTCGGGGCAGGCGCGCACCCGGCCATGGGCGGCGCCCTCAAGCTGATGTCCTTCGACGACGCACCCCCGCTCGTCTACTTCGAGGGCCCAGGAACAGGCCAGTTGGAGGACGATCCGGCCACGGTCGCCCACCACCAACTGGCCTACGATCTGCTCGCGGCCAGCGCACTGTCACCGGAAGAATCCCTGGCCCTGATCGAGTCAGTGGCGGAGGATTACGCGCATGAAGAGCAGCAGCCTTGAGTGGTACAAGTCCAGCTACAGCGGCGGCGAGGGCGGCAACTGCCTTGAGGTCGGCCGCTGGCGCAAGTCCACCTACAGCGACGGCAGCGGCGGCAACTGCCTTGAGGTAGCCGACGGCCACCCCGGCCTCGTCCCCGTCCGCGACTCCAAGAACCCCGACGGCCCGAAGCTCGCGTTCCGGACCCCGGCCTGGTCCACGTTCATCGAGGGTGTCAAGGAGCGCAGTTGAGCGACGAGCCCTTCCTCATACGGAGCAAGTGGGGCACCAACCGGTACGTCTACAACCACCGCAACCCCGCCGGCCTCGCCCTCATCATCATCACCCCACTCATCGTGATCGCGGGGCTGTGGGCCATGCGGGAAAGCTCGGAATGGAGCGAGGGCGAACTGCGCTCCGCCGTGCGCCAGGCAGCCACCGCGCTGAGCGAGAGACCGCACTACGGCAGCGAAGAGCTGGGCTGGGAGGGCATCATCCGCGACGCCGTCTCGGAGACCGGCGAGGGCCCCGACTACGGCGGCGTCCACGCCGACCGGGACGGCTCGGACTACACCGTCTCGGGCGACGGCACCAACGCGAAGTTCTGCATGCGGGTCACCGCCACCCCGAAGGGCGAGCAGGTCCTCCCGGGGCACGGCGAGTACGTCATGTCCGTCCTCGTGGACGACGGCCCCTGCTGAAAATCGGCGTCACCCACAACGGTGAGGATTGCCGCGCGCACGGTATTATGTCGTGAACGACATAATACCGTGCGCAGCATGGATGACCTGTACGTGATCGAGGTCGAGCCAGAAGTGCGTTCCTGGCTGGAGTGCATTCCGATCGGGCACTACCGGAAGGTGGAGGAGTACGCCGAGCTGCTGGCCGCCCTGGGCACTCGCACTCCCATGCCCTTCGCTCGCCCGCTGAGAGACGGTGTGTACGAGCTCCGGCCCACGCTCGGCGGAGCAGACACGAGGATCACCTACTGGTTCGCGCCGGGACACCGAATCGTGCTGCTCACTGTCTTCCGTAAGACCCGGATGCGTGAGGCCGCTCAAGTGGCACGGGCGGTAGCTGCTCGTATCGTGTGCCTGAGCGAGCACGGCCCGGCCCACGCGACGTACAGCCGGGGCGAGAAAGGGGACGCATCATGAACCATGCCCGCTGGAAGCTGGCCCGTGAGAAGAAGCTGACCGAGGGGTACGTCGAGTCCCCGGATGCCGTCGCCGAGCGCGCGGAGATCCGCTTGGCGATGGCCTTCGCCAAGGCCGTGTATGACCGGCGCCAGGAGCTTGGACTCTCCCAGGCCGAGGTCGCCGAGCGCGCGGGGCTCACCCAGGCCAAGATCTCCCGTGTCGAAGGCGCCGACGCCGTGCCGACGCTGCCTCTGCTGCGACGGCTGGCGCGAGCGCTGAACGCCTCGTTGAACATCGCTTTGGACGAGGATCGCGAAGAGGTCAAGTTCATCGGCCACCCGGCGGCCTGACTACTGGCCGGGGATCGTTGAAACAGGGGTCGCGCATGACCACGCCACCCCAGATGCTCGTATCCGAATTCGAGGAGCTGGCCAGAAGGACTCCGGAAACGGTCCGGCTGGATCGAGCCCTCCGAAGTCTCAGGAGCCGCGCGGGACCACCAGGCCGGATTCGTAGGCGAGGACCACGAGTTGCGCGCGGTCACGGGCGTGGAGCTTGGCCATGGCCCGGTTGATGTGGGTCTTCGCGGTCAGTGAGCTGATCACCATGCGGTCGGCGATCTCGTCGTTGGACAGGCCCTGCGCGACCAGGGCGACGGCCTCGCGTTCGCGGTTGGTCAGCCCTTCCAGCCCGGCGGCGTGCGCGCCTGTGTCGAGGGGTTGGGTGACGTACCGGTTGATCAGCTTGCGGGTGACCGACGGTGCGAGCAGGGCGTCACCGCGCGCGGCGACGCGTACGGCGTGGAGGAAGTCCTCCGGCACGATGTCCTTGACGAGGAACCCGGCGGCTCCGGCGCGCAGCGCGTCGAAGACGTACTCGTCGAAGCCGTAGTTGGTCAGGATGACGACGTGCACCCCGGCCAGGGCCGGGTCCGCGGCGATGCGCCGGGTCGCCTCGATGCCGTCGAGGACAGGCATCTGGATATCGATGAGCGCGACGTCCGGCAGGTGCTCCTTGGCCAGGGCCAGGCCCTCCTTCCCGTCGCCGGCCTCGGCCACCACCGCGATGTCGTCCTCAAGGTCGAGGAGCGCGCGGAATCCGCTGCGGATGAGCGGCTGGTCGTCGACCAGCAGGACTCGGATCATGACGTCCGGTCCACGGGGAGTTCGGCCTGGACGGTGAAGCCTCCCGCGCTCCGCGGCTCCGCACGCAGCCGACCTCCGAGGGCGGTGACTCGCTCCCGCATCCCGAGCAGCCCGACGCCGGGCACCGGGACGGTGCCCGGTGTGGCCTTGCCGTCGTCATCGACGCGGATCGCGAGCGCGTCCGCACGGCAGTCGATCCGGACCGACGCCGTGGCTGCGTCCGCGTGACGCGCGATGTTGGTGAGGGACTCCTGAACGATCCGGTAGACGGTCCGGTCCACCGCGGCCGGGACGGCGTGTCGTTGTCCATCGATCGTCAGCGTCGCGTCCAGGCCGATGGTGCGGGCCCGTTCCACCAGTTCCGGGACGTCGTCGAGCCCACGCGGCGGGCTCGTGTCGTCGTCGCGCAGTGCCTCCAGGGTCGCGCGCAGCTCCCGGGTCGCCTCACGTCCGGCCTCCTGGATCGCGAGCAGGGCCTCCGGCACCTGCTCGCCACGCCTGCGGGCCACGTGGACGGCGACTTCGGACTGCACCTTGATGATCGAGATCTGGTGGGTGAGCGAATCGTGCAGTTCCCGCGCGATGCGCAGACGCTCCTCGTCGGCGCGGCGTCGCGCGGTCTCCTCCCGGGTGCGCTCGGCTTCGTCCGCCCGTCGCTCGGCCTGCCGCAGCGCCTCGCCGGCGGCTCCGGCGGCGATCAGCCAGGCGATCTCCAGAGCGCCCCGGGCCTGCGCGAACGCCTCGCCCGTGTCGTGCGGGCCCGAGACCAGGGCGGCCACGGGGAGAGCGGCCAGCATGGCGACGCTGGCCGCGATCGTGAGGGTGCGGTGCCCCGCCCGCACGGCCGCGTACACGGCGAACAGGTACGCGACGGCGGGCACGTCGAAACCGGCCGCCTGGTAACCCACCGCGCACAGCCCGGTGACAGCCAGGACCGGGACCGGAGCGCGGCGGCGCGCGGCCAGCGCCAGGCCGCCGGTCGTCAGCAGCGCGTAGCCGAGCAGGTCGAGGTTCGCGGCGGAGTGCTGCCCGGCCCCGGACAGTCCGGTGACGAGCAGCGCCGCCGCCACGCCGACGGCGATCGCCCAGTCCGTGGCTGCGGCTCGCACACCGGTCCGTCCTGTATTCATGCGCGCACCTTAGCCAGGTGTCCGCGCGGGGCGAATCCTGCGCACAGATGATCGGCCGGCTACCGCGGGCGCGGTAGCTTTCGCGGCTCCTGCGGCATCCGCGGTATCCGCGTACGGCATGGGCGGCAGCGCGAGTTGCCTGCGTCCGCCGGACGACCTGCGGCGGGTCCGGCGGACATGATCGGGCGACGTCCAGCCAGCAGGAGAAGGAGCACCTCATGTCTGTCCGATCTGTGCTTGCCGTGGCCGCAGCCGCTCTCGTCGGAGGAGTCGTGCTCGCCACACCGGCGGCCGCGCACTCCCCGGTCCAGTCGGCCGCCGCCGACGTCTACACCATGAGCGCCGGGCGCCTCGGGTCCATCGCGGGCGGCCTGTTGGCGCTGACCGGCGTGGTTGTCGGCGCTCTGGCCCTGGCCCGGTCCACCGGCCGTATCGGCACCGGCCCCGGGCGACGCGGTGCCGCCCTGGCCCTGGCGTCGGGCCTGACCGGCACGGCCCTCGGCGCCCTGGTCGCGGCCACCGCCTCCGGTGGCCTCGGCACCGGCAACGGACTGGGCGGAGCCTACGTGGCCTTGATGGTGGGGCTGCTCGGCACGACCCTCGGCGGGCTGGCTCTGACCCGCACCGGCCGCACCCGCCACACCGGCTGACCGCCCTGCCACCACCGCGCAGCCGACGGCGGGCCGCCGACCGCCTTACGGCCCGGCTTACGGCCGGGCGGCCTCGCAGAACGCGTCGCGGGCCGGCCGCTCCCCCGTGACCAGGAAGTCCGTCACCGCCTCGTCCCCGCACGCGTTGCCGTTGGCGCGGTAGACGCCGTGGCCGATCGCGTCGACCGTGACCATGCGGGCCCGGTCGCCGAAGGCCTCGCGCAGCTTCAGCGCGCCGGAGAGCGGGGTGGAGACATCACGCTGGTTCTGGATCAGCAGGATGTTGGAGGGGCCGTTGGGGGTGATGCGGGTCGGGCGTTCGCGCGGCTCGTCCTGCCAGAAGGTGCACGGGGTGACGTTGACGGGCATGCCGGCGGTGAGCGGGTAGGCCTTGCGGCTCTTCGCCACGTCCCGCTCGATCCTGGGGAGCGCGTCCGGGCCCGGCCAGTCGACGTCGTTGCATATGGTCGCCGCGGACACGGCCGCGACGTTCTGCATGACCTCGTCCGGGAGCACCTGCGGCGCGGGCAGCGCCTTGCCGTCCCGCGCGGCGGCTATGAGGCGGGCGAGGGCCGGGAAGCGGTCCTTGGTGTAGAGGCTGTCGAGCAGGGTCTGCCGCAGCACGTTGCCGTTCAGCTCCTCGGGGTTCGCGCCCGGCCACGGCAGGGGCTCGCGATCGAGGCGGGCGGCCAGGGCCAGGAACATCGGGCGGACCTCGTCAGGGGTGTCGGCGAGGCGGTCCGGGTTGGCCGGGTCGGCGGCCCAGGCGGCGAAGTCGGGGAAGGCGTCCTCGACGCCGACCTGGTAGTTGGCGAGCCAGCCGCGCGCGACCCGCTTCGGGTCCGGGTCGTCGTTGCTGTCCAGGACCCAGCGGTCGGTGCGGTGCGGGAACATCTGCGCGTAGACGGCGCCCGCGTACGTCCCGTACGAGACTCCCCACGCCGAGATCTTGCGCTCGCCGAGGGCCTGGCGGATGCGGTCGATGTCCCGGGCCTCGTTACGGGTGCTGATGCTGCGCAGCACCTCGCCGCCGTTGCGTGCGCAGGCGTCGGCGATACGGCGGGCGGTCGTCGCGTTCTCCTCGATGCTGCCGTCGGCGGCGGGCCAGGGGCGCAGACTCTGCATGGAGAGGTCGTCGTGGGTCAGGCCGCAGCTGACGGGCGTACTGCGGCCGACGCCGCGCGGGTCGAAGCCGACGAGGTCGTACGCGTCGCGCACCGACTGGGGCAGCTTCTTCCCCTTCATGGAAGGGTCGTTGATGCTGGAGCCGCCGGGCCCGCCGGGGATGAGCAGGAGCGCGCCGCGCCGGGCGTCCGGGTTCTCGCTGCGGATGCGGGAGACGGCGAGGGAGATCTGCGGGCCGTTCGGGTCGGCGTAGTCGAGCGGGACGGAGAGGGTGGCGCATTCCTGCCGGGTGTCGACGCCCTTGCCGGCGGCGCAGGTCTCCCAACGCAGCCCGTTGTCGGGCGCGGGCGTCTTCGCCACGGCTGTGGACGCGGCGGTGGCGACGAGGGCCGTCGCGAGGAGAGTGGTGGCCGTGGTCCGCTTGATTCGGTTGCTTCGCATGCGAACAAGCCTCGCGGATCCGGCGTCCCGCCCCCAGCCGGTCAACTGGCCTGTTGGAGGTGGGGTTTACCCCCCTGTGAACGGGCCGGGCGGCACCCCCTGTGGGTGGGGATGCTGCCCTGGCCTGTGGGGTGCTGGTCCCCTCTTACGCCGCAGCGCGGTGGTGCCTCTTGACCTTGGTCTTCATGGTCGCGGTGTTGTTGGCCGGACGCGGATCGGGTGTCGTCGCGTCGACCGTGACCCTGTTGATGGCCTTGCCCTTGCCGTTCGCCGTTGCGGTGATCGTCCGTACGACGTCCTCGCCAGGCGCGAGCGACCCGACCTGACAGGTGACCACGTTCGATCCGGGAAGCGTCTCGGCACATCCCGGACTCGCCTCGGTGAAGTCGAACCCGCCGGGCAGGATGTCGGTGATCGTCACCCCTTCAGCGGTCGTGTCCGGGCCGTTGTTGACGATCAGCACGGCGTAAGTGACGCTCTGGCCCGCCGTCACCGAGTGGACGTTGTCCAGCTTGAAGACGGCGAGATCGGCCTCGATGGGCACCGCGCTCACCTTGGCGACAAAGGCGTCTCGATCGCCGTTGTGGGTGAGGTCGGGACCCGCTGTCTCTGGGAAGGTCGCCTCGGTCGAGACGGTGTCCCCGACGACATACGCCGCACCACTGCCGTCCACAGCAACAGATTCGGCTTGGTCGAATCCAGCGCCTCCGATGTAACCCGCGTACTGCAATGCGGCGCCCCCAGGCAGGGCCTTGGCCACGAAGGCGTCGAATCCGCCGTTGTGGGTGAGGTCGGGACCCACCGCCACCGGGAAACTCGCCTCGGTCGAGACAGTGGACCCGACGACATACGCCGCACCACTGCCATCCACAGCAACAGATTCGGCTTGGTCCAAATCAGCGCCTCCGATGTAACCCGCGTACTGCAATGCAGCGCCCCCAGGCAGGGCCTTGGCCACGAAGGCGTCGAATCCGCCGTTGTGGGTGAGGTCGGGACCCACCGCCACCGGGAAACTCGCCTCGGTCGAGACGGTGCCTCCGACGACATACGCCGCACCACTGCCATCCACAGCAACAGATTCGGCTTGGTCGAATGCAGCGCCTCCGATGTAACCCGCGTACTCCAACCCGGCACCCGTGGGCAGGACCTTGGCCACAAAGGCGTCGAAGAGCCCGTTGTAGGTGAGGTCGGGACCCACCGCCACCGGGAAACTCGCCTCGGTCGAGTTGGTCTCCCCGGTGACGTATGCCGCGCCGCCACCGTCCACAGCAACGCCGAAGCCGTTGTCGGCCCCTGCGCCTCCGATGTAACCCGCGTACGCCAACCCGGCACCCGTGGGGACGACCTTGGCCACAAAGGCATCAGCGGCGCCACCGTTGTAGCTGAGGTCGGGACCCACCGCCACCGGGAAACTCGCCTCGGTCGAGACGGTGGACCCGACGACATACGCCGCACCACTGCCATCCACAGCAACAGATTCGGCTTGGTCGAATCCAGCGCCTCCGATGTAACCCGCGTACGCCAACCCGGCACCCGTGGGCAGGACCTTGGCCACAAAGGCATCGTCAAATCCGCCGTTGAAGGTGAGGTCGGGACCCACCGCCACCGGGAAACTCGCCTCGGTCGAGCCGGTGCCCCCGACGACATACGCGGCACCGCTACCGTCCACAGCAACGTCACTGGCGGAGTCGAACCCAGAGCCTCCGATATAGCCGGCGTACACGAGGCTGCTGCCGCCAGGCGCGATCTTGGCCACAAAGGCATCACTACGGCCGTTGTGGGTGAGGTCGGGGCCTACGGTCTCCGGGAAGCTCGCCTCGATCGATTCGGTGGACCCGACGACATACGCCGCACCGCTGCTGTCCACCGCAACAGCCCTGCCGAATTCAAACCCCGTCCCGCCGATGTACCCGGCGTAGACCAGCGTGGCCGGGTCGATCACGAGCGGCCGCTTCCGGTCGTACGAGCCCAGCTCGAAGCCGTACGTGAAGGCGTCCTTCGTCTTCGTCAGCCGGAACGCGCTCTTCACCTCGGCGCGCTCCCCGCCCTTGGCGGCCGGCTGGTACGTCACCGGGGACAGGTCCGTAAGCGTGTCGATCCCCGTCTTGACCCGCAGGTCACCGGACTTGTCGACACTGACGTCCTCAGGGCCCCGCCACGCCATCCGGATAAGCGACGGGTCAGCGCCCGCGTCCACCCGGAACTCGTACTTGAGGCGGTCCCCCGACCCCGCATAGACCAGATCGATACCCGGCCACAGGTCGTTGTAGACCAGACGCTGATACGTCTTCAGGCCCGTCCGCCACGTGTCCTTCGGACCCTTGAAATAGCTCACCTTGCCAGGTGCCGCAGTCTCGGCGACCGGCTTGGTGGCCTTCGCGCCCACGAAGTCCAGCTTGAGACCCCACCGCTCCCGCTTCTCGGCGGACTTCTCCGCGAACTTGTCAGCGGGGTTCTTGGAGGTTTTCCTGGAGGTCTTCTTGGAGGGCTTCTCGGCAGCCTTGGTGAGGCTGTACGTCAGCCCCGTCTCGCCGAACGCCACCGACGTCTCGGTGCCCTGAAGGTAGTACTCAACCGCCGCGGGCGCCTGCCCACGGTTCTCGATGAACGTCAGCGGCGCCTTGGTCAGAGCCGCCTTGACCTGCCGCTTCTTCAACGGGGTCGCTTCACCCGCCACCGTCGGCTGCTGCTGCCCTATGGCCGCCAGAGCGGTCTCGGCCCCAGCAGCCACCACCAAACCAAGAACCGCACCAACCGCGAAAATGCGCCGCACGGATCAGCCTCTCTCTTCTGTGTGCCCCCCTTCCAGTCATCACCACACAGCACACAGCAGATATGACTATCCGACCGGCAACACCGTCGCGCCACGACGAAGAGAGCCCCTGAACGGCCTCCGAACGACCCCCGACCAACCCGCGACCGAACCCCGACCGACCCCCGGAAAACGCCCGAGGGCGGTACCCCCGCCACAGCAGGGATACCGCCCTCGGAACTGAAGGACGCGTCCGATCCGGGAGGATCAGAAGTCCATGTCACCGCCCGGCATGCCGCCCGGAGCGGCCGCGGCGGCCTTCTCCGGCTTGTCGGCGATGACGGCCTCGGTGGTGAGGAACAGCGCGGCGATGGAGGCCGCGTTCTGCAGCGCGGAGCGCGTCACCTTCGCCGGGTCGATGATGCCCTCGGCGATCATGTCGACGTACGCACCGGTCGCGGCGTTCAGACCGTGGCCGACGGGCAGGTTGCGCACCTTCTCGACGATGACGCCACCCTCGAGACCACCGTTGACGGCGATCTGCTTGAGCGGGGCCTCCAGCGCGAGCTTCACGGCGTTGGCGCCGGTGGCCTCGTCGCCGTTCAGCTCGAGCTTCTCGAAGACCGAGGAGGCCTGGAGCAGGGCCACGCCACCACCGGCGACGATGCCCTCCTCGACGGCCGCCTTCGCGTTGCGAACGGCGTCCTCGATGCGGTGCTTGCGCTCCTTGAGCTCGACCTCGGTCGCGGCACCGGCCTTGATGACGGCCACGCCGCCGGCCAGCTTCGCGAGGCGCTCCTGGAGCTTCTCGCGGTCGTAGTCCGAGTCGGAGTTCTCGATCTCGGCGCGGATCTGGTTGACGCGACCGGCAACCTGGTCGCTGTCACCGGCACCGTCGACGATCGTGGTCTCGTCCTTGGTGATGACGACCTTGCGGGCGCGGCCGAGCAGGTCCAGGCCGGCGTTCTCCAGCTTGAGACCGACCTCCTCGGAGATGACCGTGCCACCGGTGAGGATGGCGATGTCGCCGAGCATGGCCTTGCGGCGGTCACCGAAGCCCGGGGCCTTGACGGCGACGGACTTGAAGGTGCCACGGATCTTGTTGACGACCAGGGTCGACAGGGCCTCGCCCTCGACGTCCTCGGCGATGATCAGCAGCGGCTTGCCCGACTGCATGACCTTCTCCAGCAGCGGGAGCAGGTCCTTGACCGAGGAGATCTTGGAGTTGACGATCAGGATGTACGGGTCGTCCAGGGACGCCTCCATACGCTCCATGTCGGTGGCGAAGTACGCCGAGATGTAGCCCTTGTCGAAGCGCATACCCTCGGTGAGCTCCAGCTCCAGACCGAAGGTCTGGGACTCCTCGACGGTGATGACGCCTTCCTTGCCGACCTTGTCCATCGCCTCGGCGATGAGCTCGCCGATCTGGGTGTCGGCGGCGGAGATGGAGGCCGTCGAAGCGATCTGCTCCTTGGTCTCGACATCCTTCGCCTGCTCGAGCAGGGCGCCGGAGACGGCCTCGACGGCCTTCTCGATGCCGCGCTTCAGGGCCATCGGGTTGGCACCGGCGGCGACGTTGCGCAGACCCTCGCGGACGAGCGCCTGGGCGAGGACGGTCGCGGTGGTCGTACCGTCACCGGCGACGTCGTCCGTCTTCTTGGCGACTTCCTTGACCAGCTCGGCGCCGATCTTCTCGTACGGGTCCTCGAGCTCGATCTCCTTGGCGATGGAGACACCATCGTTGGTGATCGTGGGGGCGCCCCACTTCTTCTCGAGGACGACGTTCCGGCCCTTGGGGCCAAGGGTGACCTTGACGGCGTCGGCGAGCTGGTTCATCCCGCGCTCGAGACCGCGCCGTGCCTCCTCGTCGAACGCGATGATCTTGGCCATGTGAAGTGGTCCTCCCGGACTGGGGTGGATTTCTCCGGACCGCGCTGGCGCCCGCGACGGACGGCCTGCATGCCGTGTGGTTCCTTGCCCCACCCGGCGTGCGGGCCTCACCGACCCGGTCCTTCGTTGTCACTCTCACTGGGAGAGTGCTAACGCCAATGATTAGCACTCGGCATGGGAGAGTGCAAGCCGCTCCGACAGATCGTGGACACGCGCGCTGATCCTGGAGACGCGCGGGGGCCGGACCGGGACGCACGGAGGGCCCGTACCCCAGTCACGGGTACGGACCCTCCGCTATGTCGCTGCAGTCGGTCGGCGCTCAGCCGGCCAAACGGACCATGTCCGCCTGCGGCCCCTTCTGGCCCTGCGAGATCTCGAACTCGACCCGCTGGCCCTCCTCCAGGGTGCGGTAGCCGTCCATCTGGATCGCGCTGTAGTGGACGAAAACATCCGCACCACCGTCGACCGCGATGAAGCCGTACCCCTTCTCCGCGTTGAACCACTTGACGGTGCCCTGAGCCATGCCTAACTCCCCTATTACTGGCCCTTGCACAGGACCGCACTTCGCGGACCCGGGTCAGACCTCACCCACCAGCAGGTGTGAGTGTGCGCCGGAACGCGTCGACCGCGGCTGAATGTATCTGTCCAACTGCCGTCTGCAACAGGTCAATCGGACGAGAATTCTGGGCACGAGGGAACGGAAAATTCAGGAGAGTCCTGATCATCTCCGGGCAAAGCGGGCCGGACAAAGCGCACTTACCACGCATCAGGCTCGAACACTTTGGCTGCTTCTTGTCGCGCGAGGGCGCATTCTCATATGCGCATGGCACAAGCAGTGGAGGGGACTTCCCAACTCTACCGCGTTTAACCATGCAGAATTGCCCCCTCCGCTTAGCTTGCGGAGGGGGCAATTCAGCTTGGTCGGCGATCAGCCTCCGGCACAGTGCCGGATGGTCAGCCTCCGGCACTGTGCTCGATGGTCAGCCTCCGGCACTGTGCTCGATGGTCAGCCTCCGGCGACGGCCGGGATGATCGAGACGCCGGCGCCGTCCGGCGTCGCCGTCTCCAGGCCCTGCTCGAAGCGCACGTCGTCGTCGTTGACGTACACGTTCACGAAGCGGCGCAGCTTGCCCTGGTCGTCCAGGACCCGGGCGGCGATGCCCGCGTGGTTCTTCTCCAGGTCGGCGATGACCTCGGCGAGGGTCGCGCCCTCGGCCTTCACCTCGGCCTCGCCGCCGGTGTAGGTGCGCAGGATGGTGGGGATGCGGACGTTGACGCTCATGCGAGGCCAGCCTCTCGGAAAGAGTCCAGGTTGGGGCGGATGACGGCGGACATGCCCGTGGTCGGGGCCACCGCGTCAAGAGTCTTGAGGCCGTCACCCGTGTTGACGACGACCGTGGTCAGGGACGGGTCGATGACACCGGCCTCGATCAGCTTCTTCGCGACGCCGAGCGTCGTGCCGCCGGCGGTCTCCGTGAAGATGCCCTCCGTGCGGGCGAGCAGCTTGATCGCGTCCACGATCTGCTCGTCGGTCACGTCCTCGACGGCGCCGCCGGTGCGGCGGCAGATGTCCAGGACGTACGGCCCGTCGGCCGGGTTGCCGATGGCGAGCGACTTGGCGATGGTGTCCGGCTTCTGCGGCCGTACGACGTCGTGACCGGCCTTGAAGGCGACCGACACCGGGGAGCAGCCCTCGGCCTGGGCGCCGAAGATCTTGTAGGGCTTGTCCTCGACCAGGCCGAGCTTGATCAGCTCCTGGAGGCCCTTGTCGATCTTCGTGAGCTGCGAGCCGGAGGCGATGGGGATGACGATCTGGTCCGGGATCTGCCAGCCGAGCTGCTCGCAGATCTCGTACGCGAGCGTCTTCGAGCCCTCGCCGTAGTACGGGCGCAGGTTGACGTTGACGAAGCCCCAGCCCTCGCCGGCCGGATCTCCGATGAGCTCGGAGCAGAAGCGGTTGACGTCGTCGTAGTTGCCCTCGATGCCGACGAGCTCGCCGCCGTACACCGCGGCCATGACGACCTTGCCCTGCTCCAGGTCGTGCGGGATGAACACGCAGGAGCGGAAGCCGGCGCGGGCGGCCGCGGCGCCGACCGCGCCCGCCAGGTTGCCGGTGGAGGAGCAGGACAGGGTGGTGAAGCCGAAGGCGCGGGCGGCCTCCAGGGCCTGGGCCACGACGCGGTCCTTGAAGGAGTGCGTCGGGTTGCCGGAGTCGTCCTTGACGTACAGACCGCCGGTGACACCCAGCTCGCGGGCCAGGTTGTCGGCCTTGACGAGCTTGGTCCAGCCCGGGTTCAGGTTCGGCTTGCTCGCCACGTCCGCGGGGACGGGCAGCAGCGGCGCGTAGCGCCAGATGTTCTCGGGGCCGCTCTCGATCTGCTTGCGCAGTGCTTCGGGATCGCCGCTCGGCAGGTCGTACGCGACTTCGAGCGGCCCGAAACAGAGCTCACAGGCGAAGATCGGACCGAGGGCGAACGTCTCGCCGCATTCGCGGCAGGAGAGGCCGGAGGCCGGGCCCAGATCGACGGTGGTGTCGGTGGAGGTTGCGACAGTCTGTACAGCCATGGAGGCGAGGCCCTTTCTCCTCATCTTCCTCATGGCGCATCTCGCCATGAGACGGATTTGGCACCTTCCCTAGCCGGGAGCCTCGCGACGCGATGAACGCGAATTCGACGAGAACCGACTGGAGGGTTGCCGGGGCTTCAACGGGCCGTATCCCTCTGCCCCTCTGGATGAGCGGTATGTGATTGTCGGCGTGGGGCCCCCGGCATGCGAGGGTCGTCCGCGTTGTTCAAGACTGTATCCGAACCCTCGGACGGCTGAGATGGTCGTCCGATCCGCGAGATGGAGATCACGTGCTGGAAGAGGTGGAGCGCTGGCTGGCCCGGCGGTCCTGGTCCGTGGCAGACCGCCCGCTCGACCAGCTCATAGCGGCAAAGGCGAAACGTTCGACCACGGTGAGCGTAGTGCTCCCCGCGCTGAACGAGGAGGCGACGGTCGGTGACATCGTCGCCGTGATCCGGCGCGAGCTGATGACGGACGCCGTCCCGCTCGTGGACGAGCTGGTGGTCGTCGACTCCGGCTCGACGGACGCCACCGCGAAGGTGGCGGCGGAGGCCGGCGCGCGGGTGGTGCACCGGGACGAGATACTCCCCCGCATACCGGCCGTGCCCGGCAAGGGCGAGGTGCTGTGGCGCTCGCTGCTGGTGACGAGCGGGGACGTCGTCTGCTTCGTGGACGCGGACCTGAAGGAGTTCTCGGCGGACTTCGTCTCGGGGATCGTCGGCCCGCTGCTGACCGATCCCGAGGTGCAGTTCGTGAAGGCCATGTACGACCGTCCGCTGGGGTCTGTGGCCGGTCAGGGCGGGCGGGTCACCGAGCTGGTGGCGCGGCCGCTGCTGAATCTGCACTGGCCGCAGCTGGCCGGTTTCGTCCAGCCACTGGGCGGGGAGTATGCGGCGAGGCGCTCCCTGCTGGAGCGGCTGCCGTTCCCGGTCGGGTACGGGGTGGAGCTCGGCCTGCTGGTCGACGCGCTGCACACGGTGGGGCTCGACGCGCTGGCGCAGGTGGACGTGGGGGTGCGGCTGCACCGCCACCAGGACGGGCAGGCGCTCGGGCGGATGGCCGCGGCGATCTACCGCACGGCCCAGCTGCGGCTGTCCCGCGGTCATCTGGTGCGCCCGGCGATCACCCAGTTCGAGCGCGGGGAGGACGGGTTCGTACCGCGCACCCATCCGGTGGACACCGAGGAGCGGCCACCGATGGCCGAGATCGCGGAGTACGCGACGCGCCGGGCGGCGTAACGCCGAATGGCCATACAGGTTGTCTAAATTTCCTATTTATGGGCTATTCGAGACTGCGCGGCGCTCGGCGCCGTCACTCCACGTCGTCCCGGTTCGTCGGGGTCCTGATGGTCCTCACGGTCGTCTCGGCCGCCTTGACCGGGCTCGTCGTCCCGGACCTGGCGGTCGCCGATGTGGGGGCCCGCGGGCAGCTGGCCGCGACCGGCAGCGTCGGCGAGCGGTTGTGGCTGCTGGGCGGCGTGGCGGTGGCCGTCACCGCGGCCGGGGCGATCGCGCTCGCGGCGACGCGCGACCGGCGACGCGACCACTGACGTGATCCGGCCGGACCCCTTCGCGGGTTCCGGCCATACGTTTGAGGGTTTACGCGACGGGCTAGGTTTCGCCACATGGTCTCCGAGCACTCCGTCTCCGAGCACACCGACTCAGAGCACACCGCCCAGGTCCTCGTCGCCTCCAACCGCGGTCCGGTCACGTACGCCTTCCGCGAGGACGGCACGCTCGACGCGCGGCGCGGCGGCGGCGGGCTGGTCTCCGGCCTGTCGGCGATCGGCCCCGACGCGAACGCCCTGTGGGTGTGCGCGGCACTCGGCGACGGCGACCGGGAGGCGGTGCGGCGCGGCGTCACCGAGCCGGGCGTACGGATGCTCGACATCGACGCCGCCGTGCACGCGGACGCGTACAACGGCATCGCGAACTCGGTGCTGTGGTTCGTCCACCACATGCTGTACCAGACGCCGCTGGAGCCGGTCTTCGACGCGGAGTTCCGGCGCCAGTGGGACGCGTACCGGACGTACAACCGCGCCTTCGCGCAGGCGCTGGCGGATTCGGCGGGGCCTTCGGCGGTGGTGCTGATCCAGGACTACCACCTGGCGCTGGCGCCGGGGATGCTCCGCGAGCTCAGACCCGACGTGCGGATCGGGCACTTCTCGCACACGCCGTGGGCGCCGGAGGAGTACTTCCGGATGCTGCCGGACGACATCGCGGAGGAGCTGCTGCTGGGGATGCTGGGCGCGGACCGGCTGGGGTTCCTGACCTGGCGGTGGGCGCAGGCGTTCATGCGCTCCTGTCCGCCCGTCCTCGGGCCGTACGACGTCGCCGCGTCCTGGCCCAAGGACCTGGCGCCCAGCATCCGGGTCGCCGGCCCGGGCTCCGCGCGCGGCCGGACCTGGATCGGGGTGCACGGGCTCGGCGCGGACGCCGAGTTCCTGCGGGAGCGGTCGCGGCGGCCGGACGTCGCGGAGCGGCTCATCGCGCTGCACGAGCAGATCGGCGTCGGCCGCAAGGTGATCGTCCGGGTGGACAGGACCGAGCTGTCGAAGAACATCGTGCGCGGCCTGCGGGCGTACGAGGCCCTCCTGGACGCCCGTCCCGAGTGGCGCGAGCGCGTGGTCCACGTCGCCTTCGCGTACCCCTCCCGCCAGGACCTCGCGGTCTACCGCGACTACACGGCGGAGGTGTCGCGCGTCGCGGAGGAGATCAACGCGCGCTACGGCACGCCGGGCTGGTCGCCGGTGATCCTGCATGTCAAGGACGACTTCGCCCGCTCCCTGGCCGCGTACCGCCTCGCGGACGTGGCCCTCGTCAACCCGATCCGGGACGGCATGAACCTGGTCGCCAAGGAGATCCCCGTCGTCTCCGACGCGGGCTGCGCGCTGGTGCTGTCGCGGGAGGCGGGGGCGTACGAGGAGCTGCGCGAGCACGCGATCACCGTGAACCCGTACGACGTGGCGGGGACGGCGGAGGCGCTGCACGAGGCGCTGAGCATGCCGGACGACGAGCGGGCGGAACGGAGCAAGCGGCTGGCCGTGGCGGCGACGGTGCTGCCGCCGAAGCAGTGGTTCCTGGACCAGCTGCACGCGCTGGAGGCACTGGGAGAGGGCGGGGCGTAGGGGGTGTCCTCGCAGTAGCGCCGTCC
This sequence comes from Streptomyces sp. NPDC000410, assembly GCF_040300305.1. Classification (NCBI taxonomy): domain Bacteria; kingdom Bacillati; phylum Actinomycetota; class Actinomycetes; order Kitasatosporales; family Streptomycetaceae; genus Streptomyces; species Streptomyces sp. NPDC000410. The sequence goes on from NZ_JBEPDM010000061.1 coordinate 33,092, forward strand.
GCCCGAAGGCGGGCCCTGCGGCGCCCGGTGCGTGCGAACGCGGCGTGGGGGCACTCCCCCTGGCTTCGCCGGGCGGACGGGACTTCGAAGACAGGCCCCAGGGCCCGCGGCGGGCTCGGGCCGCTAGGCCGTGTCTGACAAATACCGCCGTCCGCCCGCAGGGCGGGGCGCGCGGCGTCCGGTGCGTGCAATCGCAAGGCGGAGGATCATCCTCGTAC
>NZ_JBEPDM010000062.1:0-32378 GCF_040300305.1 Streptomyces sp. NPDC000410
CGCGACGCCCTGATACGCATGTGACCTCCCGGATGAACGGAACGGTAGCGGGCTGTTCTGTCCCTGTGACGTGGCCGGGCCTGGATAGGTTCACCTGTTGTGGCAGTGGGATGGGGCAGCGCGGTCAGTACAGGTGAAGCGCGCTCTCATTCAGCACTGGCCGCACCTTCGTGAAGTAGTTCCGGTAGGTGCCACTGGAGGTGGAGTTGCACACGGTCTCGTCAGTGCCGCCGGAGAGAAGACCCAGGACCGTTGTCCCATGAAGCGCGGGCCCTCCGCTGTCGCCGCCCAGAGCGCAGTTGCACTCCGTTTCCGCCTGGTAGCGGGAGACGGCGACCTCCCGGACGTCAAGGCGGGTTCTTCGGCCCAGGACGACTCACACCCGACCAAGGACAAATCTCTGACTCAGGTCACCAGGCGCCGTGTGCCATTGCCGGACGGGCTCGCGGCAATCCGTTCGCGTGGCGTCTTCCCGGCCACGTACCGTCTGCGCATGACCAGGACCACGCCGGCCAGACCGGTATCCGTGGAGGCCGTGTTCCCGGAAGTGACCGCTCACCGGGGCCGGACGACCCGGCTGCACCCCCGGCCGGGGCGGCCCGGCATGCGTGACAGTCATGTCGGCGGGCCGATGCTGTGGCCGGACGGCGAGCCGTGGCCGGTCTGCCGCGAGCCCCACCAGCGCGAGACCGAGGGGTATGTGCCGGACGAGATCCGCAGCGCCCGGGCCGCGGGCGTATGGCCGCGGAGCCGGCCGTGGCCCGGCTCCGGAACGCCGGGAGAGGACGGACCGGTGCCGTTCGTGGGGCTCGCCCAGTTCTTCCGCCGGGACGTCCCGGGCCTGGCGGCCGGGCCCGACGGTGCGGACCTGGTGCAGCTCTTCCGCTGCCCGTTCACCCACGGTCCGCACCTGGAGCGCCGTTACCACCTGCGGTGGCGGCGGGCCGCGGAGACCGAGAGCGCGGAACGCTTCCTCGCCGCCCCGCCGGAAGTGCCCCTGCTGCGATGGGAGCACGAGCTTCCCGAGCCGTGCGTTCTGCATCCCGAAGAGGTGGACACCTATCCCTGGGCGGAGGACGACACGCTGCCCGTCCCGCTGATCGCCCTCATCGACGCGTGGGACGACGCCCAGGCCGCGGAACACGGCCCCGACGCGCCGAGCTACCAGTTCGACCTGTCGATCCCGCCCGGCTGGCGGGTCGGCGGCTTTCCCAGCTGGGCGTCGACGGGCCCGGTGACCGTCGGCTGTGCTTCCTGCGCGACCCCGATGCGGTTGCTGCTGACCGCCGGGGGTGACGAGATGGACGCCGGCTCGCACAGCTGGATGCCGCTGGAAGACCGCGACCCGTCCCTGCAGGGGAAGGCATCGATCCGGGGCGGCCCGTCCGTCGCCCAACCCACTCGCCTCCGCTTCGGCCGGGACCACGACCTGCACGTTTTCACCTGCCCGGCCGACCCCGGACACCCGCCCCAATGGCTGCTCTCCTGAGCCGCTACACGGCGAGGCTGGGACAACCTGGTTGTGCCCGAAGATCAGATTCAGCACCATGGCCTCCGGCACCTGCCGTTGGGCAGAACAGAGGGGGCGTGATGGAGCTGATCAGCCTCTCGGACGGCGACAACAGTTTCCGGGTGCGTGTTCTGGGGCGTCGGTCACCGGGTGTGCCGCATCTCCACGACCAGCTCGACGCCGAGGTCGTTGTCACGAGCAGCTTCGTCAGTGGTCGACTGACCATGTCCTTGTTCCATTCCGACTTGGAGGACTGGTCGCGGGCCTTGGACCTGCTCGCTGCCGGTCAGGACATCTGCTGGAGAGATGACGACCACAGCCCCGAGATCAGGATTCAGCCGTGCAACGAAGAACATGAGACTGCTGCTGTACGTGTAGAGGATCTGGGTAGCTCGTGCGTCTCCGTCTTCCTTCCCATGACTCTCGATGAGGGTTGGATCGACGAGCAACGCAAGTTGCTCGGGTTGGTGCGGAAGGAGTGGCCGAGCGAGGTCCTGCAGCCGGCACCCGGTGTCTATGAGTGGCGACGCTGAACTGCTGCCAGGCGTCTCCAGCAGATGAGCGCGCATCCCAGGGTGACGAAGGCTTCGTGGATGCCGTCGCGTATCGCCCAGCGAATCCGCAGGCGGCGGAACCAGTGCGGGTGAGCGAACGCGCGCTCGTGCACGACAAGAACCGGCCCGGCACGTTCGTGCGCAAGCACTTCGAGGCGATGGTGTTCGCCGCGCTCGCCGAGGAACTGCGAACCGGAGACATCGCGGTGGCCGCTCCGAGGAGTAACACCGACTGGAGCGAGGAACTGCTCCCCCGGAAGGCCGTCGAGGCGAAGCTGGGCGAGTACCTGGTGGAAGTCGGCCTCGTCGAGTCCGGCGACGCAGTGTCGTACGACGCGGTCTCCTTCCGCCGGCAGCTGGAGGACAAGCTCACCGCGGCCGCCGCAGCGGCGGATGCCGGGGCCCCGGACAACGAGGGCCCGGTCATCGACCCCGAGGACCTGGCCCACATCGCGCCGTACCTGACCGAGCACATCCGTTGTCGAAGTCACCTCTCCACTCATACGTGATCGTCATGGCCCGAACGTAGTGATCACCAGCCTCCTGCTGCTGTCAGGAAGGCCTCGGGCTCAGCGGCGCAGGGTGGTCTCCCGCTCCAGACGCAACAGCTTCTCGGGATTGCGCACGGCGTAGAGCCCGGTGACGAGGCCGTCGTCGATGCGCATCGCCAGGACGGTGTCGAGCTCGCCGCCCAGCCGGACGATCAGCGCCGGGTCGCCGTTGACCTGTGTCGGCTGCAGCGACATCGCGGCGGCGATCCTGCCCAGCACGTGGGCCACCTGCTCGGCGCCCACGACGGGTGCCAGTGCGGCCCGCACGACTCCGCCGCCGTCGGTCAGCAGGACGACGTCCGGAGCGAGGATGTCGAGCAGGCGTTGCAGGTCGCCCGTTTCGACCGCCCGCTGGAACGCCTCGACGGTGCGGCGGGTCTCGACAGCGGAAGCGACCCCGCGCGGGCGGCGCGCGGCGACGTGGGCCCGTGCCCGGTGGGCGATCTGGCGGACCGCGGCCGGGGTCTTGTCGACCGCCTCGGCGATCTCGTCGTAGCCGAGGTCGAACACCTCGCGCAGCACGAACACCGCCCGCTCGGTCGGGGCGAGCGTCTCCAGCACCAGCATCATCGCCATCGAGACGCTGTCGGCCAGCTCGGCGTCCTCGGCCACGTCGGGCGCGGTCAGCAGCGGCTCGGGCAGCCACGGGCCCACGTACGACTCCTTGCGCCGGCCGAGCGTGCGCAGATGACTCAGCGCCTGCCGGGTGGTGATCCGGACCAGGTACGCACGCTGATCCCGCACGGTGCCGGGATCGATGCCCACCCACCGCAGCCAGGTCTCCTGCAGGACGTCCTCGGCGTCGGCGGCCGAGCCGAGCATCTCGTAGGCGACGGTGAACAGCAGGGTGCGGTGGGCGACGAACGCCCGGGTGACACTGTCCATGCGGTCGCCACCAGCGACCGGCTCGCCCATGCCCCTGGTCCCGCCGCTCGTGATTCGGTCGTTCATCGCCGGCTCCCGCCCGTTCGCTCTCGACTGCGCCGCACACCAGACGCCGGCCCCCACCGCTTTGTGACACCCGCGACCGGTGACACACGCCACATCACCACGCCGTCACACAGATCGGGCCGTCGGCATCTTGTGTTCGTCCAGTGCAGCAGCGCACGGCACCACGAGTGAGGACGACGTCATGGAACCCCGTTTCAACCTGCTCGACAGCCCGACCGCCGCGAAGGTCGTCAAGCGGTTCTACAACACCTCGTTGGCCCTGCAAGGGTCGACGCTGCCGAAGCCCGTGCGGGAACTGGTGGATCTGCGGGTAGCCCAGATCAACGGCTGCGGTTTCTGTGTCGACCTCCACGCCAAGGAGGCCGCAGCCGCCGGTGAAACCGCACTCCGGCTCAACCTGGTCGCCGCCTGGCGGCACAGCACCGCGTTCACCGAAGCCGAACGGGCCGCGCTGGCACTCGCCGAGGAAGGCACCCGGCTCGGCGACCACGGCGTGTCCGACGAGACCTGGGCCGAGGTGCGCAAGCACTACGACGACGACCAGATCGGCGCACTGGTCTGCCAGGTCGCCCTGATCAACGCCTCCACCCGGATGAACGTGATCGTGCACAACCCGGGAGGCTCGTACGAGCCCGGCATGTTCGCCGGCATGGTCGCCGACAGGTCGAACTGACCGGCAGGCGCAACCCGGCCCGGCCCAGGATCGTTCGATCCGGGCCGGGCCCGCGCAAGCCCCGGACGACAACGATTCACACCATCCCTTCCTGTGAAAGCAATCGTCAGATGGCCCACCAGGTGGTGGCGATCTTCAAGCTGGACCCGGCCAACGCGGGCCGAGGAGCTGCGCCGCGCCGAGACCACCGCGGCGGCGCTGCGCGAACAGAGCGGCTTCATAAGCGCGCGGCCGGCATCGACATCCCACATCAGTGACGGCCGCCCGGCAGAACCGGTGCTGCGGCGGGAGCCCCGCCCTACCCCGCCGCATCCGGACCGGGGCGTCTGCCGGGCGGCCCGTACGCTGTGGCCTCCGACCGCAGGTCAGCGCGCCGTCGATCGGGAGCCAAGGTGCGCAGGTCTGGGGAGACCCCGAGCAGCCGCGCCAAGGTTGGGGTCACACCAGCGACGGCCACCGATCAGCAGCCCACTCCGGCCATCCCGACCATCCAGGAGGCGGACCCCCGATCTCGTGCCCACCGAGTTCGGCGGCGTCGGGCTCCTCGAAGAGCGTCCTCCAGTGCACGAGGTCCGCTTCGCTCACCGGGAAGGTCTGATCCGGGGTGGCCGACCGGCGATGGGCGATTCGAGCACGTTGGGTCTCATGGTCCACCGGCACGTACACGAGGCGGCAGGCTGCCCCCACAGACTCCACCAACCAGCGGATCGCCGACCTCTCGTCACGGGACCAACATCCGAAATCCAGGACCACGTTGGTTCCAAGTCTCAGCGCCTCAAGACCGAGCCAGAGCAGCCGCCCTTCCAGCACATCGCGCTTCCCATCCGCCTCCGGCTCGCCGAACAGCGGAATCATCCACTCGTCCGGCGTCAGCCGCAGGGCGCTGTGCTCCTCGGCGAGTTGCCGAGCCCTCGTGGTCTTTCCGGCCCCGGGCAGGCCGATCGTCAGGAACAACGTGGTCACATCCTGATCGTCATCAGGAGGACCAAGTGCAGGGCGACTGCTTTTCTGCCGGATCGCCGGCCCGCGCCGCGGCCGGGCAGCGCGATGACACCCAGTGAGCCCCCGCCAGCTGGAAGTCACAGGTCAAAAGGCTGGTGTGCCGGTCTGCCGACGTACTCTCGCTGGTCGAGGGCGGCAATCCGCGGAGTAGATCGTTCGTCAGAAGTTGTACGAGAACCTGTGATTCGTGGCAGCTGTCAGCATCGTGTACACGGATCGAGGACAGGGCTGTGGGCTGCACGGCCTGCCGCCGGAGCGCAGCACCGGGCTTTCCCAGCGGGGCCGATCGGGCCTGCGTGTCGTGAGATCCACCCGGGAAATCTCTCAGAACTGCTTTGCAGAACGCAGGAGTTTTGAGAGGTTTTCTACGAATGGCGACCTGGGGAAACGTGATCACCGGGAGGGGTCTCGCAGAACTCTCGCATCTGGTCATTTGTGAGAGTCGCGGACCTCGTACATCAGTGTCCGTCCTCGAAGAACTCAGCCAGGTCTGGCGCCATCTGTGGCAGGGGCTCGGGGTTGATGGCCGATCACGTCGTACTGGTGCGACTCGTACCTACTTGTCGTCTCCTTTTCGTTCTTGTTCGGGCCGCCGCCCTTCCGGCGAGCCGGTCATCGTCTCGACCGGCCCTGGCTCGATGCGTCGGTCGGGGCTGCGGCCGCCACCGGGTGCCGACGCTTGACCGCAGCGGACGGCCCCAGCCGCATGCGCGGATCGCAGAAGAGGACGGTCTAGTCGTCGCCTCGGTGTCCGTCGCGGACCACCGCTAACCCGTCGGCCCGGGTCGTGATGCCCGCCGGCCCGGGTCGTGATGCCCGCCGGCCCGGGTCGTGATGCCCGCCGGCCTGCGTCGGGCCGAAGCGAGCACGCCGGCCGGTCGACCGAGGGTGCCGCCCTGCTCCACCTCGATCGCGACCGTCTGCGCCCCTGTCGTGTCGAGCAGGTGGGCGGCCAGGCAGCCGGTGCCGTTGGCGTTGGCGACGTCCTCGTCGACACCGATCGCCGGCGCGAACATCCGCGCCGCACCCGGTCGGTCGCCAACCGGCGGTACGTACACGAAACAGCCGAGGAGCCCGTACCGCCGGCATGCCGCTGTCAGCCTGCCGAGGTGTGGGCAGACCCGGAGCAGTGCCGACCGGTCGTTAACCGGTACCAGCATGCGTGGTGCGCCGGGCGCGGCGATCCGTGGCGCGTCGGTCGGATGCGGTCGTCCGCGGTGAGCCCGAGCGCGGCGACGATCGCGGCGCGCTCGTCCGGTGCCGGGTGGCGCAGCGCGACGAGGCCCTGGCCGAACCACACCTCGATGCCGGCGGTGCGGCGGATCGCGACGGTGTCGAACGTGCGCCCGCCGGTGTGCCGGCGGTCGTTCAGCTCGCCCAGCGCGGTGCGGGTCAACCGGACGGCCTGCGCGGCAACGGTGCCGTGGCCGCACCCGGACAGTTCGGCGTTGGCGGTGAAGAACCGGACCGGCCGGCCACCGTCCGGCGTCCGCCCCGGGCCGAGGAACGCCGCGTGCGAGGTGCCGGCCGCAGCAGCGACCGCACGCCGGTTGGCGTCCGTCGCCGCCGGGTCGTCGTCGGTGACGGCCGTGGGGCTACCGCCCCGGCCGTCGCGCCGCACGCACGCATCAACCACCGTGACATCCGGCCAGGACATCGGCCCACCTTCGACGCTCAACGAACCGGCAACCGCCAACGGCGTCCGCCGCTAGCCGGACCTGGCCTTAAGCGGCCGACCGAACGCGTCCCGGAGCGTACCGGCCCGCCTCAGCCGGTGCCGTCCTGTACCGGATAGTGGATGATGACCGCACCGCCGGTGGCGTAGTTGGCGACATCGGCGGCCAGCCGTCGGCCGTGCGGCGACGCCAGCGCCGCGTCCATGGCGGCGGCGTCGGCGAAGTCGGCTTCGAAGACCGCGAAATACGGCGCTTCTCCCTCGAGCGCCGCCACGTCGAAGCTGTAGCGCCACGCAAGCGGGCCGGGCCAATTCTTGACCAGCGGAAGGTGGTTGGTCACGTAGTAGTCGCGGAAGTGGTCAGGGTCGGCGGGCTCGGAATACAGGACAACAAGCTTATGCATGACGACCTCCGTCCAGAGACGTCAGCCGGCTGCCCGACTCGCAGCGACCCCACCCGTGCATGGCGTCAGCCATCGGGAGGTTTCTGGCGAACATCCGGAACAGCCCGATCGGCGGGGCGTCCCCGGGCATCGTGCGCGCGAGCCGTGCGCCGGCCTGGTCGGTGCACGGCGGTTCCAGCAGGGCTATCCGCGACATCGGCTCTCCCGTCGAGTTCGTTTCGAAATCAGAAACGCTGGGTGGATGCTAGTGTTTCGAATAACGAAACACAAGGAGGGCCATGCCGACACCGCGCCCAGGAACACCGGTTCGTGGATCGACTACCGGCCGTCCCCTCATGGCCGCGATGGACCTGTTCGGCCGTCGGTGGGCGCTGCGAATTCTCTGGGAACTGCGTGCGGGTCCGCTCGGCGCCCGCGCGCTGCTGGCACGGTGCGAAGGGCTGTCATCCAGCGTCCTCTACCAGCGGCTCCGCGAACTCGCATCGAGCGGGATCATCGCCCCCTCGGCCGATGGCTACGAGCTGACTCGGCTGGGGACAGCACTCCGTGATGCCCTCCGTCCGCTCGACGAATGGGCGGTCACCTGGGCGCAGGAGCAAGAACACAACGATCAGGAGCCCACGGAGACGTGAAGATCACGCCCGACCAGGTGGAGCGGTGATCTGACGGACGCCGACTCGGGACACGGGCTCACGCCGCCTGTGAAAACCCCCCGGTCGCTGTCTCGTCGCCGCGCAGAGTGGTGAAGTCGACGTCCAGGCGCGGGTCGTACGCGTCGGGCTCGTCGCCGAGCTCGTGGATGGAGTATTCGCCGAAGCGCCGGACGTGCTCGGTCAGGTACGGCGAGACCTGTGCCAGGTCCTCCGGGGCGATGCCCACCCCCTCGGCCTGCAGCTGGCGCACGATCTCGGCGATGTCGAGCGCGTTATGGAAGATCACGCGTTCGCCCACCTGCTCGGCGACTTCACCGACTTCCACCGAATCGGTGGGTTCATCCGACGCTCGCTTACCTGGCGCCTCTTCGGCCAGGAGCCGGTCGAGGAGACGATCGCGCAGGTGGCGGCCACCCTCCAGGGTTGGGGCTACCACCCCTCGAACGGCGCCTTCGGCCAGTTCCGCACCGTGCTGGTCCAGATCATGCTGATCAATCGCAGCCCGCTCCTGGAGGACATGACCACCGATGCCTTGCAGCGGGCCCGCGAGAGCCCTGCGCTCCCGTCCGGGGCCCGGCGCGGAAACCTCCATGGTGTTCACCGGGCAATCGCTGCTCTCGGACACGCCGGCCCACCGCCCAAGCCCATCCACGCCGTGATGCCCGATCTCGAAGGCGTTCCCGAGCCCTGGGCCGCGATGGTGGAGCGCTGGCACGACACCTCGACGCTCACGCCGAAGGTCAGAGGCGGGTTCCGGTCCATCGTGGCCAAGGCAGGCCGGTGACTGGCCGCCGAGCACCCCGAGATCGTCGAACCCGCCCAGTGGACCCGCGAGACCTGCGCGGCCTGGGTCGCGGCGCTGGACCGGATGACCGTCGGCGAGCACGTGCAGCGCCGGGCGGGACTCGACAAGCGCGGCGGCAAACCGCTGTCCCCTCGCACGAAGGCCGGCTACCTCACCGCGACCAGGACGTTCTTCAGGGACTGTCAGGAGTGGGAGTGGATTCCCCGCCGCTTCGACCCCGTTCGCGCGCTGGCCACGCCCAGGAGCGTCGCGGCGCTGATCGGCCCCAACCCCCGGGTGATCGCCGACGATATATGGGCGAAGCTGCTGTGGGCCGGGCTCAACGTCGATCCCGAGGACTTCCCGACCAACACCTACGGGCTGTGCTACCCGATCGAACTCATTCGGGCCATCACCTTGGCCTGGCTCTTCGGTGGCCTGCGCAGTGACGAGATATCCCGCCTTCGCACGGGCTGTATCCGCTGGCAGCACGACGGCTTCCCCATTCCCGGCGACTCCGACGAGGTGCTGGCGCGCGACGCCGTTTGCCTGCTGGACGTCCCCACCCACAAGACCGGCACCTCCTTCACCAAGCCCATCGATCCCCTGCTGGGCAAGGCAATCGAGGCATGGCAGGATGCACGGCCGCAGCAGCCGAAGATGCTGGACCGCAAGACGGGTGAGCAGGTGGACTTCCTGTTCGCGCACCGGGCCAAACGCCTCGCGATCACCTACATCAACACCGCGGTCATCCCCTCGCTCTGCCGCAAGGCCGGCGTCCCGACCGCCGACGTCCGGGGCAACATCACCAGCCACCGGGCCCGGTCAACAATCGGCAGCCAGCTCTACAACGCCAAGGAGCCGATGACGCTGTTCGAGCTGCAAGCCTGGCTCGGTCACCGGAGCCCGGAGGCCACTCAGCGCTACGCCAAGATCACCCCGAACACGCTGCCGTCGACGACGGTCAGGCCGCGCTCGACCAGCTGTTGGAACGGCTGGTGGATATCCCCACGCCAGCTGGGGCGACACCCCGAGAGATTGGCGTTCCGGCGACGGCGACGCTCCTGCCGATCGCCGCCGTCAACCAGCGCAAAGGATGAACTACTTGACAAATCTGATTCGGCAGAATGCCGGCTTCTCGGTGCTCGAATCGGTGGCGGACGTGCGCTTCCCGACCAGTGACAGGCGAGACTCCGACGCCATGGTGTTCGGCCACAGAGCCTCCGAAAAAACCCGTTGGCGGAACCACCGCGGCCACTGCTACGTTTCCGGAGGCCGTGCAAGAGAGCGAGGAGGTGGTACCCGTGAACGTATCGACATGGGTGCTCCCCTCCGGGGTCACGGTCGGGCGATAGGTCGTCCGGGAGCGCCGCTCAATGGCACTCCCGAAAGGCACGACCATGCACTTCACTTCTGAACAGCATCTCGACGACGCTGTCCTCGAGCGCGAATTCACCCTCGGTGAGATCCCCGGCATCCTGTGGACGCCTGATTCCGCGTCCGCACCAGTCCCGCTCATCCTGCTGGGCCACCCCCCGCTCGGACTGCGCAAGATGTACCCCCGACTGGTGGCCCGAGCCCGGCAGGCCGCGGCGGACGGCTTCGCCACGGCCACCATCGAGCTCCCCGGAAGCGGCGACCGGCCCCGTTGGCCCGGCGCCGAGCAGGCCCGCGCCGACCTGCGCCAGGCCATGGAGGCCGGCGAGCCGGTCAGCGACGAGATCATCGACGCCCTCATCCTCCCGCTCGTCGACAAGTCGGTCCCGGAATGGCAGGCCGCCCTGGACGCCCTCCTGTCGCTGCCCGAGATCGGCGGCCCGGTCGGTTACTCGGGGGGAGTGATCTCCATCGGGACCCGGCTGGCGGTGGTCGAGCCGCGCATCTCGGCCGCTGTTCTGTTCGCCGGGAGTTTCGTCCCCCGGGCCATGTTCGAGGAGGCCCGCCAGGTCACCATTCCGCTGCACGTCCTGCTGCAGTGGGATGACGAAGGGAACGACCGGCAGGCGGCCCTGGACCTGTTCGACGCCTTCGGTTCCAAGGAGAAGACTCTGCACGCCAACATGGGCGGGCACACCGGCGTCCCGCAGTCCGCAGGCGACGAAGCGGGCCGATTCCTCGCCCGGCACCTGAAGTGACGCCGGGCCGTCAAGCCACCAGCAGACGGTAGGCCGTGTCGGCCAGGATGCCGCCCATCCAGGGACAGGTCCCGGCCCTCCTCGGCTCTCTGCACCACGGGCCCCTGCCAGACTCTCGGCAGGGGCCCGCACTGCCCGAAGCCATGAACTGCTCAACGTCTGCAGAGCTTCGCAGGCTGCGCTCGACCAGCTGCTGGAACGGCTGGTCGATGTCCGCACGCCAGCCGGGACGACACCCCGCGAGATCGGAGTCCCGGCGACCGCGACGCTCCTGCCGATCGTCGCCGTCAACCAGGGCAAAGGCTGAACTACTTGACAAATCTGATTCCACAGAAGCAGGAGTTGCACGGTGCGGATGACCCGGCCGACCTCGCGAAAGGCGGTGTACGTGGCGTTCTTGTGGGAGCCCGCACGCAGCCGGCGCAGCAGCAGCGTGGAGGAGATCGCGCCCTCCCGCACGGAGACAGCCACCTTCATCAGGTGGCGGAACTGCGACTCGATCAGGTCCCAGTCGATGACGTGTCTGCCCGGCTCGCCGAACAGGGCGTCGATGTGGACGTACTCGGCGCTCCGGGTGGGCCGGTAGAACGTGAGGTCCTTCCAGTTGCGGATCCTGGGCACCAGGTCGAAGCCCAGCAGGTGGGCGAGCGCGAAGACCGGGAACGATTGGCCTTGGGTGTCGGCGTGGACGGTGGTCGGCTTGAGTTCCGAGGCGTTCTTGAGCAGGCCCTCGATGATGTGGACGGCCTCCCACGCCCCGCACGGGATGAAGTGCGTGAAGAGTGCGATGTAGGTGTCGGAGATGTGGTGGTAGGCGATGCCGCCGGGCTTTCCGTAGCGGATCGACGTCTCGGGCAGGAGGTTGTTGAGGTAGGTGTCCATGTGGGTGCCGTCGGCGGCGACGGTGGAGCCGTCGCCCCACGCCTGGGAGATGTCGAGCTCGGCGTGCGCGTTGACGACGTCGGCGATGGCCTCGTTCAGCAGCGCGATGGAGAAGTGCCGGTTGGCAGCCAGGGACAGCTCGTGCCCGCTGACGCCGGGGATGCGCTTGGCGGCCTCGTACGGGCCCATGTTGGTGCCCTTGGTGAACGTGGTCAGTACGTACCGGCCGAAAGGGTCCTTCAGCTTCGGCTCCGCGCCGGAGGCCGGGCCGAAGCGCCGCCACCATTCCACCCAGTACGCCGTCCGCGCGGTGATCCCCAGCAGCGTGCGCTCCGGCATCCGGGCCTTGATCGCCTCCTCCAGCCGCTTCGCCGAGGGTGTCCGCCCGTCCGACCGGTGCCGCTTGAGCGACGGGATCCCGGTCTCCGGGTCGATGATCAGACCCTCGTTGTCGGGTAGCCGGCATCCGCTGTCGCCGCCGCGGCGGTCAGCCGGGCCTGCAGCTGCCGCCGGAAGCTCGCCGCGTCCTACGACATCTCCTCGCCCGGCTCCACCAGGCCGACCTCGACCAGGTAAGCGGGCAGTTTCGCCCCCACGACGTTCATGGGGAGCAGCTGGTCGTTCCAGTCGGCGTGCTCCTCGGAGCCGGCCACGGCCACATCTCCGGTCCGCAGCGCTTCGGCGAGGGCGCGGAAGACCATCGCCTCGAAGTGGCGCCGTACGAAGCGGCCGGGCCGGTTCTTGTCCCAGATCGCCTTCTGCCAGCTCTTCGTCGCGAAGGAGACGTCGAGCTCCTTGCCCTCCGCGTTGGTGTCGGGGATGAAGTCCCGGGTGAGCTTGTGCCGCCGCGCGTGTTCCAGCGCGTCCAGGACCTTCGTGTCGTCGGTGGTGGACACCAGCTCCACGAGCTTGGTGAAGTCGTACATCACCGCCCGGTCCTTGCGCGGGTGCCCGTACAGCAGCACCTCCCAGTAGTCGCCGTGGTGCGCGGAGACCTTCTCGATCTGCTCGTACTGCCCATCGAACCCGCCAAAGCTGTCCACCGCCCGCAGCACCGCCGACAGCCCACCGGCCTGCGTCGTCACCGCGGCGGCCGGCGAGTGCAGTGCGGGCGCCACCACGCCGCCGAATCGGGCCGCCACCTGCCTCGCCCCGGCATCCACCTCGATCCCGGCCAGCACGTTCAGCACCTCGGCGGACAGCTGACCTGCCTTGGCTTTCGCCTGCTGGGCGGGACCGTCGGCATCGACGTGCAGTTCATCGTGGAGCCCGGCCCCTGTGTGGGGTCACCCCAGATGTCCGTCACCAGCGCTCATACACAGTGAGGGCGCTCCCCTCACCCCCTCCCGCCACGACCACCAGATCCTGATAGGTGACCACAGCCCCCGCGCCCGCCACCCGGTCGCGGAACGTCCGCTCGTCCTCCTCGTCGCCCGTGGCCGCGTCGATGACGAACATCAGGTCGCCGTTCTTGTAGCTGGGCCTCACCACCGTCACCTGGCCGTCCGCCACGTCGAACGCGTCACCCCCACCGCCCTTGCGCCACAGCTCGCCGCCGGTCGCCAGGTCGAAGGCGACGACCCCGCTGAAGGGGCCGCCCTGTCCCCTCCCCGGCCTGGCGAGAGCGAAGAGCCGTCCGTCCTTGACGACCGTCGTGAAGATCCGGCCGTAGTCACCGACGGCGTCGATCCTGCTCTGGGCGCGGCCGTCCGCTCCGAAGGCGAGGACGGCGCTCAGGCCGCTGCCGTCCGCTTCGTGGACCCGCACCGTCGGCGGATCGGCGGAGACGACGCTCAGCTCCGCATCCGCGTCGACACCGCGCCGGGCGTCGACGGGCACGGTCCACCGTGTCTTGCCGTTCGCCGGGTCGAACGCGGCAAGCGTGGCCTCGGTACCGCACATCAAGGCGGCGACCACCTGCTCCGGGGCGAGGCCGAGGCCGTGCGGGACGCAGCCCTTCGACAGCGGGGCCGTCCAGCGCGGGGCACCGGTCTTCAGGTCGACAGCGCGCAGGCGGCCACCGTCGAGGAGAACGCCAAGGCCGCCGCCGGTGGTGACGACATCGTCCAGGAACGCCGCCGAGACACCCGCGGTGCGCCACAGTTCCCGGCCGCTGGTGAGGTCAATCGCCACGACAGAGACGCAGTCCTTCTCCTCCGGCCTCGCCTCGCGGAATGCGATCAAGGCGACCCCGGCGGCGGTATCGGCACTCGACCCGCACGTCTCGGCCCGGTTGGGCACGAGGTACTCCCAGCGCTTCTTCCCCGACCGGACGTCGAAGGCGGTCGCGCCGTCAAAGCGGCTGCGGACGACGATGTCGCCAACGAGCCAGGTGTCGTTTCCACCCTCGGCGGCCTCGCCGTCACGCGGCGCCTCCCAGACGGTGGTCATCGCATTGAAGGGCAGGTAGCCCGGCATGACGAGGTAGACGAAACCCGTGATGAGGGCGAGCCCGATGGCGGCCACGACGGTCACGGCGAGCGCTGCGCCCCACCTGGCCGTCGGTCCTGGCCGAACGGCGCCCGCACCGTTCGTTCGTTCCGTCATACGATCCCACCCCTGGTTCGGCTGGCGAAAAATCAACAGGCTAGGTGATCTTCGTCCAGCAGACACCGTGCGGCTGCCGCAACAGGCAGCCTCCGACTGCGGCTTCTGCAACCGGCGAGACGTAAGGGGACGGGGCTTCACCCACTCAAGGCGCGACATCGCGACCCGGAGCAGCCGCCGCTCTCGCAGCACTGTCAGCGTGAGATTTGACGACAGAACCTAGCGGGGTTCGTGGGCCGCCAGGCGGCAGGCGCCGTTCGCCGCGCCGCTCGGGACTCCGGCCTCGGTGAGACCGTTCACGCAGCCCTGGAGGTCACCGACCACGCCGCGCCGGCACGCGGCCGTGACGGCGTCGGTGGTGGCCGTACCGGCCTGTGCGGCCATCTGCGTGCAGGCGGGGATGTCCGCCGGAGCGGTCGGGGCGACGGCGACGATGCCGCCGAGCGTGAGGACCAGGCCGGTGAGGACCCCGGCGAGCCGGATGGACCTTCGCATGGAACACACCTCGCCCGCGGTCGTTACCGTGCCTGGACGGCGAAGAGCTGGAACCCACCCCCTTCCACCATACGACCGGCGGCTCCACCCCACACCGCGAGCCCGCCGCTGCGGCGGGCAGACAACAGAAGCCGGCCCACTCCGGAGCCTGCCCCCATGGAGCCTCTGGCCGAACCCGCCTCGCCCTGTCACCAGCCGGTCTCGATGCGGAGGTCTTCCCAGTCCTTGCGGGGGCCCAGGTCGACCCCTTCCGCGGCGAGGCGGCACACCGCCGGCGGGGCGCGCATGAGGGCGCCCGGATGCAGCGGTTCGCCGTTGCCGTGGGTGACGGGTCCCGGGCCCGCGCTCACGCCGTACTACGAAGCCCGGGCCCTGGCCGGCTGATCGCCGTGCCCGGGTGATTGCCGGGCCCCCACCCTTCGCGGTCGGGTCTCACGTCCTGGTGACGCGTCCTGGGCGCGGCCGGTACGGTGGGCGTGCACTCTTACCTCGGCGGAGGCTCCCCATGGCGCGCTTGGTCTTCGGTTCGGACGAACAGCGGCAGCTGCGTGAGGCCGCGCGCTCGGAGTTCCCCGGGAACCCGGCTCTCGCCTATGTGCTGGAGAGCCTCGCCTCCGAGGGGATCGACCTCGACACATGCCGGGACTGGGACGACCTGCGGCTGGAGAAGGGGCTTCCCGCGCGTCCCGAAGAGGCTCCGGACGTTGCCTGACCACTCCCGAGGGCGCCGTCCTCGAATCGTGTTCGTCGAACCGGCCGAGACACAGATCCACGCACTCTCCGTAGCCCGGACCGCCCAGCTCGACGCCGCGCTGAACATCATCGCCGCCGACCCCGGCGCGGTGAAGGCGCACGCGACGGCCTCCGCACTGCGCGACTACCAACACGAAGGCATCCGGGTCATGTTCTACGCGACAGCGCTCGGCAGCATCCTCATCGTTACGTACGTCGAGGTCGACTGATCTTCCGGCCTTCGCCGCCCCTTCCCGGGCACGCCCGTGCTCACCGTGGTCGACACCGACGGCTCGACACGCGACGGCTCCATGCTGGACGAGATCGTCCGCGAGGGCGCGAGGCGGATGCCGGCCGCCGCACTGGAAGCCGAAGTCAGTGCATGCATAGCGGAGTTGGCTCACGAGCGGGACGAGAGCGAGCGGTGTCCGGTGGCCCGCTGGAGAGCCGTCGACGGCTCACGCCTGGTCCCGCTCGTCCGGGCCGGCGTCCGCTTCGGACATGGCCTCCTGGTTGAACGCTCTGGAGTGATCGCAGCGTGACAACCAAGTCCCACCAACGATCTGACATGCGTCCACTCGAAGTCCGCATTCCCACTCCCGACGGCGGTCGGCTCTGGGCCGAGCGCAACGGCACCGGAAGCCCGGTCGTGCTCCTGCACGGCGCCGGCATGGACTCCCGCCTGTGGGACGCCATCGTTCCCGAGCTGGCCCGCCACCACGACGTGATCCGCTACGACGCCCGCGGGCTGGGACGCTCCACACCTCCCGGCAAGCCGTTCAGCGACGTCGAGGATCTGCGCACCGTCCTCGACCACTTCGGCCTTCGTCAAACCGCGCTGGTCGGGTTGAGCATGGGCGGGGAGACCGCGCTGGACTTCGCCCTCGCCCACCCGGAGCGCGTCACCGCACTGGCCCTGGTCGGTGCGTCGGTCAGCGGTCACGTCTGGCCGCAGAGTCCCGAGTTGTCGGCCTATGCCGCGGCCCGGCGTGCGCATGAGACGGCCACCCTGGCCGAGCTGGAACTGACGATCTGGGCAGCCATGGGCCGTACGGCTCCCGGAGGAGAGCTCATCGAGACGATGGTCGCCTCGAACGCCGAGCGGCGAGTTGTGAGCGAACAGCACTGCGTCGTCTCCGCCGGCCGTGATGCCGAACCACACCTCGGAGACATCGCCGCGCCGACTCTGGTCATCCACGGCGACCACGACCACCCGGAGATTGCGGTGATCGCCGAACGACTGGTCACCGACATCCCCGGCGCCCGCGGCGAGACGATCCCGGACGCCGACCACTACCTGCCACTTCGTACACCCGAACGTCTCACCGAGCTACTGCTGTCACACCTGCCCTGACACGCGGACCGCCAACGATCCACAACCGTTGACAACTACTCTCCATGGGGCGGGCCCAGCCGGCAGCAGCCAGTTCGTCGGTGGCGGGGCCGGACACCCATTCGGTGCGGTACCGGCCCGTGGCTGGGCGCAACCTCCCCGGCTGCGGGGGTGCCTCGACCGGCGTGCCCGACAGCCGGAAGTATTCCTCCCGCTCGCGGATCAGCAGCCGCCGTACGGAGCCCAGCGTGAAGTGTCACGGGGCTGCCGCCTGCGGGTGCGGCCCCAGAAGGCGAGGAGCGCGATGAGGGTGAGGGCGCCGGTCCACATGAGGCTGGCGGCCACGGGTCGGAGTGGGGTCGTGGGGGCGAAGCCCGCGGCGAGGCAGGTCTGCATGGAGCCGTACATCGGGAGCAAGGGGCCCGGGAACCCGTGCGGATCGGGGTTGACCAGGGGGCTCTGTGGCAGCAGGTCGAGGTTGCTGCTGACAAGAATGACGACCATGCCCTCGAGTTCACCGGGCAGGAAGAGGGCGAGGACCAGGCCGAGCACTCCGTAGACCAGGCACGCGGTGAAGAGCCCGAGCCACAGGGACTCCAGGTTGCGGGGCGACCATACGGCCGGCGTCCATACGGTGGTGTACAGGGCGACGAGCGCGGCGGCCGAGAGCAGCGAGGTGGCCTTGGCCAGCAGGAGCGGAGTGCGCGGGTAGCCGGCCGCGGTGAGCCGGCGGTCGAAGGGGCCGGCCCGGCGGGCGGCGCTGAAGGTGAGGAAGGCCATCAGGAGCATGACCACGCCGAGACAACCGTGGATCATGCCCACGTGGTCCGTCCAGGCGGTGAGTGTCTGCCCGGTCGCACGCAGCCGGAAGGTCAGCGGGGCGGCCGCGAAGTCTGTGGCGCGGCGGCGATCCACAGCGGGATGAGGACGGCCAGCAGGAGAGCGGCGAGTCTGTTCTTGGCGAGTTCGGCCAGGTTGTAGCGGGCCGCGATGCGGTAGGCCCTCACCGGCCGGCTCCCTTGGTCATGACGGCCGTTTTGCGGCGGAGTTGGATGACGGTGTCCAGACGGTCGGTGTCGTAGGCGAGGTGGGAGATGACGACGGTGGTGCGCCCGGCCGCGCGGCGGGCGGCGGCGAGGTCCCAGAAGGCCAGGTAGGTCTGCCAGTCGAAGCCTTGATAGGGCTCGTCCAGCAGCACCACGTCGGGATCGTGCATGAGGGCGAGGACGAGGCTGAGCTTCTGCCGTGTGCCGCCGCTGAGGACTTTGACGGGAGCACGCAGGTGCAGGGAACCGGGTGCGCGCGGGGCGGGAACGAGGGAGGCCGGGAGGCTTGTGGTCGTCATCGCTCAGCTCCCGGCGCTCACGAGCAGACCGGACGCCCAGTCGGGCATGACGCGGTACTCGTCATGCCGTGTGGTGATCCGCTCCCATTCGTCGTCACCGCGGATCCAGTCATGGATGATGTCCGCGTAACCCCGCAGCGCCGCGCGCTGACTCCGGCCGACGTCCCGTACCAGTCGCGGCAAAGCCCTCTCCTCCGGCTCCACGAGTTCGTCGACCTTTTCCTGAGCGCGCCAGGACGCCTCGGCCAGCGCTTCCTCCCGCGTGCAGCCGCGGCTGCGCCGAATGAGGTGGATCGCGTTGTGCCCGCCGGTGACGTCCTCGTGCCTGAGTGACATGGAGTCGTTCCTCAACGCGACCACATCGGCGACCAGTTGCCGCATGCGCTGCAGCACCGGGTGGTGCCACAGCTCCGGCGGCACCTCGGTGCCGCCCCACTTCTCGCCCAGGTCGTTCTGACCGAAGGCGCACGTCGTGGCCGCCCGCAGCGAGAAGTAGTCCGCCAGGTCGCGGCAGGCGAATCCCGTCGTGCGGCCGATCGCCTCCGTCGCCTGGGAGGAGAAGTACGACGACCAGTGGAAGGCCACACGCGTGCGCAGCGGCAGGGACATCCCCGCACCATCCGGCTCCACAGATCGGCGAAGGCCCGCACCGTCGGCGTGTCGTACGACTGCGGGCCGGTCGCACCGTGCACGATACCGATCAGGGCGTTGCAGACAGCCGCCACCGTGCGGGGATCACGGCCGATCCCACCGTCCAGCTGGTCGTCGAACGGCAGGAAGTACCAGCCCATCATCTGTGCCGCCGTACAGCAGTCCTCGGCACTGGCGTGGGGATAGGGGATAGAAGAAGGCGGCCACTTCGGCCAGTCGCCAGTCGACGAAGTCCTGCGCGGCCCGCTCGCCGTCCAGCAGGCCGAATCTCCGCATCCAGGCGGGCGCGCTGTCGCGTGCCTGATCCAGATGCGGGTTGACCCGCAGGGGCCATGGGATGGTGAACACCACTCCGGTTCGCGTCACGCTCGGCCGCTCCTTCACCCGACTCCCCCAGGGGGTGCGTGAGCAAGATTGCGTCCAGCAAATCAACCCCGGAGGGTCCACTCCAACGGGCGGGCGCGCACGGAAGGCGCCGTGCGCGCTGCAGTGATCTTGCGTCCGAATATGCCGAATTCCTGCACTGAATCCGCAATTCGTGACCTGGCGGTACTTCCGGCGTTGTGCGGTACACGGCTTCGCTACCAGCCCCGCAACCCGGGCACGCAAGACCGTATTCATTGCTCATGCGAAGATCATGCGAGTTCGACGGGATGGAGATCACGACATGACACAGGCAGCGGAAACGGATATGGAGCGGGCATTGCCCGAGCGGCTCGTCGTCCTGCTGACCGGTCATCTCGATGCCGAGGTGGCGCCCGAGCAGCTGACCATCGCGACGACGTTCGAAAGCCTCGGGATGGACTCGCCGTCGTTGATGGAACTGGTCGTGGCGGCGGAGCAGGAGTTCGGGATCGTCCTGGCCGAGGGCGAGCTGGACCTGTGCCCGGCCTCCACGCTCGGCGATGCGGCGCGGGCGTTCGACCATGCGGCCTGAGATCGCGGTCACCGGGCTGGGCCTGGTGACCCCCGCGGGACATACGGCGGAGGCGAACTGGGCGGCCCTGTGCCAGGGCCGCTCACTGGCCACCCCGGATCCCGAACTCGCCGGGCTGCCCGTCGACTTCTCCTGCCAGGTGCCCGGATTCGACGCCGCGGCCGAACTCGGCCGGCCTCGCGCCCGGCGCGTGGACCGGTTCATCCAGTTCGCCCTGGTCGCCGCCCGACGGGCCGTCGCCGCCGCCGCGCTGGACACCGGCACATGGCCGGCGGAGCGGGTCGGGGTCGTGCTGGGCGTCGGGGCCAACAGCCTCGGTACGTACGTCACCGAGTTCGGCCATCTCGGCGCGGACCGGCCCGAGCGGGTTTCGCCGCTCGCGCTGCCGCGCAGTGTGCCGAACATGGCCGCGGGCGAGGTCGCCATCGACCTGGGCGCCCAGGGGCCGAACTTCACCGTGTCCAGCGCCTGTGCCTCGGGCGCGACCGCGATCGGTGTCGCGCGGGACCTGCTGCGGTCCGGGACGTGCGACATCGTGCTGGCCGGCGGAAGCGAGTCCGCGCGCTCCCGTATGACGGCCACCTGCTTCACCCGGATGCGGGCGCTGTCCCGGCGGCGCGAACACCCGCAGCTGGCCAGTCGGCCGTTCGACGCGGCACGGGACGGCTTCGTGCTCGGGGAGGGCGCCGCCGTCCTCGTACTGGAACGCCTCGCCCACGCCCACGCCCGAAGGGCACCGGTCCAGGCCATGCTGCGCGGCTACGGCGCCGGCGCGGACGCACACCACCCGGTGGCCCCGCACCCGCACGGGCACGGAGCGGTCCGGGCCATGCACGCCGCGCTGGAGGACGCGGCGTGCGATCCGGGAGACGTGGGCCTCGTCAACGCGCACGGCACCTCCACGTCGCTCAACGACGCGGCCGAGGCCACGGCCCTCACCCGGGTCTTCGGCGAGGACGTGCCGCCCGTGACGGCCGCCAAGGGCGTGATCGGCCATGCTCTCGGGGCGGCGGGTGCGATCCAGGCGGCGTACACGGTCCTCGCCCTGCGCCATCGGGCAGTGCCGCCCGTGGCGAACTTCGAGGGCCAGGACGGCGATCACAAGCTGGACATCGTCGCCGGCCGACCGCGCCCGGTGGCCGAGAGCGCCGGCCTCAGTTGCTCGTTCGGCTTCGGCGGCCAGAACGCCGTCCTCTTGTTCACGACCGACTGCCGATGACCGGGTGCGGGGGACACCGCAGGGGAGCCCGACAGTCCTGAGAGCCCCACCCGCGCATACCGGGGTCCGCACCGTGACGGCGCGGACCCCGATGAGCACGTCCTCCCACGACCGGTCCGCGCCGACGGCCCTCAGCGCAGGAGCCGCAGCGGGAACGCCTGGGCCATCGCGGCCATGCCCGCGTCGTTGGGGTGCAGACCGTCTCCGCTGTTGTACGCGGGGAGCAGCCGGCCGGGCCGGTCGGGGTCGCGGAGCGCGGCGTCGAAGTCCACGACTCCGTCGAACATGCCGCTCGTGCGGATCCACTCGTTGACGGCCTGCCGGGTCGACTCCCGCTGCGGGGTGTGGTAGCCGAGGGTGTCGCCTTCGAAGGGCAGGATCGTCGCACCGAAGATCTTCAGGCCGTGCTGACGGGCACGCTGGATCAACTGCCGGTATCCGTCGATGAGTTCGGGCGCCGTCACCTCATCGGAGGTGGGCGCCGCGACGCCCGGCTGGCCCAGGTCGTTGACGCCGAGGAGGACGGTGACGGCACGTGCCCCGGGCTGACCGAGCACGTCCCGGTCGAACCTCTTCAGACCGCTCTCGCCGAAGTACGCGGCGAAGGACTCGGCCGGCGAACCCGGGACCGGGTTCGGGTCCCGCAGCAGGCGGTTGCCGCCGATGCCGGCGTTCACGACGCCCGTGGCGGCCAGCTGCCGGTCCCCGCGCAGTCGTTCGGCGAGCAGGTCGGGCCAGCGGTGGTTGGCGTCGGCCTCGGTGTGTTCGCCGTCGGTGATGGAGTCGCCGAGCGTCACCAGGGCCGAGTCCGCCGTACCGCCGCCGCTGTCGACGGCCACGCCCGAGAGGAAGTGCCACGACGTGGTGGTCGAGACCGGTATGAGGTCGGGCTTGCCCGTGACATCGCCGTTCGCCACGAAGTTGCGCTGGTACGCCGACGAGTGCACGGTGTCGGCAGGGGTGCGCTGCGGAAGATACAGGCTGATGACGAGGTCGCCGCCCGCGGTCGTGGGCAGCTCGACCGGATCGCTCCAGCGGTACGTGCCCGGTTCGAGGGTCGTCGATGTGCTGCTGTCGAAGCGCAGTGTCCGGTCGGTGCCGGGATCGATGGCCGTCGCCGGACCTTCCGCCGACGGGCGGGCGACATGTGCCTCGCCGATCGCCAGCGGCGACGTGCCGAACTCGTTCGTGAACCGCACGCGCAGGCTGCCCCCGGCGACGGACGTGTGCACCTTCTGCCGCAGCGTCTGGTCCTCGAACACCGTGGAGTCGGCGGCGGGCACAGCGGTGGGCGAGGCCGCCCAGGTGCCGATGGACGTGTCCGTGGCGCTGTGTGCGGCGGGCGCCGGAGCGAGAACGGAGACGAGAGCCGCGAGGGGCAGGCTCAGGAGCGCGCGCATGCGTCTGCGCATAACGGATTGTGCCTTTCATCGGGTGGCCGGGGGACGCGAGCGACCGTAGGGAGACGGCCGAGGGGCGGTCGGGCGGTCAACTGCCTTACCCCGCAGTGCTGATGCTCCCCGACCGGCCCTCAAGGCCGCCTCGATTCGGCCTTGAGACGCCGGGACAGCGAAAGCGCTGCTCCGGGTGGCCGCGCGTCGCCGGTCGTGCTCGGCGCGCCCGGATGCCGGGCGATGGTCGCGGGGCCCGTGGGCCGCCCGGGACCTGTGGGCCGTCGGGCCCGCCTCAGCGACGGCACGGCATCACGCGGTCAGTCACCGTCGTCGGCTCCCCCGAGCTCTCGCGCGAACTCCGCCCACAGGGACGCGTACGTCCACGCCAGGTCGGCCACCAGGTCCAGGCAGTGCGACGGCACCGCCTCGGCCACCGTCAGCAGCTCCCGTCGCTCCACGGCGCTGCGTTGCAGCAGGCGCAGCAACTGGCGGCCGCTGTCCTTGTGCCGCAGTGACGGGTCGCGCAGAAGCTTGTCCATCGGCCTCTCTTCCGCCGAGCGGATCGGCCGGACCACACTCACGGTCTCCTCGGCCACCGTCTCCTCGACCACGCCGTCCCGCGTCCTGGCACAGCTCCTGGTGCCGGCGGCGGGCCGCTTCTGCGGTGAGTCCCGTTCCGGTACGGGGGACCGCCCGGAGGCGAGTCGTTTGCGGACGTCGCTGACCGTCGCCGGTGAGATGCCGACGTGCCGGGCCACCTCGCGCAGTGAGGCCTGGGGGCGCTCCGTCAGCAGTTCGGCGGCCTGCCGGCGGGCCTCGGCGCCGTCCAGCGGCCGGACCTTGCCGTCCCTGCCCCTGCGGGCGTTCACCTCCGCCCTCACGACGGCCGAGGTGGACCGCAGCGCCGCCACGGTCTTGGCGCTGGTTCCCGCGCTGCGTGCCACCGCCCGGTCCGACAGGTGCGGCCACTGGGCGAGGATGCGCTCGGCCGCGGCCCGGCGGTCCTCCCGGGAGAGAGGGAGGCCGTGCGCGATGTTGGACCGGACCGCGAGGAGGAACGCCTCCTCCGCCGCGCCTTCGAAGAATCGCACCTCGATGCTGGTGCGGCCCTTCGCGCGGGCGGCCATGACGCGGTGCATGCCGTCGATCACCCGCATCGTGGACCGCTCCACGAGGATCGGCGGAAGCGCCTCGTCGAGCTCGGCGAGCCGGGCGACGTGCGCGGCGTCCTCCCCTCGCAGGCGGGGAGAGTAGCCGGGCACCAGCGACGAGATCGGCACGGATTCGATGTCCTGGCCGAGGGTCCCTGCCAGAGCCGCCGTGATGGGTGGGGCGTCGGAATCCTCTGGCACCGACTCGAGAAGAAGGGCACGGAAATGGGGCATGTGACTGACTCAGCTCCTCCCGAATTTCAGATGCTTCGGCGCACCGCTGAACCGGGGATGCGGGCGCCGGGCCGGCTCCGGCTTCTGAATGCTCCGGCAAGGTCGCCGAATGGCATCCGTACGTCCGCACGGCCTCCCGGTCCGGCTTCTGCACGGTACACATGTTCGGCATTCACCGGTGACGGATCGCGTGGAGCCGGGAGCCGGAATGGCTGGAGACTCGCTCGAGGGCGGCCGGCGCTCACAGAACGAGTGCACTGCCGTCCGGCAGAACCTCCGCGCCGGCCTGTCGTGCCGCGTCGGCGGCGGACGAGGAGGGGTCGAGGAGGGGGTTGGTGTTGTTGAGGTGGGTGTAGATCCGGCGCAGGCCCGGATGGCGGGCGAGGGCGGCGAGGCTGCCGCCGGGACCGGCCACGGGCAGATGGCCCATCAGGGGCTGTCCGGCGTCCGGGGAGCGCACGGCCGTCCCCAGTTCGCCGGCGCTGAAGAAGGTTCCGTCCAGCAGGGCGCAGGATGCCGAGGCCAGCAGGTCGTCGAACCCGTCCGGCCAGGTGGCCAGGCAGGGGGCGTAGACCAGCACTCCGCCGGTCGCCGGGTCCTCGATGCGGTAGGCACTCACCCAGGGGGCGTCCGGGGCCGGGCTCGCGACGTATTTGGGGGCCTTGGCACTGACGGGATGCGCGGTGACGACGAGCCCGCCGGCCAGTTCGAAGCCGCCGGGGACGGTGCTGTCCTGCCAGTCCCAGGGCGCGTAGCGGTCCAGCAGGCCGCGCAGTGGCAGGTCGTCGGTGAGCGCGCCGCGGACCGGGGGTGCGGCGTGCACGGTCAGGCCCGTGCCGCCGCGCATGATGGTCAGTCCCAGGGTGTGGTCGACCTCGGCGTCGGTGAGCAGCACACCGCGCACGGGGGTGTCGCGCGGGCCGGGGCCGGGTGCCAGCTCGGGGGCGGCGAGGAGTTGGGTGCGGATGTCGGGGGAGGCGTTGAGCAGCCACCACCGGCGTCCGTCGCCGCTGACGGCGACGCACTCCTGGGAGCGCGCGGGCAGTTCGCCGCGGCGGCAGCGGGCGCACAGCGCACAGGCGCAGTTCCACTGCGGGAAGGCGCCGCCGGCGGCGGTGCCGAGCAGGATCACCTTCATGGCGCCACCGGCCGTCGCGGGACGAACGCCGGCGGGGGACCGTCGGTGACCTCCGCCAGCGCCGCGTCGATCAGCGAGCGGTGCGGAGAGAGGCCGCAGGCCGGGTCCGTGGCGGCGGCGTCGCCCGTGAGCTGGAACGCCTGGCAGCGGCAGCCGCCGTGGTCGGTGTGGCGCTCCGGGCAGGTGCGGCACGGTTCGCGCATCCAGCCGGTGCCGCGGTAGGCGTTGAACGCCTTCGACTCGTACCAGATCTCCGACAGCGGTCGGCGCAGCGCGTTCTCCACCGGGAGGGTGGTGATGGCGTACGCCGCGGGGCACGGCAGCACGTCGCCGGTGGGCGTGACGGTCAGCTGGGTGTTGCCCCAGCCGTCCATGCAGGGTTTGGGCCGGTCGTCGTAGTAGTCGGCCGCCACGTAGACCAGTTCGGGGCCGCCCGCGTGCTTCGCGCGGGCGTTTTGGACGGCCTGGCGGGCGGTGGCGAGTTGGTCCGCGGTGGGCATCAGCGCGGCGCGGTTGCGCAGCCCCCAGCCGTAGTACTGGGTGTTGGCCAGCTCGATCCGGTCGGCGCCCAGGCCGACGGCGAGGTCCACGATCCGCTCGACCCGGTCGATGTTGCCTCTGTGCAGGACGACGTTGACGGTGAGCGGGAGTCCGGTGGCGGTGACCGCGCGGGCTGCCGTGAGTTTGGCGGCGTGCACCCGGGCGCCGGCGACCTGGTCGCCCAGGACCGGGTCGGCGTCCTGGAGGGAGAGCTGGACGTGGTCGACCCCCCGCCGCGCCAGTTCCCGGGCGCGGTCGGCGGTCAGGCCTACGCCGCTGGTGACGAGGTTGACGTAGGCGCCGAGCTGCCGGGCGTGGCCCACCAGGTCCGGCAGGTCCGGGCGGGCCAGCGGCTCGCCGCCGGAGAAGTGCATCTGCACGACGCCGAGGTCGCGGGCCTGGGTGAGGATGTCCGACCACTGCTCGGAGGTCAGCTCCTCGGAGCGGCGGGTGAGTTCGAGGGGGTTGGAGCAGTAGGGGCAGTGCAGCGGGCAGCGGTGGGTCAGCTCGATCAGCATCCCCAGCGGGGCACGGGCGGCCGGATCAGCCATCGAGGTCCACCACCCGGCGCTCCGCCAGCCGCAGGAGCAGCTCGCTGACGTCCTCGGCACTGACGCCCTCGTACTCCTGCGCGAGGCGTTCGACGATTCGGCCGAGGCTGGTGGCGCCGTCGCAGTGCGCGAGTACCGCCGCCGCGGTGTCGTTGAGGATCACGACGCGTTCGGGCAGCAGGGCCAGCTCACCGCGTGCCGGATCGCTGGTCAGCCGGACTCCGGGCCGCAGGCGCGGCAGAGTGGGATCGGGCAGGCTGGTCATGACCGGGGGGCTCCGTTTCCCGTGTGGTAGTCGAGCGAGTCCAGAACGGCGGTCAGCACCTGGCACTTGAACGCCAGCGCCCTGACGCAGGCCGCCTGCTGTTCGCGGGTGACGGCGTGCCGTACCACCAGGTCGAGCAGGGAACGGCCCTCGGGGCCCACCACCTCGATCCGCGCGGTGAAGTACTCGAAGCCCTCCTCCGCGATCCACGGGTGGTGCTCCCTGAGCCGCCCCAGCCGGTGGGCGAGCAGGCCCGGGGAGAAGAGCTCGGTCAGCCCTGACGCGGCGGCCTCCAGCCAGGGGCGGCGCCGGGCGAAGTCGACGTAGGCGTCCACGGCGAAGCGCGTGCCCGGCAGGACGAGGCGCTCGTCGAGCACCTCGTCCCGCTCGAGCCCGACCGCTTCGGCCAGACGCAGCCATTTCTCCGCACCGCCCGAGGAGGCGTCCGTCCCGTCGTGGTAGACGATCCTGGACAGCCACTGCCGCCGTACGTCGGGCAGGGGGCAGTTGGCCACGATCGCCGCGTCCTTCTGCGGCAGGCATCGCTGGTAGTACCAGCGGTTGGCCGCCCACAGCCGCAGCTCCCCCTTGTCCAGCTGCCCTTCGTGCATCCGCCGGTGGAACGGGTGCCGGTCCCAGTACGACGGCTCCAGTGCGTGGAGCGCCTGCCGGAATTCGGCCTCGCTCCAGGGGGCGTCGGCCTCACGCGTCACGGACATCGAATGCCTGCGTCCTTTCCTGCGGCGGTGTGTCAGTCGCGGCTGAAGTAGGCGGTGACTTCCATCCCGGTGTCGAAGGAGACAAAATCGGGACGGTGCCATACCTTCTTGGCGCGGATTTCCTTGACCGAGGTTCGCATGCCACAACTCCTTTTCGCAGAACGGTTTTTTTCCGAATGAGCGAGGGCGACAGTAACGATGCCCGCGAAGGGACGGCAATGTCCGGTCCGGTGATTCTCGAGCGGTTCTCGACTCGGGCTCGACCGCGAATCGAGCCCGGTAGTCGATGATTGGCGATGATTCAGGGAAAGCCCGTCCGGCGGAAGGTGCGTGAAGGCGTGTGTCCGTGGCTCCGGGGCCGGTTCGCGCGTGGCCGGGCTCATCCGGTGTCAGCGGCCTTCTCTGGTACGGTGCTGTACGGATGGTGTACACGGAGGAGAGGTAGCCGTGGTTATCGCGGGTGACGACGACATCACCGGGTGATACCCGGATGTCGGCTGCCACCGCTGTGCACGCGGAGTGCGCGGCGCCGTGGCGGTGCCCCCGCGCGCTGTGACCACCCCAGCGGTGCTCCCGCGCTGTGACCACCCATCCCTATGGGCGCCTTGGTGCGCCCGCGTCATCTGCGAGGCATGCGTACATGACCGACGCCAGCATCGTCTGCTCCAACCTCTCCTTCTCCTGGCCCGACGGCACCCCGGTGTTCCAGGACCTGTCCTGGTCCATGGGGGACGGCCGCACCGGTCTGGTCGCACCCAACGGTGCGGGCAAGTCCACCCTGCTCAAGCTGATCGCGGGTGAACTCGGCCCGAACCGCGGGGCCGTGACCGTCCAGGGCCTGCTCGGCCACCTCCCCCAGACCCTGCCGCTGACCGGCGACCTGACCGTGGCCGAGGTGCTCGGCATCGCCCCGGTCGTCGAGGCACTGGACGCCATCGCGTCCGGGGACGTGAGCGAGGTGCACTTCGCCACGGTCGGCGACGACTGGGACATCGAGGAACGCAGCCGTGTCCATCTCGACCGGCTGGGGCTCGGCGACGTCCCCCTGACCCAGCGGCTGCACGCCCTCAGCGGCGGCCAGGTCATCTCCCTCGGCCTCGCGACCCAGCTGATCAAGCAGCCCGACGTGCTGCTGCTGGACGAACCCACCAACAACCTCGACCTGGACGCCCGCCGCAGGCTCTACCAGGTGCTGGAGAGCTGGAACGGCTGTCTGCTGGTGGTCAGCCACGACCGGGCGCTGCTCGAGCGCATGGACTGCATCGCCGAGCTCGAACCGGGTGACCTGCGGATGTACGGCGGCAACTACACCGACTACGAAGAGGCCGTGCGCGCCGAGCAGGAGACCGCCGAGAAGAACATCCGTACCGCCGAGCAGCAGGTCAAGAGGGAGAAGCGGGAGTTGCAGCAGGCTCGTGAGCGGGCCGCGCGCCGGGCCGGTGTCGGCGCCAAGGCCGCCCGCAAGGGCAGCATCTCCAAGATGGCCGCGGGCACGCTCAAGCGGCGCGCCCAGGAGTCGGCGGGCAAGGCGAACGACACGCACAGCCAGCGCCTCTCCGACGCCAAGGCCAGGCTGGACGAGGCAGGCCGGGCACTGCGGGACGACCGCAGGATCTCGCTGGAGCTGCCCGACACCCAGGTCCCGGCGGGACGCACCGTCTTCCTCGGCGAGGGGATCAACGTCCGGTACGGCGAGCGGGAGCTCTTCGCCGGCGAGGGCGTCGCCCTCACCATCCGAGGGCCGGAGCGGATCGCGCTGACCGGCCACAACGGCGCCGGCAA
Source organism: Streptomyces sp. NPDC000410 (assembly GCF_040300305.1). Lineage (NCBI taxonomy): Bacteria > Bacillati > Actinomycetota > Actinomycetes > Kitasatosporales > Streptomycetaceae > Streptomyces > Streptomyces sp. NPDC000410. The sequence goes on from NZ_JBEPDM010000062.1 coordinate 28,808, forward strand.
GTCCACCCTGCTACGGGTGATCAGCGGGGAACTCGAGGCGGAGCACGGCGAGTTCAAGCGGGCGCAGGGGCGCATCGCGTATCTCTCCCAGCGCCTCGACACCCTGCCGCTGGACCGCACCGTCGCGCAGTGCCTGGCCGACTACGCGCCGCTCAAGCCCGAGGCGGAGCGGATGAATTTGCTCGCGCGCTTCCTCTTCCGCGGGTCCGCGGCGCACCTCCCCGTCGGGGCGCTGTCGGGGGGTGAGCGGCTGCGCGCCACCCTGGCCTGTGTGCTGGGCGCAGAGCCGGCGCCGCAGCTGTTGCTGCTCGACGAGCCGACCAACAATCTCGATCTCGACAGCGTCGAGCAGCTGGAGGGGGCCCTCAACTCGTACGAGGGGGCGTTCGTCGTGGTCAGCCACGACGAGCGGTTCATCAAGGAGATCGGGGTGAACCGCTGGCTGCGGATGGCCGACGGCCGCCTGTACGAGGCGGGGGCGCCGGGCGATGAGTGACGCGGCCTCGCACGACTCGTACCCCCTGGACCACTCGTACCCGTCGCACCCCTCGGACCACCTCTCGGACCCCTCGGCCCCCTCGGACCCGTCGCAACCCTCGCACCCGTCACACCTCTCGCACCCCTCGGACCCCACCGGCGGACAGGACGTCCTGTCCGCCGACCACCGCTCGGCGCACCTTCTCGCCGAGAACCTGCACTGCACGCTGGGGCACCGCGAGGTGCTGCGCGATGTGTCGCTCACGGTCTCCCACGGCGAGCGGGTGGGCCTGATCGGTGAGAACGGCCGGGGAAAGTCCACCCTGCTGCGCGCCCTCGCCGGCGAGCTCACCCCGCAGCGCGGCCAGGTGGTGCGCGCGGTGACCGGCCAGGTGGGCTTCCTGCCCCAGCAGCCGGACTTCCCGGCCGGCTCCACCATCGAGGACGTGCTCGCACGGGCGACCGCCCGGATCGGGGAGCTGTCCGCGCGGATGCGCGCGGCGGAGGCGCGGATGTCGTCCGGCGAGGGCGACATCGATGCGGTGCTGGAGGAGTACGGCCGCCTCCAGGAGGAGTTCGACCACCGCGGCGGCTGGGCGCTCGGCGCCCGCATCGGTGAGGTCCTCGACGTCTTCGGCCTGGCCGGTCTCGACCGGGCCCGCGGCGTTGCGACCCTCTCGGGGGGTGAGCGGGCCCGGCTGGCCCTGGCCTCGCTCGTCCTGCGCGAACCGGCCGGCCTGCTGCTCGACGAGCCCACCAACCACCTCGACGACCGGGCGGTGGACTGGCTCGTCCAGTGGCTCGCGTCGTACGAGGGTCCGTGTCTGATCGCCTCGCACGACCGGGTGCTGCTCGACACGGCCGTCACCGCCGTCGTCGACCTGGACGGCCCGCACGGCTCCACCGTGCGCCACGGCGGCGGCTACCGCGACTACCTCGACGAGCGCGCCGCGGCGCGGGAGCGCTGGTGGCAGCGGTACCGCGAGTGGAGCAAGGAACTGGCCGAGGCCCGGCGGCGGCTGCACCGCGCCCGCTCGGGCGGGCGCGTCTTCAGCGGCAGGGCCGACAACGACAAGCTGTCCTACGACGCCGCGGGCAGCGGCGCCGAGCGGGCCGTCGCCCGTACGGGCCGCGCCGCCCAACTGCATCTGAGCCGCCTGGTCGAGGAGGCGGTACCGCGTCCGCCGGAGCCCCTGGAGTTCGCTCCCCCGCACGCCGCGGACCCGGCCGGCGAGATCCCGGAGCCGGCCGACGGCGTGCTGTTGCGGGCCACCGGCCTGGCCGTCGGGGAGGTCCTGCGGGCCACGGACCTGGCGCTGGCCGCCGGCAGCCGGTACGTGATCAGCGGTCCGAACGGCGCGGGCAAGTCGACGTTGCTGTCTGTACTGGTGGGCGAGCGTGCCCCGGACGCCGGGGTGGTGGAGCGCGTGCCGGGGCTGCGCGTCGGCTATCTGCCGCAGGACAGCGACTTCGGCGCGGAGCGGCGCGGTCTCCTCGACTGCTTCGCCGCGCGCCGCGCGGCCCATGCCGAGGACGCCGCAGCCGAGCTGACCAGGTTCGGCCTGTTCGGTCCCGAGGACTTCGACACCCCGGCGAACCGGCTGTCCGTGGGGCAGTGGCGGCGCCTGGACCTCGCGCTGCTCTTCGCCCGGCGGCCACACCTGCTGCTGCTCGACGAGCCCACCAACCACCTCAGCCTGGTGCTCGTCGAGCAGCTCCTGGAGGCGGTGGAGCGCTTCACGGGCCCCGTCGTGATGGTCACCCACGACCGCGCTCTGCGCGAGCACCACCGCGACCGGCTCCTGGAGCTGTCCGGCGGGCGGCTGGTGCGCCCGGACTAGTGGCGCTCATCAGCCCCGGCCGGCTCGGAGTGGCGCTGACCAGCCCGGGCCGGCTGGGACGGGGTGTGCCGGCCGGGGCCGCTCAGGCCCGCTCAAACCGACGCGTGAACCGCGGGGAGGCCCGCCCCGGTCGGCGATGCGACGGGATTTCTCCGGGGCCTCGGGTTCGAGCGGGTGGCGTGGTGCCCCTGTCGGCCAGACCGGTTGTGGGGCCTGGACCCGTCCGCGCCCGATCGGCGACAGGCGCGGACGGGGACCTCATTTCGCCAGACATCAGGCAAGGGTGAGGCGGCCGGTGGCCAAGATCTCGTGATTGGCGAAGAGCGCGTCGAGATGGAACCGGCGAGTCAGGTCTGCGGTCCACTTCACGTCGGGCAGATTCTCGTACGCAGAGGCGTGGACGATCCGGGCCCGGCTGGCCTGGGTGAGGATCCACCGGGCCTCCTCCTGGCTGTTGGACGTCCTCGCCCACATGCTCCGCGCAAGGGTCCACAGGTCCTCGCCCTTGGCGGTGTCCGGGGCGGTGACGGCGACGATGCCGATGTCGCCGAGGCCGCGCTCGTCGCTGGACCGTGTCGTGTACGCGACCGTGAGGCCTTCCAGGGGGAAGAGCGTCACCCGGCTGCTGTTATTGATCTCTTCGGGCTGGGTGGGCACCGGGGATTCCGTTCTGTGTCGAGCGGGCGGGCCGCCGAAACTGCGACGACCCGCCCTGGACGGGTCACTCAGCAGCAGGGGCCGTCGCCGCAGCACGTCGGCGCGTTGCAGTCCGCCTTGATGTCCCACAGGGACTCGTCGACCACATAGCCGGCCGCGCGGATCCTGCCGACGACGTCGACCATCGCGGCTCGGTCCCGGAACCGGGACTTCGGGGCGTGGTGGATGTACAGGCCGTAGCGTTCCTCGCACCAGGCCGTGTACTCGGCGCTGTGCAGCATGAACGTGTGCCACGCCGGGTCGACCTTCTGCGAGGGCGACAGACCCTCACCGGTGCGGCCCATCGTCTCCAGAAACGCCAGGCCCTGATCCATCACGCGCTCGGCGACGCCCCGTTCCATGCCGTACTCCTCGGCGCAGAAGTCGGTGAGCCGGTCGAACAGTGCGGGGTCGACGAGCGTGCGCCCGTGGACCAGTTCCGTTGCGAGAGCGGTCATGCGATGCCCTACCTTTCAGTGGTGGGTTTGAACTGATCATTCGTAAGATCGGTGGACCCAGGGGCTCTGGGTATGGCTGCATGCGGTGCGCCGTAGATG
>NZ_JBEPDM010000063.1:0-30755 GCF_040300305.1 Streptomyces sp. NPDC000410
ACTGGGCCCTCCCCCAGGCTGGCTCCTGCCGATACCGTAGGGGCATGGCCAGGGAAATCCGTATCGAGGTCGACGACGAGACCTACGAGCAGCTGAAGCGCCTCGCGGCCGGCGGCCACGCCGAGCCGGAGCAATACGCCGCCCAGCTGCTGACCGCCGACATCACCCGCGCCCGGTTCAACGAGGCCGCCAAGGCCTTCGCCGACGAGCACGCCGCCGGCTTCGCTGCCCGGTTCGGCAGCGGTCAGGGGCAGACCGCCGCCTGATGGCACCGATTGTCCTCATCGACGAAGGCTGGCTCCTGGACGTCGCCCAGACCCACCTCCCCGGCGACCCCGACATCACCGACTACGGAGCCCTGGCCGCCGCGGTCGCCCGCCACCGGCACGAGGTGATGGGCACCCTGGTATATCCAGAACCACACCACCGGGCCGCCGCCCTGCTGCACTCCCTCGCCCGCGTCCCCGCGGCCGCACCACCCGCACCAACCTCTGCCCACCCACCTCCTTCTGGCACGCCGCACACCAGCACCTCACCGAGCCCGAGAGCCTCTTTTGGCTCGCACAAGCCGCTGAAGTCCGCCATCGCCTTCGCTGGGCAGAGGCGCTCTACAGCAAGGCCGCGGACTCCGGCGCCTTCCTCGCCCTTCACCAGCTGGGAAAGATACGGAGCCGTCGCGGAGACCAACAAGGCGCGGAGGATGCCTTTCGGCGTGCCGCGGACCATGGTCTGACCATGAGCCTCCTTGCACTGAGCAGGATGCGCGAGGCTGCCGGGGACACTCAGGGAGCGGATCAGGCACTGAGGCAGGCCGTGGACGCTGGCGACGCTGACGCCCTGATGGAGCTCTCTGCGCGATGCCACAAGGGCGGCAACCTGGTGGAGGCCGAGCGGTTCGCTCGGCGGGCCGAGGGAGCCGGTCATCTCGAAGGCGCCGCCCAGGTTGCTCGTGTCCTGATCAGCGCCGGAGATCCGGCGGGGGCGGAGCGGATCCTGTTGCCAACCGTCGATGCCGGCAACCCCGAGGCCCTGCTCCAGCTAATCTTCACGCGCAACGAGGCTGGCGACTACGAAGGAGCGGCACAGCTGGCCCAGCAAGCGTCCCACGACGACAACATCGCTCTCACTGCGTGGGAAGAGCTCATCGAATGGCATGTGGCGTGCGCGAAGCTGGAACAGGCAGAGCAGTTCGCCGCACAGGCAGCCGACTTCGGCTATCCCAGATTCCTGACACAGCTGGCCCAGGCCCGACGGAGGGCTGGTGACGTTGAACGCGCTGAGCAGCTCGCCCAGCAGGCCGAAGATTCAGGCTGCCCCGACGCTCTTCTCGTACTCGCCTTAATCCGATGGGCGACAGGAGACCCAAAAGGAGCGGACGTGTTCGTCCAACGAGCGGTAGAAGCAGGCAGCCCCCAGGGCCTCTTCGAAGGCGCCCTCGCGGCCGGGGAGGCCGGGGACCCGGAACAAGCCGTGAGGCTCGCCCACCGAGCAGCGGACGCAGGCTACGCCGGGGCCGTAGCCCAGCTCGCCCGGCACCTTGAGGAGGCGGGATACCAAGGAGGGGAACTGGTCGCCCAGGAGGCTGGCAAAGCCGAGCCCGACCTGGCGGCCCTGCTCGGGCTTGCCGACATACGTGAACGAGCCGGGGACCACGCCGCAGCAGAGCGCCTTGCCCGTCAAGCCGTGGACGCCGGGACCATCGCCCCCCTGGCCTACCGTCTTTGGCCGCATGGGCTCGACGCTGACGGAACCCCGTTGCCCCCTTGGTGACTGACACTCACAGTCCCCGTGCGCCCAGGCCGGCAAGGAGTACAGGACGAAGACCGCCCGGGCACATGGCCCGGCCGCTGGAGTTCGCGCCCCGCGCTGTCCGCCATTCCCGCCGTCCGGGCGAACGTGTTCACCTGGCGAAACGGTGCTCCGGCAGCAGGCAGCTCCGCGACCAGCTAGAGCCTGTCCGAGGGGTCGGGTGACGGACGCGTCGGCAGATCGTTCGTCAGATATGGGACGGGGCAATCTGTGTGACACCGCGTGGGCTCGGCTGGAGCGCATCTTCCGAAGAACGTGGGCCGGGGCGGGCGATGGAAGAACCACCGCACAGTCATCAACGGCATTCTCTTCCGCCAGCGGACCGGCATACCGTGGCGTGACTTGCCCGCACGCTTCGGGAAGTGGAAGACGGTGCATGACCGTCACCGGCGATGGTCGGCGGACGGCACGTGGGACCGGATCCTTCGAGCTGTCCAAGCCGATACTGATGCGGAAGGGAGGATCGACTGGAGCGTGGATTCCACGGTATGCCGTGCTCACCAGCATGCCGCCGGGGCCCACCATCGGGCGGCTCGGATACCGGGACGACGATGTCGACCTTCCCAGCATCGGTCGGATGAGGCGGTAGGCCGATCACGCGGCGGGTTCACCACCAAGATCCACCTGGTGAGTGACGGCTGGTGCCGGCCGCTGGCCATCCTGATCACGCCCGGACAGTGGGGTGACGCACCGCAGCTGATCTCGGTTCTGGACCGTGTTCGGGTCCCGCGTCCGGCCGGTGGCCACCCACGGACCCGTCCCGACCACCTTTGTGGCGACAAGGCGTACAGCTCTCGCCGTAACCGCCATTACCTGCGGCGCCGGCAGATCCGGCACACCATCCCCGAGCGCAGGGACCAGCGGGCCAACCGCCAGCGGCGCGGAAGCCGCGGCGGTCGCCCCACCAGTTTCGACCCGGCAAGCTATTCCCGGAGGAACGAAGTAGAGCGGACCATCAACGCGCTCAAGGGCTTCCGTGCCGTGGCAACCAGGTACGACAAGAGAGCGTACGTCTTTCACGGCACGGTCACTCTCGCGGCGATCCGGCTCTGGCTCGGCTGATGGTCCGCTCAACAGTCCTTGAGGACTCGTGGGGGGGGCAGAGCTCAGGCAGGAGTGGTGCCGGTGTCACCGCACGTACTTCAGGGTCCACTTCTGATTGGGCAGTCCCTGATCGTCATTGGTCACAACCGGAGATTCGTTGGCCGCACCCCATCCGCGGTCGGGTTCGAGGACACGGCCAAAGAGGTTGGCGATCCGGGCGGGGTCGGCGCTGTGGGCGGGGTCCACGTACCAGAGCTGATCCACGTTGGTGAACGATCTGTCGCAGTCGCTCAGCCACGTCGCCCAGCCACTGGGCCCTTGGGCATAGCCGGCCAGGCAGCGGCCGTCCCTGCGAGTGACCAAATGGTACGCGCCACGGCCGTCGGCGATCAGGTCCCAGAGCTGGTACGGCTCGCTGGTGCAGTTCCACACCCGCATCCGGTCGTCGCCCGCCGGCATGCCCATGCAGCGGCCCGTGCCATGGTTCCGTACCTGGAACGGGCCGACCGCAGCGCGTGTCGTGGGTTCGACGGTCCGGCCAACGGCGCCCGAACTCGGTGCGACGGATGCCAGTGCCGCGAGCAGCCCGGCAAGAACCAGTACCCGCCGCGTACGCGATAGCGTCAAAATTCCTCCTGTTCCAAGTGGTGTGACGGGACACCACGATTCCCCAACGTAAACGTGAGAGAACAGGGTTGAGCAGCCAAATCCCTCGAACGAGTACCGCTCTCGCTCCAGCGCCTATATCGACCTCAGGTAGCAGCCCCCATGTACTGAGGGGCTGACAGTGGGAACAGGGAGACCCACCGGACATGCCCTAAGTCAAGCCGCTGAAGTGTGTAGCCCTCGGCACCCGAGCGGGCCAATAACTTCCCGTAATAGTTCGGCCACGTTTAGTTAGGATCTGCCGCGTTGTGCCGCGGCTCGCGCGGCTGACAGAGATCGGAGATCCGCATGGCCATCATCGTCACTATGGAGTCCCCCGGCGTCGGGGAGGAGCTCTATGACGCCGTCATCGCCCGTCTGACCGACGGTGGAGAGTTCACTTCGCTCGCCGACGTTCCGGCTCCGGGCCTCATCGCCCACGTTGCCGGGCCGGTCGACGGCGGCTGGCGGTGGATCGACGTCTGGGAGAGCGAGGAAGCCCTGGAGAACTTCTCGAAGATCCTGCAGCCGATCCTGGCTGACCTCGGTCACGCAGATGGGGAGCCCTCGATCGTTCCGGCGCATAACGTCGTTCTCAACTAGAGGCCATCGAGATGCCCCGGGCCCGGCAGGGTCCGGGGCATCACTCTGCTCGGCGGTGGGGTCATCCGATCTGGTGCCGGGTGGTCGGGATGCCCAGGGCGACGGGTGACCGCTGAGCGAGTCGGGCGGCGTCGGCCTGCTTGGTGCGGACGAAGGTCAAGGTCATGTCGATGCCCTCGATCTCGCCGAGCCACTGTTCCGCCTCGGCTCGCTTCCGGCGGAGGATCAGGTCCTTCTCGATCTCGGCCAGCCGGGGCAGCATCTTCGGGTTGACCTGCAGCATCGGGCATCGGATGCAGGGATGACAGAGCGGGCAGGCCGCGCCGGGCCGTCAGAACAGCAAGGCCTCTTCCTCCGACTATCCCGGAGAAAGACACCTCATGCAGTTAAGCCGTCAAGCCGTGGGGTGATCGCCGCCTCATCGCGCCCTCACAACATCGGCCGAGTTGACCAGCTCCGGGCCTAAGCTGACGCACCAGGACGGTCGGCGAAGCCAGTCACACGTCGCCCAGGAACCCCGGATCGGACGGCCCCATCTGGCGGGCGAAGTCCGCTGCGACTCCGAGCACCTCGCGCATCGGCACAGGTCGCCGACTCGTGGCCGCGAGATCGGCGTGAGCTTCCTCGGACCACAGGAACGGATACACAGACAGGCCCTGCTCGAAAGCCAGGGCGTCGGCCTCGTCGCGCCAGCCGGGCCAGCGCGTTCCGTCATAGAACGTCTCCAGCCTGCCCGAGAGCAGCCAGGAGACCCACCCGGAGTGGCCCATCTCCATCGCCTCCCACTCCAGAGTGTCGGGAGCGAAGTACGTCATCTGTCCAGGTGCCCCGGGGCGGCCCGCGGCCGCGGGATCGCCACCGTTCAACGCGAAGACCCCTCCGACGATGTCGTGGCCGACGACAAGACCTGTCGCGGGGTGCCAACTGGGATCGAGGTCCGTGGGGAAACGGTTGACCTGCGCCAGACTCGGGAGCCGCCCACCCGCGACCGAACCCGAACCCCCGCCGAACACTCGCAGCCACCCGTTGTCCACGAGCAATCCGCCGTTGTGCAAGGCCAATGCGCCCAGCACCGATCGCGCGGTGACCTGCATCTGCAGAAGGCACCGGCGGCCCTCACTGGGGTCTCCGGGCAGCACGTGGACCGGCACGGAGCTCGACCTGAGCGCCCCCTGCAGCTCCGGCCACGCCGGATCTTCCACATTGACCAGTTCATCGATGCCTCGCATCCGACGATGGTCGCACCTTCCTGTATCGCCTCATCGTGTGGGCTGGACAGCGCCCCCGGACGAGCCGTCCCGTTCATCTCACGTAGCGGCTGTCCCAGCTCGTTGCGGCTCTGTGGGGAAGGCGATCGATTCATCGAAGGGAGTGCGCGCCAGGAGGCAGTGGTGGAGCTGGCCGAGCATCCGGTTGAACAGGTGCCGCAGTGCCTGCATGTGCCAGTCCCCTCCCGCTCGGCGGCGCCGGTAGTGGGCATCCGCCCCGGTAGAACCGCTGATGGAGGCGAAGGCCCACAGGTGGCCGACGTGGTTGAGCCGGTTGTTCTTCACGAACCGGCGGCCGACATAGCGGCGTTTGCCGGAGGCCCGGGTGATCGGGGCCGATCCGGCGTACGCCTTCAGCCCACCAGCCGTGGCGAACCGGGTCCGGTCGTCTCCGATCTCGCCCAGAATGCGGGCACCGACCTGAGGGCCGATGCCGGGAAAGCTCAGCATGATCGCGGCGTCCGGGTGCGAGCGAAAGGCCTCCTCGGTGGCTCGCGCCAGGTCGTCGACCGCCTGGCAGGCCGCGTCCAGCTGCAGGAGCAGGGCCTATGCCTGCTTGCCCATGGCGTCCTCGACGAGGGGCAGCTGCCGAGGGGCTTCCTCGCGGAAGAGCTGCTGGATTCGTTCGGCGTCCGTTTCGATACCGCGGCGGCGGCCGGCTCGCCGGAGCATGGCGATCAGCTTCCACATCTGCAGCTTGGCTGCCAGGGCAGGTGTGGGTGCGACGGCCAGGATGCGGCGGGCATCGGGGCGGGTCAGGGTTCCCTGTTTGTCCCGGAAGGCCTCGATCATCGCCGGGAAGTACTCCCTGAGCAGGGACCGGAGCTGGTTGGGGACCTGTTGGCGGTTCCAGACCGCGTCCTGCTGTGCGCGGGCCATGACGGCGACCGCCTGGGCCAGGTCGGTGTCGGCGGGCAGCGGGCGGTGCATCGGAGCGTCGGTGCGGATGATGTTCGCCAGCACCAGGGCGTCGCCCGGGTCCGACTTCTTGCGGCTGACGCCGTGCCGGTCGCGGTAGCGGGAGGCGGCCATCGGGTTGACGACGTAGATCTGCCGGGGGCCCTGCCTCAGCGTTGCAACCAGTAAGCCGCGGCTGGTCTCGATGGCCACCGGGATCGGCGTCTCGGCGGTGTCGCCGTGCTCGGCCAGGAGATCCAGCAGCAGCCGGTAGCCGTCCAGATCGTCGTTGATCCGGCACTTGGCCAGCAGCTTGCCGGTGTCGTCGACGAGCGCGACGTCGTGGTGTCCCTCCGCCCAGTCGATCCCGCAGAACACGTCCATGGATCCCGCCCCTTCTCCGGTGCTGATCTCGAAGACGAGCACGCGGGACCGCACGGCGCACTAATTCCAGGGCTCCAAGGCCCGCCACCTCATCAGCCGTGCGCGGCACCGCCAGACCGCACGGGCGCACGCCGTGTCCAGAGCTCGAAGCTCGTGAGGAGAAACGCGTCACCGTGCGGCAGCTCATCCACCGAGGATCCCGAACCCGACGAGCCCGCGGGGGCAGAACGTGCGAGGACCGGCCGGCGCCCAGCGCCACCAGCCTTTACAAAGACCTCGCACGGTCGGAGGTGTCGTAGGGGTCACCACGGCACCGACCGGACCACACACGTCCTGCCCCGGGCTGAACAACGCCGCCCCGGGCCCCTCAGAGATCCAGAACCTCTAATTACTAACGAATTAGAGGTGTCGGCGTAGGAAATGGGCTTGCCCAGGGGGTCTGACCAGGCAATACGCCCAAGATCACGAAAGGGGGGGGTCACACCTCCGGTAGTACCTCCGGCGCAACTTTGGGTCCGCCTGTGCAGACAACTGTGCAGACAACTGTGGATGCAACCCTCTTCCGGCGGCGCGCCGGCAGGCTTGCCCAGACCTCACGGACCGCCCGAGCCGCCGAACTGGCGCAGGAAGTCGGCCAGCTGTCGGCGCTGGCGCTGCTCTTCGACGAGCTGCCGGGCGAGCTGTGAGCGGTCGATATGGGACTCCACCGCTTCGAGGACCAGGCGCTGGAGCTCGGCCGGTTCGAGGGCTTCGACCTCCCACTGGACGGGCCGGTCGACGTCGAAGCCGTACCGTCGCGCGAAGGCCGGCCAGCGAGGGTCGTCCCGTTTGCCCGCGGCCGCGGGAAGTTCGTAGGCCTGCGTCTGTTCGTAGGTGAGGACGATGCGCTCGACCTTCGACCAGCAGCTGGTGCGGGCGACCCAGTCGCGTTCGATGTCGGCGCCGGAGCAGTCGAAGTCTCCGACGTTTCTCCGGGGCCGCGCGAGTGTGCGGATGGAGTTTCCGCAGCTCAAAAGCGGTCGAGACGACGATAGCGCGTGCAACACCTGTGGTGCACGAGGCAGGCCGCAGGTTCACCCTCTGGGCGCGAGAGAGGACCGGCGCTGGTGGACACGGCAGCAGCACGGGGAGGCGCCGGTCGTTGTTAGTGCCTAGATCGCCAACGTGTCACGCCCCGTGTGATGGCGGACAGCCGGTATCTCCCTCTGGCTTTGTTTCCGACCACTCGTTATGGGGGCTTCCGGCGGGCGGGGGATGGAAGGCCGGGGTGCTGGGTAGGCCCCCCTGTTTTGATGATCTTCAAGCGAGAGGGCGGTCATGTCCGAGAAGGCCAACGTGGATGCAGAACAGGCACAAAGGATGCCTGGGGTAGTGGTGGAGGAGGTGCCGTCGGGGGTTCGCGCCATTGGCGGTGCGCGGACCTCCCTCGCGGCGTTCCTTGTACAGGTCGCGAGGCACGCTGAGCAACCGGCGCTGCCGCAGCGGATCGTGTCCTGGAAGCAGTTCGCGAGCTACGCGGCGATCACCGGCGGTTCCCCGGAGGGCACGGGCCAAGAGTCGCAGGTCGTGGTGTCCGGAGCTATGTGGGCTGCGGTGTACGGATGGTTCGCCAACGGGGGCGGCGAGTGCTACCTGGTCCCCGTGGACGGCAACAGCGGGGTGGCCGGCGCGCTGGATGTCCTGGAAGGCATCGAGGAGATCACCATCGTTGTCGCCCCGGATCTGTGGAGCGAGTCCACGGCGGCGGGCTCTCGTGCGACGGCCGGCCTGATCGCGGACCACTGCGCGCGGATGGGCAACCGTGTCGCGGTCCTGCATCTGCCGGACGGGGACCCGCCGGAGAGCGCCGCCGACACGCTGGGAATCGAGAGGGACGAGGCCCGTGCGTTCGCGACGGTTTACTACCCGTGGATCAAGGTCCTCGACGTAGAAGGGGAAGAGACAGCGGTGCCCCCGACAGGCCACGTGGCTGGTGTGTGGGCGCGGGTGGACGCGCGCCGGGGCGTGCACAAGGCACCGGCGAACGAAGACCTTCGCGGAGTGGTCGGCCTGACCCGTGAGCTCGACGACACCGCGCAGGAAGGGCTGAACGACCAGGGGGTGAACGCGCTCCGGAAGTTCCCCGGCACGGGCCACCTCGTCTGGGGTGCCCGCACCCTGGCGGCCACCGACCCGGCCGACGTCGAGCATTCCTACCTCAATGTGCGGCGCACGGTGAACTTCATCAAGCAGTCCATCCTCCAGAGCACGAGGTGGGCGGTCTTCGAGCCGAACGACGACCGCCTCCAGACCTCGGTGACGGCCATGGTCACCAGCTTCCTGACCGGCCTATGGCGGCGCGGAATGCTGACCGGAGCAAACACCGAGCAGGCGTTCTACGTGGTCTGCGACGAGTCCAACAACCCGCCCGAGGACGCGCTGCAGGGCAAGCTGAACATCGAGGTCGGCGCCGCCCTCGTCCGCCCCGCCGAGTTCATCACCTTCAAGGTCACGCAGATCATCAACCAGAGCACCTGACCCGACAGCCACACCCGACGATCCGTTCGTGACCCCGCTGCCATCCGTCTGAACTGGGCTCACGAACGGATTGCGGCACTGCACCAAGAACGCCTGTCATGTCCGGCTCTGGAATAGGCACTCAAGAGTCCGCCATGGCATCCTTTCTCATCAAGGGCCTCTGGCAGGTGGCCTGACCCGCGCTTTCAGTGCCGCCGGGTCGGATCGCGGTTGAGCTGGGCCATGAGTTCGCGGTTGGTCGTGCGGGCGGCGTTCAGCTCGTCGCCCTGGTCCTGGAGCTTGAGTTCCAGGTCGACCACCTGCTGTTCGAGGGTGGTGATCTTGGCCTTGAGCTGCTCGATGTCGTCCGGGCGGCCGATGCCGACCTCGCGCCCGCCAGCGTGCACTTCGGCACCGCCGAGGAGGTCCGCGACCAGCGTGCCGTCACCCTCGCCGACGCATACGCCCGCCATCCCGAACGCTTCGGCCGACGCCCCCGACCACCCCGGATACCGCAGCAGGCGTGGATCAACGACCCGGCCAAGCGCCGCGAGCCCGCAGCACAAACCTCATTGCGTCACGACCGTCTCAATGGACTTGAAATCTTCCGCCGCGTCCACACCCCACTCAACAGCCTCTTCAAAGCGTTGCGGCAAGAGCGCCTCATCCCCCGCAACCCCATGCGCGGCATCCACCTGCCCGCACTCGTGAAGCTGCCCCGCCCCCTGCCCAGCGACCACCTCGCCTCACTTCTGGACCGTGTTCCCAGCCCGGTCGGCCGACTCCTGATCGCCCTGCTCTGCGTTCACGCGCTCATCCCCGGGCAGGCAGCCAGCCTCCGACTAGAGCAGATCGAGCCCGCCCGTCACCGCATCCGACTGCCCCACCGGACCCTCTACCTCGACACCCTGACCACAGCCCTGCTGACCGACTGGCTACGAACCCGGCAGAACACCTGGCCGACCACCACCAACCCCCATCTCCTCCTCACCCCGCAGACCGCCCTCGCACCCCACCACCCCACCGTCAGCCCCGGCTGGATCGTCTCGATCCTGGCCCCCACCGGCCTGAACGCCACCCAACTGCGCCAAGACCGCCTGCTGGACGAGGCCCGCCACACTGCCGACCCCGTCCACCTCATGCATCTCTTCGGGATCACCCCCGGCACCGCCCTGCGCTACATCCACGCCGCCCACCCCGAACAAACCTCCAAACCACCCCGTTAGAACCGAAGATCACTACTCAGTTCAAGCTGGAGACTGCCGTTGCGCTTCCTTCAGCGCCCCAGGTCCGTCGGTGGTTACTGACTTCGGCTCGTCGGGGTGAATCTTGGTGAAGTGCCTGCTGGGCTTGGAGCTGTGGCTGTACCCCGTGGTGTGTGAGGTATGCGGATGGGGGCGGGCTGACCCCTGCAGGGCGTCAGCGCCGTGAATCGGTACGGATACAGGCGGTCGGGCTGTTCGAGCAGAAGGTGAAGCCGCTGGAGGTCGCCCGGCGCCTGCGGGTGAGCCTGAAGCCGGCCTACCAATGGCACCAACTGTGGCGCGACGGCGGGGCTGCGGCACTGGTCTCGCGTGGACCGAGTGGTTCGCGGTGCCGGCTGTCGCCGTACTGCCTCGAGAAGCTGGTGGGGTTCTTGGAGGAAGGTCCGGCGGCGCACGGCTGGGTGGAGGACCAGGTGTGGACCGCGTCGAGGGTGGCCACGCTGATCGGCCGGAAGTTCCATGTTTCCTGCAGCGTCTCCGGGGCGACGAGGTTGATGCACCGGCTCGGGTTCAGCCCGCAGGTGCCCGCGCGGCGGGTCGCCGAGCGTGACGAGCAGGCCGTGACCGTGTGGAAGGAGGCGACCTGGGCGGAGGTAAAAGGGCGAGGGCGGCCTGCGGGGGCTACGTCTGCTTCGAGGACGAAGCCGGCTTCACCCGTCGGCCGCCCAGGGGACGGACCTGGGGCCGGCGCGGCCGAACCCCGGTCGTGACGGTAAGCGGGCGCCGCTCGGGACGGCTGTCGGTGGCCGGGCTGATCGCCATACGGCCCGGCTCCCGGACCCGGCTGTGCCACCGGCTGCGGACCCACCCCGCGGGCAAGGGCAAGCGCCGCAGCATGGACGAGCGGGACTTCATCACGCTGGTCGACGGCGTCCATCAGCTGGTCAGGGCGCCGATCGTGCTGGTCTGGGACCGGCTGAACACCCATGTCTCGCGCAAGATGCGGGACCTCGTCGCCGATCGGACGTGGCTGACGGTGTTCCTGCTGCCTGCCTACTCGCCCGACCTGAATCCGGTCGAAGGCGTCTGGGCGCACGTCAAGCGCAGCCTGGCCAACCTCGCCGTCATGGCCCTCGACCGACTCGAAACCCTCGTCCGCAACCGTCTCAAACGGCTTCAATACCGGCCCGACACCCTCGACGGCTTCATAGCAGGCACCGGCCTGACCCTCGACGCCCCGGCATCACCTTGACGAGCCGAAGTCAGCAGCACGGTGATCGGCATGTGGGGCGGGCACGTCATCCAACGGCGCTGGACGCCGCGCGCCGCCGCCGTGCTCGGGCCACCGTCTTCATGACCGGCAGAAGCAGGAACAACACGGCCCCCGCGCCGGTCGAGGCGGCCAGCAAGGCCGCCACACCGCCCTCCACGTCGGCCGCGGCGGCGACTACCTGCGGATCGTCCGCCCGGTACCGGACGGTGAGGTGCGCGCCCACGGGGATTTTGCTGCCACCACTGCCCGGCGGCAAGGCAGCCACGACGGTGCGGCCCTGCGCCTCGAAGGCGATCTTGCACCGTCCCAGCGTGCAGGTGCCGCGGGTGTGCATGGTGGCGTCGACGCGCACACCGTCGCGGAGCGAGCGCAGATGCTGGGCCTGGGGGATCAGTACCAGGGCCGACAGTGCGCCCAGGAGTAGCGCGAGACCCAGACACACGAGGACTTCCGTACGGTGCCCGGCGCCTGCACGTACCGTCTCGTCCACCATGTTCCCTACCCCCGTATGCCCTGCTCACGTACGGGGCAACAGTATGTGGGGCTCCGCGGCGGGGTCACGGGCTGCTGGCGGCACCCATGAGCCGGTCCGGTTGCCGGACATCGGCAGGACGGGTGGCCCGAGCGCCCCCGTTGCCACGGTCGTCCATACAGCCAGCACCTCAAGCCCATCAGGCACTTCGCCAAGGTTCACCCTGACAAGCCGAAGTCAGTAACGGCCGAGGGAGACGTGCCGACGGCGGCGTGGCGGATCAGCGGCGCAGTGGTCGGGCCGGTGGCGTTCGGCTGTCGGCTGTGCGCTGCCGGGCGTACGGGAACCGCCGTGCGGGTCGTGCGGTACGCCCCACGGTGGGATCGGGCTTGCATGCGGCACGGGCGGTGGCTCGTGGACGCGGACGCCGACCAGCCCCGTGAGTACCTGGACGTGCGGCACCTGCCGGAAGTGGCCGCGGCGCAGCGGCAGTGGACGGGGGTGGCGCGGCGGGCCGTGCGGGCCGGGGCTGAGCCGGAGCGGGTGTTCGCTTTGGCTCATGCGGTGGTGGCGCGGTGGTGGGAGCAGGCCCTTGGCTGGGAGCGGGAGAGTGTCTGGCCGCGGCGGCTGCATCAGGTCGCGGGCGGTGACGCCGGGGGTGATCTGGAGTGGTGGCGGATCGTGGGGCGGGACGCGGTCGTCTTTCCCGAGGTGGTGGCGGTCGCCGACGCGCTGCTGGATCCGGGCATGGCGGAGCTGGTGTGGGTGGACAGTGGTGCGGGGCGGCCGCGGACGCTGCCCGCTGACGGGATGTTCTGCCGCCGGCTCGGGGAGCGGGTCGGGCGTGCGTGGCTGGGGCCGTTGGCGGCGACGGATCATGGTGGTCCGCTGATCGCCTGGATGGGTGGCGTCATCCGCCTGCGCCGCGGAGCAGGCGGCCCGCCGGGGTACGCGAACGATCCGTGGTGGGTGCGCCAGGAGCATCAGCCGGTGACCATGGCCGGGCAGTTGCGGGTACTCGGCAAGGAGAAACGGGTGCCGGGCTCGGGGACGATGTGGCGGGCGGTGGTACCGCCCGAGCAGCGGGCGCGGATCGGCAGCCTCATCGACAGTGCCGAGGAACAGCTGCTCCAGCTGCGCGGCGTGCAGAGCGGGCCGACCGCCGAGGTCGCCCGGCTGCTGCTCCGCCACCAGACGATGGGCACGCCTTGCGGCAGCGATCCTGCTGACGCTCGGTCTCGCGTTGACCGCGACATCGGCGCACGCCGCCGCCCCCACACCCGAGCCCACGCCCACGCCCACCGAATCGGGCGCCTTAGCCCTCCAGACCTTCAAGAACGCCGACACAGAGCGGTGCTTGGACTACAGCTTCGCGTACGGGGCCCGGGCCATCGACTGCTACAACAATGACTGGCAGAAGTGGACGGTCCGGAGCGTCAACGGCTACGTGCTCCTCCAGAACCGGGCAACGGGCCAGTGTCTCTACGAGACGTGGTACGGCGACGTGGACGCGAACCCCTGCGAGCTCTACAACAACGACTTCCAGTGGCAGGTCAAGTACCTGCACGGCTACATCGTCTTCGTGAACCACTCCACCAGCGGCTGCCTGGACGACAGCTTCGACTACGGGCTGCGCGTCGTCGGGTGCAACAACCAGGTTTTCCAATCCTGGTACTGATCTGACCGCCGACGGCTGCCGCCCGCAGTACGGACAGCAGCCGTTGCGCGTCATGGGGTGACACTCACGGAGCAGCGAAGATGACACGACCTGATCACCCCGGCCGCTAACTGACAAACCCGCAGACCAAAACCCGCCCCAGGAACAGCACCCACGACCATTAGAAGCCGTTGTCGTACCGATCTTTGTGGACGCGAGTTCGACCTAGGGAACTCGGGCGGGTGATCTTGCAAGTTGCCAGGCATGAAGACAGGGCCTCTGGTGCAGCTCGGGGTTGTCGAGACCTTGAGTGCGCCAGGAGGCCCTGTTGTCGCTGTTGTGCGCCCTCACGCCAGCCGGCTCCAACTCCGCGGCCCGTACGTGTGACTGTCTCGCTCACCGGTTTGGGAACCCTGGCGACCGGCGGCCGTACAGGCGACCGAGGTGCCCGTCCGACATGAGCCTCCGCAACGCGGTGGGCGCATCACCCCCGGGCCGACACCTTGACCTGATTCTGCGCTTGATCACCAGCGGGGTCGGCGTGGGCCTGCTGGGGCGGGCGGCCGTCGCCCTGACCGCGGGCATGACCGTCGACCAGGTGGTCTCCCTGGACCTGGGCTACGCGCCCCCGTTCTCCCTGGTCTGGGACCCGGTCCTGGTGGCGGCCCGCAAGGCGGTCGCCGCGGTCCACGCGGCGGGTTAGGGCTTCGCGCAGGTGAGCCGGACCTCCGTGACCGGGGAGCTCATGCCCTGGGCGTGCAGGGCGGTGCTGACCCTCGTCTCCAGCGGGTTCGCGGGCAGCTTGACCACGCGCAGGATGGAATGGCTCTTGGTGGTGCCGCTGAACTCGACGGTGCCCGGGCTGACGGGGGTGCTGTCGGACTGCTGCGTCCAGTGGTAGGCGACCTTCCCGCGCCCCTCGGCGGTGATCTTGCCGTCGAACTCCACCTGCTGCGGCTTGGTGCAGTCGACGACGGTGGGGCTCAGGACGAAGACCTCGACCCGGGTCACCTTCACTGACTGCTGGCCGTCACCGGGCTTCTTCCGGGACGGCTGGTCACAGGTGACCCGCTTGTTTTTTCCCGTCCGCTCGTCTTCGTAGCTGACGCGGTACGAGCCGTACGGGACGCTCTGGATCTTGAGCGTGCCTTCCTCGCCCAACGTGATGGTGGAGCGCTCCGGCCCGTTGATCCGGACCTGCTGCCCCCCAGCGAATCCGCTGAGCATGAGGTCGTACGTCGGCTCCGCGCCCGGCGTGCCGTACGGGGACGCCACCAGCTCGCAGGCCGGGGCGGCGGGAGCGACCGGCGCGGCGCCCTCCGCGGCCTGGCCCGGGGCCGCGACGGCCGGGGCGAGGACCAGGGACGAGGCGAGGACCGGAGCGAGGAGTGACAGGGTCGGGCGGCTGTGCCGGTTCATCTGCTTCCCTCCTTGACCGGAAGGATCGAAAGAGCCCCGATGTCCGGTTTCAGGATATCGGGGCTCTCCTCGGGGAGCAGCGCGGCGACCGGCCCCGCGGCTACCCGCGGCTAGCGCTGGTCCGCGTGTGGACGTAGTCCACCAGGCGGGTCAGGGCGTCCGGGTCCGTCGTCGGGAGGACGCCGTGGCCCAGGTTGAACACGTGGCCGTCCAGGCCGGACGCCGCCGCGAGGACCTCGTCCGTCTTCGCGCGGACGGCCTCCTCGGTGGAGAACAGGACCGCCGGGTCCAGATTGCCCTGGAGGGCCTTGCCGGGGCCGACCCGGCGGGCGGCCTCGTCCAGCGGGATACGCCAGTCGACGCCGACGACGTCCGCGCCCGCCTCGCCCATCAGGCCCAGCAGCTCGCCCGTACCCACGCCGAAGTGGATCCGCGGGACCCCGTACGAGGCCACCGACGCGAAGACCTTCGCCGAGGCCGGCATGTGCGGCGGATCTCGGGGAACGGATGATCCTGGCCCCGGTGGCGCTCAATTCGGACCTGGACCATGAGGCCGTGCGGGTGCCGGCCCGCCAGTTCGCCGACGGCAATCGCGGCGGGGCGGGGCAAGGTGTACCGCCCTATGACAGCTGCACCCACCACCCCCAAGACAGCTTCCTGGAGGAGACCGTACGCCTTCTCGTTCTCGTCGACGCGGCGGTGAAGGACGAGGGCAAGCGCATGAGCGTCCATCTGGCCGACCAGGACGGCATTCTCCTCGTCGTCGTGCTCAGCCACACCGGCGCCCAGCCCGACGGCACCATCCTGACCCGCCTCGCCTCCGTCACCGGCACGGTGAGCTGCAGCGCCGACGCCTGCGACGAAGGCCGGAGAATCTGGTCACTGCTCTCCACCGAACCTCCCCAAAGCCGGACACCCACCGCCTGACCCGCGACAGCTCCAGCGCGGCTGGGCCGGCTGGTCACCGCCCGTCCGGCCCGCCGCGCCCCGGCGACTGCGTCCAGGGCGTGGCGATACCCCGCGTGGGCCGTCTCAGTCACCCGCCGTCGGCTCTGCGCTCATCAATGCCATCCGGGTCGCATGGAAGGTTCCCAGTTCATGACCAGGCGGCCCCGACACCCGCCCTCTCGGCCTGTACGGTGACATGTGCCCTATGGGTGCTGGTCCGTCTGTGGCGCAGCGCTCTCGCGCACGGCTTGGCATATGCGCGGGTCGGCACTCCGGTCGTCGGCGACGTTGCTGAAGTGCTGCGCGGAGTCTGCGTGGTCCCGCAGAGGGTGGCCATGACGGCCATGGCCAGGTGGGGCAGGCCGCGCCGGATGAGCGGGCCGGCCGCGCGCAGCAGCAGGGAGATGACGGTGCTCAGGACCCAGGTCACCGGTTCACTCCCAGGGTGGGGGAACCGGCGGCCAGGGCCTGGGTGTGGGCCTCGTCGTGGCCGGTGGGGGCCGCCGGGCCGGCTCCGGGCGGGGCGGTGGGGCGGGCCATGGCCTCCTGCAGGCGGGCACGAATGTAGTCGGCGTCGAAGGGGACGCCGGCATCCGCGGTGTGGTCCAGGGCGTCGCGGGCGCGGGTCAGCAGGTCGCTCTCGGCGCCGGTGGTAGCGCGCCGGTGGGCGGGCACCGGCTGCTGGAGCTGGTAGTGGATCTGCCCGTCGAGCACCTGAGCCGCGCGCTCCAGGGTGCCGTAGGCCTCGATCACGCGGCGCTGGGTCTGCGCTGCGGCGATGGGGGTGAGCGCCTCGGGCAGGTCACGCGGGGGCGGGGCGGGGAAGGCCAGGCGGCCGAGTGCGTCGTGCAGGAGGTGCAGTTGGCCCTCCCGGGCGGCCAGGTAGGAGGTGTGGGCGTGCAGCAGTTCAGGGTCGGCGAAGAAGTCGGTACTGGCCTCGGCCGTGATCGCGGCGCGCTGCGCGGTCAGGGCCTCTACGGCGTCGGTCGCGGTGGCCGAGTTCCGGCGCCAGGTGGCGGCCGGGCCGCTGGTGGCCAGGGCGCGGACGGGGATCGGGAAGGCGTCGAGGAGTTGCTGCGCTTGGCTCTCGCGCCCCGAGTGTGCGGCGGCGGTGTAGGCGCGGACGGTCTGGCGGGCCTGGGCCAGGTGCGCGGCGCGCGGTGCGTCGAGGGCGGTGACGGTGCCGCCCCTCAGAGGGCTGTCGGCTTGTCGGTCGCGCAGGTGGTCGGTGATGTCCGGCTCGAGGACGGCCCGCAGCTGCTGGGCGGGCGCGTCGCGCAGGGCGATCTGGTCGAGCAGCCAGTCGGCCATGGGTGTGAGCGCCGGGACGTCCGCGGCCAGGGGCTCAACCGCGTGCCAGTCCTCGATGAGCTCGGTGCGGGGGCGGTGGGCGCGCTCCAGCCGGTCGAGGAGGCCGGCGATCCTCAGCCCGGTTGAGACCACCAAGTCCGCGGTGGCCTGATCCTGTTCGCCGGCGCGCTCCAGGCTCTCGGCGAGCGCGGAGGGCGGCGGGTAGCTCGCCAGGGCTCGCATGTGACAGGTCCAGGCGGCGGCTGCGGCGATCCACCCGAGCTCGAGTTCCTGCGGCGCCTCGGTGTTTCTGCGGTAGAGCCAGCCGGCCAGCAGGCCGGTGAGCCGGGCCTCGTCGCGGGCCGGATCGTGCATCAGATCGGCGGCCAGCTCGCCGGGGGTGTGCTCGCGCAGGGCGCCGGACTCGGCGCTGATGATGGCCAGGTGCCGGGTGCCGTCGTCCAGGTGGAGCCAGCGGCGCAGCGTCTCGGCCCGGCCGTGGGTGACCTCTTGTACCGCGATGCGGGTGAGGTCGGCGCCCGGGTGGGCGATCCCGCACTCCCCCACCCGGGGTGCCTCGGCACTGTCGAAGCCGGTCGGCCCTTTCCCCTCGGCCACCCACGCAAGGGCGTACGCGTCATCGCCCCGCTCGGCCAGCCAGGCACGGAAGTCGTCGGGGAGAGGGCTGTGCTGCTCGCTCATCGAGGGGACCTTCTGCTCGGCGACGGGGCGCCGCGCGGGTCAGTGGACGGCGGCTGGCTGCAGCTTGCCCGTGCCGGTGAGGCCCACCGGCCCGGCCGCCGGCCCGGTTCCGTCACGCGGGGGTGGGAAAGCGACCATCCGCAGAACCGTCCCGTGGGGCGGGACGGGTATCAGGAACAAGGGCTGGTCGTACGACCGGTGGTCGGGCCGTTGCCCCTGTCCTCTTGTCCGCATCGCACAGGATGTGTCCGCTGCCGAGCCTGATGGCGGCTCTGCGGGAGCGCCGCCATATCCGACCGGAAGGCGTGTACCGCGAAGCGACGCGAGGTCGAAGGCATCAACCTCACGCTCACCTTTCTCCGCGCCAAGCGCGAGGAAACCCAGAGGCGGACACGGCGTCCCACCGTCGACGTGGGCATACCCAAACCCCGAAGCGCCCGTCGCCCCCGGCGGCACCTTGACGAACGCCGGGGGTGCGCAGTCAGCTGCGCAGCCCGTGGCAAGCGCGAGTCAGGACACCCAGCTCGCACTGTCACGGTGAGCGCCAAGCCCCACGATCGTGAACTCATCCTCTGTCTCGCTGGCCCTGAGACCAAGCTCGCGGATGGCCTGGCACACAGGGGTTCCTGCGGCCGGGGCCGCTTCATCCTCCACCAGGTGCAGCGGTCCCAAGATCATCGTCCCGTTACGCCAGACAGCGACGTTCTCCTCCCCAACGCCACCGAAATACTCAGACTCGACATAGGCCACAGGACCTGCCGTGGACCAAGCAGCGAGCAACTCCTCACATCCGGCCGGGAGATCCCAGAAATCGGTACGCCGGGTCCTGGATTCGTCTGACAACTCGGCCCGCAGGCCGTCAGTCATCGGCATGAGCGCTAAGCGGTGACGGCGAAGTCGGGGGCTGATCCTTATCCCGGCTCACGCCCGTGAGCAGCTCGGACGGTGCAGGACCGGCAGCACGCTTCACCGCACCTGCTAGTCCGACCTACTGATCATCCGCGCGCCCCCTCCGAACCTGACGAAGTATCGGTTTCATACGGGTCACTCTCTCCTTGAACCGGACTTGACGTCCCCACATCGATCACCAGCAGGAGCACGCACATGAGTACAGAGAACAGGCCAGGGTCCCGGCTGGGACCTCTGCACCGCCGAGGCGTATCGATGGCCGCAGGGGTGCTCACGTCGCTCGCGCTGGTCCTGGCAGCCAGCCCGGCCGCGGTGGCAGCTCAGGGCGTCGGTGCGCATATGAGCATCCTGAACCCCGCAGGCAGCGGCACCGACGGGTGCAAGGGCCACCCGCGCCACGACAAGGACTGCAAGCCTGCGGGGCAGACGGTCGACGTCGGCGCGAGCGTCTTCTCCACAGTGAATCAGACCATCCCGAGCGGCATGCTGACTCAAATCACCTTCAACGGCGCCGCCCATGACACGGACGCGATGTTCGATCCGGCGACCTCGTCCCTGGTGGTCAACACGCCCGGGCGCTACCTCCTCAAGGCGAGGCTCCTCTGGAGCTTCACGCCCACCCCTGCGGGAGAGCGCGCCCTGTACATCTTCGTCAACGGCACTATCGCCGCCCTTGACCTGCAGGACACCGTGAACATCGGAGCTTCCGGGTTCATCTCCCAGGAGGTCTCCACGATCATCGAGCTGAACGCCGGCGATGTCATCCGCGTCGTTGCTTCCCAGGCCACCGGAAACAATGCCACGTCCCAGTCGCTCGGCCTGATCGGTCCGACGTTGTTGGCACCGCAGCTCCAGGCGGAGCTGCTCGAGCCGTAGCATGCAGCGCCCTGAGCCGGACGGCACCCCGTAGGGTTGCGCCGTTTCTTTCGGATCACCTCGCCGACCAGATGAAGATGGCGGCGAGGTGGAGTCCGGCGAGGGATCCGCAGGAAGCACCCTAATTGCGGTCTCGGTGATGTGGGCTGCGGTTCGGGTATCAGGTAGGGCCGGGAGGGGCTGCCCGTGCCGAAGATCTTGCGTGTGGAGTTGACGTCTGATCAGGAACGCGAGGTGCGTGAGCGTCTGCGGGCCCGCAATCTCGCGCCGGGTGCCAGACTACGTCTGGAGTGCATACGGCTGCTGGGGCGGGGCCTGACCGTGCCCGAGGTTGCGGACCTACTCGAATGCAACGACGTCACCGTGCGCGGTGCGGTCCACCGCTTCGCGGCCGGCGGGTTCTACGCACTGGCGGATGCCCCTCGCCCAGGCCGCCCGGCCTCGATCACCCGCGAGGACCGCGAGGCGCTGGCCGCGCTGCTGGACGAGTCCGCCCGGCAGGGCCGGACCTGGACTGCCGCCGCGCTGTGCGACTGGCTGGCCGCCGAGCGGGGGGTGCGGGTCTCGGCGGCCTGGCTGACCGGACTGCTCCACCGGGACGGGTTCCGGTGGAAACGGACCCGGGACACGCTGCGGCACAAGGCTGACCCCGTCCTCCAGCAGGCCGCCCGGGCCAGGCTGGAGGATTTACGGCTGGAGGCGCACGCGGGCGTAAGAGACCTGTACTTCCTCGACGAGAGCGGGTTCGCGCCGACCATGTCCACGGGATACACCTGGTCACGGGCAGGGCAGCGGGCCGTCGTGCCGCGCGAGGACAAGAAGGGCCGGCGCGTGAACGTCCTCGGGGCCCTGTGCGTGGGATCACACGCCGATCTGGTCTGGGCGAGGACCTGCGGCAAGATCGACGCGGTCATGCTGCTGGAGTTCGTATGTACGAGCCTGGCCCGCCTGCCCGGCGGGGCCGCAGCACTGGACAGGCCTCCTGCGGGCTTCACACGGGTACGGCCGTGCACGGTCGTCCTGGACAACGCCTCCGCGCACGTGGCCCGAGCCTTCAAAGGGCGCCGCGAGGAACTGGCCGCCATCGGCGTCGAACTCTTCTACCTCCCGCCTCGCAGCCCCGAGCTGAACGACATCGAGCGGGTGTGGCGCTCGGCGAAGTACGAGGACTACCCCGAGCGCGTCCACACCACCGCCGAAACGGTCGGCACCGCAGTCGACCAAGCCCTGAACCGTCAGCGGACACGCATCAAAGGATCAGCAGCCAACTTCACCAAAGCCGCTTAGCCCATGGCGTAGGCCCGCGATCCGAGCGCTCGGCAAGTCCGCCGTCGCAGCGGCCAGCAGCTTGCCCTCCGCGACCACTGCCTTGAGTTCGTAGCTCAACTCATTCCCCACCCCACGGGTGTCGCCGCGCTGATCCTCGCACCTCTGCGAGTCATGGTCGGCAGGCGCTCCCTCAACCACCCCGCCCCTCAACAAAGTCCGTTTGCCGCATCACATCCCCACCCTCACCCGATCAGGTGAAGTGCAGAGAAGTACCAGCTGATCGAAGACGTGACCGTTGAGGTCAGCCACCTGAGCAGCAGCGTGACGGGGCAGCCACGTACGTGGTGGCAGTGGGGGCTACGTGGCGGTGTAGGCGATGGAGGCTGCCACCAGCCGGCCTCGCTCTGCCGCTGCGATCAGCTGGTGCTGGTGCTCCTGCTCACCGCCGCGATGCGGCAGCCCCAGGTCGTCCGCTGCATACAAGATGACATAGCCCACTCGGTGCGCAAGATAGTCCCATCGCGGTGGGACCT
Source organism: Streptomyces sp. NPDC000410 (assembly GCF_040300305.1). Classification (NCBI taxonomy): domain Bacteria; kingdom Bacillati; phylum Actinomycetota; class Actinomycetes; order Kitasatosporales; family Streptomycetaceae; genus Streptomyces; species Streptomyces sp. NPDC000410. Next base: position 21,700 of record NZ_JBEPDM010000063.1, read on the forward strand.
CACCCGGCAGTGTGAGCAGCGGTTCGTCCTCTCCTGGCATGTGCACTCTGATCACTTGGGTGTCTCGGTGCAGGTTCAGCCGCCAGCCGTGCGCTTCGCGAATCCGCATCGGGCTGTGTGCCTTGAGCAGGGGAAGACCGGCCGCGAGCAGTACGGCCAGCAACTGTGGCATGAGCGGCCCGGCTGGCCCCAGGGGCATTTCATCGTGGGGATCCTGGTAGGCGTACCAGGCCATCGTGTCCTGTGACATCCCAGCTGACCATGCCTTGCTCGTTGCCTGCGCCGTGCTCATCCAGGTGCCTCATCTCGTGCGTGGCCGGGTGGCCCCCAAGGAGTCAACGACTGGCCCCGTCCGTGGCTACGGTGACGACCGCAGGCGGAGTAAGGCGGCAGCCCGACTGGCTTGAAGCACTCTTCCGGGAGGAATCAGAGGTCAAACTCGAGCTGAGCGCCCCGGCCACCTGCTCCAGGATCTGCGCGCCGTACGCCGCGTTGCGACCGTCCTGGTGCCGGATCCATGGGTAGGCGAAGCCCAGGGAAGTGTTCGCGTAGGCGGCTTGGGGCGGCGGCTGGTCCGCCGGTACTGATCCTGTTTCGTCAGCGTCCCTGCCCGGAACGCCCGCGGCGGGGGCGCTGTGTGGTGCGGCGAGAACGCCGTCCGGGGGCAGGGTCTGCGTCGGCGGGAGTGGTGGCGGGAGAGGAGAAGCCGCTCGCGATGCCCGGCCGGGTAGGGGCCGGCACCTTGGCGGCGGGCGCGGCAGGCGGCTGTGTGGTGCGGCGCGGTCGCGCGGCGCGGGCCAGGATGGTGGCGTTCGGGATGAGCGGGGCGCAGGTCTCGCAGACTTCTTCGACGCTCCACACGCGGCGCATGACCGGGTCGTGTCGCAGGATCATCACCACGGCGCCCGCGCAGTGCGCCTTGGTGTCGGGGTGGGCGCCGCACCTTTGGGAGCCGCAGTGGCACCAGGCGTTGGGGCGGACGGTGGCCGCCTTCGCGTGTGCCGTGGCGTGCTGGGCGGCGAAGGTGCGCAGCGCGGTGAGGTCCTCGGAGCGGGGCGGCATCCGGCACGCTGTGGTGCTGCAGGTGACCGAGGCGGCGCGGCTGCCGTGGCCGATGAGCCGGACCGTCCAGGCCCGCCCGGGGATGCGCTCGGTGGAGGATTCGCTGTACGTGGTCGTCACGGCCGTCCGTTTCTGGTTTCGGTTGCTCGATGATGTTGCTCCACTATGTGCCACCCGCCGGGGCATTGGGCAACAGGTTTCCGCCCCGGGCGGCACGGGTTCCAGGTGGTGCGGCGGCCATCTGGACCGGTGTCCCATCAGACGGCCGACTCCGTCGGACGATCAAGCGTGGCTCGCTGATGTCAGTGGGTCGGGGGCCGGTGGCCGGGCCGGTGCTCCTGGGGCGGGGGCTGCTGGCGCAGTGGTGAGGTCGGCGGGAGAAGGGCGGCGCGTTCGGCGGCGGTGCGGTCCCGTATCTGTTCCAGGCGGTGTTCGACGCGGGCGTGGGTGTAGAGGTCGATGGCGTCGGTGAGGTGGTCCCATTCCTCGCTGTCGAGGCCTGCCGGGCGTGGGCCGAGGATGTCGGGGCCGGCGCGGTGGTGGCGGCGGCGGTAGTCGCTGATGGCGGTGAGGAGTTTGGTGTAGGTGCGCTGTTCGTCCTCGTCGTCTTCGCCGGGGGCGGTGATCTGTTCCATCCAGGGTTCGGGCAGGGGTTCGCCGGCGAGTGCGGCGGCCAGGGCGCGGCGTGCGAGGCGGGCGTCGAGTGCGCTGTAGGACAGGGGTGCGATGCCGAGGGGGCCTGGCAGGGCGGGGTGGTCGGGCAGGGGTCCGGTGGGCGGTGGTGTGTCGAGGTGGCTGAGGGCCGCTTCGATGATGACGGAGGCGGGGGCGTCGGACGGTGGGAGGTGCAGTGGGCGGCGGCGTCCGGTCAGGGCGCGCACCCTGGCGTCGAGGTCGTCCCAGGCCGCCGCGTCGTTGTCGTCGGCGGGGCGCGGGCCCAGTCCGGGGGCGCCGGTGATGGCGTGGCGGGTGCGCCACAGTTCCACCAGAGCGCAGGTGGTGGCCCATGCGTGGCGGCGGCGGGGGGCGCTGGTGGGCGGCGGCGGGCCGAGCGGGCGGGCCCAGGCAGGCGGGGCTGCGGCGAGGGTGTGGCCGCGGTCGGCGAGCGAGCGGGCCAGGATGCGGTGGCGTTCGGCGAGGTGGCCGGCCCAGTGCTGGGGGGTGTCGGGGTGGACCAGGGCATGGGAGTCCGCGACCCAGTCGGGTATGGGGCCGCGGTGGTTGGGGCGGTGCGGTGCGTGGTCGGGCAGTCGCTCGCGCCAGCGCAGTTCGGCGTAGATCTTGTCGCTGGCGGCGTCGGCGCGGGCCAGCGCGGCGCGTGCGGAGTGCCGGCGCTGGTCGGTGGTGGCGCGCCGCGTCGTGAGGTTTCGGCGGACTTGGGCCAGTGAGGTGGCGCCGGAGGGCGCGCTGGATGTGGCGCGCTCGCGCTGGAAGTCCTCGCGTGCGACGTCGCGCCAGTTCAGGGCGCGGCGCAGCTGGGACTCGCGGGTGAGGTCGGCGATCATCTGCCGGGCCGTCTCCGAGAGTGGGGTTCTGCTGGTCTGGGCTCGGCGGATCTGGGTGCGCATCATGGCGAGGTGGGCGGCGAGTTCGCGGCGGGAAAGGTCGCCGAGTGGCCGCTGGTCCCAGGCGGGGTGGGTGTGTCCTGTGCGGGTGGTGACGTCGGTGGGCAGGTGGGTGAAGGCGGCGTCGGCGGCCTTGAGCGCCTCGCGGGCGGCGGCCCGGTGGGCGGCGGCGAGCTTGGTCAGGGTGTGCAGTTGGGTCAGGGTGAGGGCGGCCAGGGGGCGGTGCCGGGTGTCCTGCTGGGCTTCGGCGGCATCAGCCAGGTGTTCGCGCAGCCGCCAGGTCAGTACCGCCGAGGGGTCGTCGGCGTCGCCGAATCCGCGCCTCGGCACGGTGTTTCCCAGCAGGCGGGGCAGGTCGAACCCGGACCGTTCGGCATCATGCAGCGCGCGGATCAGGGCCGGGTAGGCGTCGGCGGCCAGGAACATCGCGGCCCTGTCGGCGCCAAGAGCGTGCTCGAGCAGGCCGGTCAGCCGGGCGGTGGTGGCGCGCTCGGCGACGTCGGCGAACTCCGCCGACAGCTGCCCCGGGGCGGCGATTTCCTGCTGCAGGGCGGCGATCGACTCGGTCGCCGACAGCTGGGCGCGACGCCTCGCGGCGATCGAAGCGAGGACGTCATCCAGGATGTCGCCGTCCTCGATCGCGACGTAGAGGCGGTTGGTGCGCGCCCCGCGGGTCAGCTGGACGTAGACGCCTTCCCGGTGAGAGCGGGCGGAGGCCAGCGCGTGCGAGGTGTCGACCGTCATGCCCTGGGAGCGGTGGATGGTGGAGGCGTAGCCGAGCTCGCACTGGGTGGCCATGTAGTGGGCGGGCAGGCGGATGCGGCCGCGGTGCTGGGTGTGGCGGACCACCACATCACCTGCGGGCAGGATCCTCGTGACCTGCCAGGTGTCGCCGTTCTTCACGAAGTCCCGCCCGCCGCGTACGGTCATGCGGCGGCGGTTGAGGCGGGTGACGATGACGTCGCCGACGTAAGCGTGCTGCCCGGCGCGCAGCGTGGCGGCCTGGCTGGTGTCGACGTTTCCGGCCTTGATGTGCCAGGCCTGGGCGCGCAGGTTGAGCGCGGTCACGGTCGCCGTGTCGGCGGCCGTCATCAGCGAGCTCAGCCCTTTGCCGAGGTCCTTGGCCCAGGCGGCGAAGACCGCGTCGCACATCGCCTCGTAGTTTCCGGCGACGACCCGCCCCTTGTCCCGGTACCAGTCGAAGGCGGCCCGGTTGTCCTCGCCGTCGCGCAAGGTCAGGGAGGCGTCGGCCTCGCCCGGGACGCGGAAGCGGTGCAGCTGGTCGAGTTCGATCGCGCCGCCGGCCCGGGAGATGAGCCTGAGGGCTCCCCCAGCCTCGACGGCGGCAAGCTGGTGCGGATCCCCCAAAAGGCGCACCACCGCACCGGCGGCCGCAGCATCGGCGACGGTTTTGTCGAGCAGGAGAGTGCCGGCCATGCCCGCCTCGTCGATGAGGACGACGTCACCGGGCCGTAGTTCGAAGTCCGTGCCGACCGTCTTCCCCCCGGCGGCCCGGCCGCGCTGGTGCAGCCAGGAGTGCAGGGTGTGGGCGCGCCGGTCGAGGTCGGTGCCGAGGATTTTCGCCGCTCTGGAGGACGGTGCGAGCGGGATCAGCCGTCCGCCGGCCGCGTCCACCGCGCGGGCCACCAGGCGCATCGCCGTGGTCTTTCCTGCGCCCGCCGGCCCGAGACCGGCCAGCAGAAGACGGTCGGAAAGGACGAAGGAGGAGGCGAGCGCGCGCTGTCCGGCGTCCATCGGGCCGCGGCCCAGGGCGGCGACGCGGGCGAAGGTGCCCCTGCCCACCGGCGGGATCACGCTTCGGCGGGCGGCGGCAAGGAGCCGGTCCTCGGCCGCCAGCAGCCAGTGGGTGGTGTAGGTCTGCGAGCCGATGGGCCGGTAGACCGATGTGCCGTCGGGGCGTACCAGGTCGGGGTGCGGGGGGTTGATCTCGGGCGGGGTGATGTCCAGGCAGTCGCCGTGGGCGAGGACCCGGTCGGTGATCTCCTCGGCCGCCCGGGGTGCGGCGGTGGCCCCGGCCAGGGTCCGCATCAGGTAGCGGCGCGCCTCGGCCAGCACGTGGCGGCGGCGGAACGTCGTACGCCGCTCGCACACCGTCGCCAGGACTTCGTCGGCTGCTGCGGCGAGGTCGAACGCGGCGGGAGCGGGCCGGGCCCCAGCCGCGGCGCGGGCGGTGGTGAGCAGGTTGTCGACGACTCCGCGGCCGGTGGCCGCGATCGCACGGCGCCGCCAGTCGGCGAGCAGCTCGTCAAGGGAGCGGGCCTGGCGCTTGGGCGGGCGGGTCTTCACCGTGGCCTGCCAGCGCAGCCGAGTGCGGGCCGGCCGTGTGGGCTGGCGGCCGTGGCGGCGCCGGTAGTCGTCAAAGAGGATGTCCGCCATGGTGCGCACCGCGTGGGAGCGCTGCGCGAACGCGGCACGCAGCCGCCGGTCGATGCCGACGATGTGCATCACCGGCCGCTGGCCGGGAGTGACCTCGACCTCCTGGGTGGCAAGGCCCAGGCGGGAGCAGACGAGCTCGAGGGAGCGCTGGTTGAACAGCTCGCTGGCGACTACGACATCGCGCAGCAGCAGCCTCGAGTCCAGGTTGCGCCAGCGCCCGTCCGGGCCTTTCACCCGCGGCGATATGACCACGTGCTCGTGCAGCATCGGATCGCCCGCGCGGGATTCGTAGTGCAGGTAGACCGTGGCCAGCAGGCCGGGTTCGGCCCGCTGCTGCGCTATGCCGCCCGGGCCGGTGCGGACCGCGAGGGCATGGTGCTCCAGCCAGGCCAGGGCCTCCGTACGGGCCTGGGCCAGGACCTCCAGGACGACCCGGCGCACCTCGGGGCCGCCGAGCGCGAACAGCAGCGACAGATCCTCCGAGGAGAAGGTGAGGTCGTAGCCGGTCACGGCGCGGCGCTGCGGGCCGCTGCGGGCGGCCAGGTACCGGCCGAGCTCGGCGCCATCCGCGGGGGCCCGGTGGTACTCGGCCTCAAACGCGCGCGCCGCGCACCGCATCCGCAGATCCTTCGTCTCGGCCTTCGTCAGCGGGCGGCACAACTGCTCGCTGACGCGGTCCAGGACCTGCTCGATCTCCTTGTCGAGCGGGGACAGTTCAGCCAGGCGCGGCACGGCCGGCCCGAGCTTGGCCTTCTTCATCGCCCGCTTGAGCGAGGCCCCCTCGCTCAGTTCGCGGGCCGTGATCGCCTCGGCGTCGGGGTGCATGCCGAGCCCGAACAAGGCCCGCATCTGCGCGTCGCTCACGATGCCGGACAGGCCCAGAGCGCGGGCGGCCTGCCCGTGCCACACTCCGGGCGGCACCCCCGGCACGCTGGAAGACACCGTCAGCTCGGCGCCCTGGGCACCGTCACCGAGGGCGATGTCGCGCCGGTAATAGCGCTCCCGCCCCGCCGTGAACGCGTTCGCTGTCATCCCCACAACGCCAGAAGATCACCGCGTAGCAGGCCGGCACGGGCACAGGCCGGCTTCGGGCCCCGAACCTCCCAGGGCCCGGAAAACAACCTGCGAACGCGTCCCGCCAGAAGGGAAAACGCCCCTCGAGCACGGTGGGTCGTCAAAAGTGCCAGAGGTGTACGGCGACCGACCCGCCACCGGTCGGCGGCCACACCCCCACACCCTCACCCACCCCCACCAACAACCCGACACCCCAGGCATCGCACACCACCAACACACCGCCGACACCCCAAGCCCCGGCACCACCCCTCACCAGGAGCCTCCACTGCCCCCCGGGGGCCTCTCCCTGCCCGCTCGGGCGTCGTCCCGTGAGCGGGACCGGGCGCAGCGACGGGCGTGCTACGGCCTGGGATACAGGCGGCTTGCGACGGGCGGCGGCGGCGCGGGCGGCTGAGACTGGCGCGGCGTGGCCCGCGGTGGGCGGGCCGGATGGCTGGGAGGTGGCTGTGGTGGCGTCAAGCCGGACCAAGGGCAGGGGGAAGAACAGCGAGATGCTGGCGCGGCGGAAGGCGGCGCTGGGGCGTGCTGCGGAGCGGATGGCCGAGCGGCGGCGGGCGGCGGCGGAGGCGGAGGCTCAGCGGCGGCGCCAGGAGGCGGCGTTCGACGAGCTGGTGGCCGACTTCGAGCTGGCGGTGGAGGAGGAGAAGTCGGCGGCGGCCGAGGTGGAGGAGGAGGTGTGCCGGGTGCGGGAGCGCGGCCGGGTGCGGATCGACGCGGCGAGGGTGGCGGCGGCGCGGGTGGTGCTGGCGATGGGTGAGGCGGGGGAGACGGTGGCCGGGTGTGGGCTGCGGTTGGGTGTGGGGGTGGAGCGGGTCAAGGAGTTGCGGCGGTTGGGGCGTGAGGACCTGGCCGCGGGGGGCTCGCAGTCGGCGCCGGGGCAGGTGAAGACGGACGCCCCGGGGAAGACGACGGTGCTGGAGGAGACGGCGGGTGGGGAGCAGCGGCGGGTTGGTGGGCGCGGGCTGGGGCAGGCGGGCGCGGTGTCGCGCGGCGGGGGCGCGGGGGCTTCGGCGGTGGCCGCTCCCCTGGTGACGGCTCCGGCTGCTCCCCCGGCGCCTGCGGCGGGTCTGGCCCGGTCCGTTCCTCCGGCCGCTGCTCCGGGTGTTTCCTCGGCCGGTGCGCCGGCGGGGTCTTCGGGGGCGCCGGGTGGTGGGGGCGGGGCGCGGCCGGGGTGGCCGGAGTCGTCACGGTGACGGTGACGGTGGGGTGTGTGGGCGTGGAGCGGCCCCGGCTGCCGTGCGGGGCGGTGGCCGGGGCCCGGGGGTTGGGGTCAGCCGTGCTGGTTCGACCAGGGCGCGGCGGGACGCTGCGGGGCGGCGGCCTGGGGGGCGGGGGCCTGGTGCTGGGGCGGGTAGGCGGCGGGCGCGGCGGCCTGGGGCTGCTGCCAGGCGGCCGGGGCGGCGGCCTGCTGTTGCCAGGCGGCCGGGGCGGGGGCCTGCGGGGCGGCGGCCTGGGGCGGGGGTATGTGGCCGGTGAAGGGGCTGGGGTCGATGTCCTTGAGGTAGACGGTGACGGGGGCCTGGTCGGCGACGAAGATGCGTTCGTGGATGCCGGGCGGGGTGAGGACCCACCAGATGGTGTCGTCGCGGCGCTGGGTGCGGCGGATGAGGGGCGGGGGGAGGGTGACCTCTTCGGTGATGTCGGTGTCCGGGTTGGTCTCGGGGACTGTGATGTGGTCGACGGCGCTGAAGAGCCCTGGGTACTGGGCGAGTTCGTTGATGGTGGTCTCGTGCTTCACGGCGTTCCCCCCTTTCTGGTTGCGGCTGGGGCCGGGTTTGTTTGGGACGGTAGGCGGGCTGGTGAGCGGGCGGGGGTGGGTGTGGTGCGCGGGTGCCGGGGGGCGGGATGCGGGTTGGGGTTGTGGGTGCCTGTGGCGGGAAACACGAGCGGCCCCGCGCCGGAACAGGGTGTCCAGGGCGCGGGGCCGCATAGGGGTGGGGCGGGTCTAGCTGGTGGTCATGGTGAGCAGCATGCCCTCGTCGTCGTAGGTGATGTGGAGCAGGAAGTGGGTGGCGTGGTCGGGGGCCGTGCGCAGGATGTCGATCAGGGTCTGGTCGTCGTCGAGGGGGTGGGTCAGGTCGAGGGTTTCGTGGAGGTCGTCGCCGCCGAGGATGGTGGAGGGGTCGGTGCCCGGTCCCCAGTTGTCGGTAAAGGCGATGTGGTACCAGTGACCGTTCTCGTCGCGGGCGTTGGGGGTGTTGTCGATGCCGTTGCTCATGAGGTAGGTGCCGTCGCCTTTGATCCACCACAGGCGGGGGCGGGCGTCGGTGTCGCCGGGGCCGAGCGCGTGCTTGCGGGCGGCGATGGCGTGTTCGGCGATGGAGCGGACCTGGTGGAGGGGGAAGGTGAGGGTGCAGTTCTGTTCGGCGGGGGCCTGGTAGGCGTTGCCGAGAACTTCGCGGAGCAGGGCGTCGCAGCCCTCGGGGGTGGTGGGGTTGGTCATGTCGGGTCCCTGGCATCGGTCGGTGTGGATGGGGGCGCGGGGCCGCCTGCGGCCGTGGGGCCGGGCGGGCGCGGCGGGATGGACGGTGGGATGCCGGGGAGCTATGCGGGCAAGGGCGTGGCGGGTACGCGGGGCGGCCCCGGGCCGAGACGGGTGTCCGGGCACGGGGCCGTAGGAGTGGGGGTGGGGTGGGGCTGGGGAGTTGGAGCGGCAGAGGGGGGCTTGCGTCGTCTCCTGCCGGATGAGTCAGGCGTCGGCGCCGGGTGTGGTGTGGTCGGGCGGGCACGGCGACGGCGGCAGGTTGGCGAGGAGTGCGCGGACGTCGTTGGTGCCCTTGGCTGTCTTCTGGGTGGTGCCGTGGCCGGGCGGGTATGTGAGCGTGGCGCGCAGTACCTTCCCGGAGCGGGCTCCGATGGTGATGTGAGCTGTACTGAGATTTGTGGAGTCCCTGATGCCAGGGTTACCGTCCTGGCGAAGGAGAACCACCAGCACCATGGCAGCACCCCGTAAATACC
>NZ_JBEPDM010000064.1:0-30192 GCF_040300305.1 Streptomyces sp. NPDC000410
CGGTGTCCTGATCGTGGACGAGACCGGCTTCGTGAAGAAGGGCCGGGCCTCGGCGGGTGTGCAGCGGCAGTACACCGGCACCGCAGGTCGCATCGAGAACTCCCAGGTGGGGGTGTTCCTCGCCTACGCCACCAGCCGGGGACGAGCACTGGTCGACCGTCGGCTCTACCTGCCCGAGCAGTCCTGGTGCGGCGATCCCGAGCGCCGCGACGCTGCCGGAATACCCGACGCGGTGGCCTTCGCGACCAAACCCCGTCTGGCCTGGGAGATGATCGTCGCCGCGCTGGAGGCCGGGGTGGAGGCACCGTGGGTGACCGGCGACGAAGCCTACGGGCAGGACCCGCAGCTCCGTGCCGCCCTGGAGGCACGCGGGACCGGCTACGTGATGGCCGTCGCCTGCTCGACGCGGGTGCGGATCAACCACGGCCGTACTGCCCTGCGTGCGGACACCGTCGCCGACCGCCTGCCCGCCAGCGGCAGAGCGCCGGAATCGGTGCGAAGGGCCCGCGCTACTACGACTGGGCCTGGATCCACATCGGTGCTGACGAACACCGCCACCTGCTCATCCGCCGTAACCGCACCACCGGCGAACTCGCCTTCTACCTGTGCTGGTCACCCAGCGAAGTGCCCCTGGCCGCACTGGTCCGCGTGGCCGGTGTCCGATGGAGCGTCGAGGAGTGCTTCCAGGCTGCCAAGGGGCAGGTCGGACTCGACCACTACCAGGTCCGCAACTGGACCTCGTGGCACCGGCACATCACGCTCGCCATGCTCGCACTGGCCTTCCTGGCCGCCGTCGCCGCCGACCAGGCCCCCAACCGGCCTATCGATCCCCACCACCCCGCCCGCGGCAGCGACCCGATCACATTGACCGTCCCCGAGATCCGCCACCTACTCATCGTCGTCTTCATCCCACCGGCCGTGACAGCGGCCAGGCTGCTGCACTGGTCCGACTGGCGCAGACGCCACCAGGCAACAGCCCGCCGCAGCCACTACCGACGACGGTCGACTGACGAACCCACCGGATAGATCACGAAACCACACTGGAGTACTAGGACCAGGCCGGTGTTGTGCTCAACCGCCGCAAGAAGGTGGATCTTCCGTCCCCTCACTCTGGCCGCGCCGCGCAGGGACTTGCCGTCCACTGACAGTCCGCGCAGCCCGGAGCCGGCGGGGCAGCGGTCGGCGAGCCAGCCGCCCACCGCCCGGTCCAGGGCGTCGCCGTCGACGCGCGAGCAGGCGGCGCACCGTCGTCTCGGCCGGCACCAGCCGCCTGAGCAGCACCGGATCGGGGCGCATACCGAGCCGTTCCAGCACCTGGGGCGGCGCGTCCGCGATCCACTCGCCGACCACCAGCAGCGAAGTCGCCCCCGCCAGCACCGCGCACGCGGCCAGGGCGAGGACAACGGCGAACGCGTGCCGCACACCGCGAGGGTCCCGTGGGTCCGGCACCTCGGCCAGCCGTTCCAGCAGGCCCGCCACCTCCCCGGGCCCGACGCCGGGCTGCTCGCGGAGTTGGTCAAGGGCAGGCGGAATCGGCAATGATGCGTCGGCAGGCACGGTCTTCCAGGCAGGTCACGGGGCGTAGAGAACTCCATGATCTTGGAAATCCGCGCCTGTCCTGCCTCCGGGACGCCCACCGGTCAACGAACCGTCACAAACCGGACCAGGGCTGACTGCGCCGAAGCCCTGCCCCGCCCAGGACATCGATACAGCCGACACGGCCTACTACTCGGGCCGCGGCTCCGACAGATAGGTGCCGGCAAGCGTGCCGTCGTACCCTACGGCCCGGGCCGCGGCCTCCAGGCTCGGGTAGTCCTGGCCGCCGACGTCGATCATCGCCTCGTAGTCCGCGCGCGTCAGTTCGGGCTCGACCCACTGGTGCGCGCACCGGCATCGGATGCTGATCTCGCTGCGGTCGCAGATGACCATCCAGTCGCGCCGGGCTCCGCACGCCCGGCACATCACCAGGATGCCGCCGATGCGGATCTCCTCGGGGTGGGTGGTGGCGCGGAGACGGATGATGCCGTCGCCGAGCTGCGTCTCCTGCTGGAGCCTCAGCAAGGGGTCGTCGGCTGCCGTCTCCGGCAGCACGGCTCTCCGGGTCCGGAGGTCTTCGCTGAGCATTGGCATCGTCTCCTCGTCCTGTTGTTGACCAGCCCTAACAGCGTCGGCCATGGGTGTCCAGCGCTTTGAGGTGCTGGTCAGCGCCGTGGGCCCGGCCTGCGGGTGCTGTTCGTGTCGTGGTGAGCCGTGGGCTCGGCTGCCTGCGGCTTCGGTGATCGGGGCTGCGCCGGGGGTGTCCGCGTGTGCGCGCGTGTGCTGGGCAGGTCCGCGGTGGCGGGCAGTTTCCCCATGCGGCGCAGGCGCCAGACGAGTACGTCGGTGACGTTGTCGGCGGTCTCCAACTCGCGCCACTCGATCGCCTGCTGGAGCAGTGCGTCGGGGTTGTGTCCGGCTCGTTCGGCTTGGACGAGGGTGGCGGCGAGCGCGTCCCAGCCAGGCTCGCGCAGGACGTGGTCGGCCTGTCCGGGTAGTGCGGCTTCCACGGTGTGGGCGTAGCGGTCTCGTACGGGGGCGGGGAGTCGGCGTCCCTGTTCGCGCATCGCCTTCATGGGCGTGGCGGACGCGGTCTGGTAGGCGGCGCGCAGGTGCTGCGCGGCTTGTCGGGCGGCAGCGGCCTGCTGGGCGTGGCCGCGGGCGGAGTGCCAGTGGATGGCGGCGATCGTGACGAGGACCATCGTGGACAGGAGCATCGCGGTGGCGCCGCCGTCCTCGCCTTTGCCGAGGGCGTTGCCGGCCCGGACGATGCCGCGCGCGGCGGAGCGGAGAGCGCGGTGGTCGGCGTGCTCGGCGCGGGTGTGGGAGCGGGTGGCGCGTTCGAAGGCGCGGGCGGCCTCGGCGAGTTCCTTGCGGGTGGAGGCCGGGGAGGTCTGAGCGACGGCGTCGAGGAGTTCGCCAACGCCGACGAGCTGAGCGGCGCCTGCCGCGTCGTCGTCCCCGGCGAGTACGGTGACGGCCTGCTCGGCGACGTGGGTGGCGTCTCGGCGAGCACCAGCTGGGCGAGCGGCCCGTGGGGCGGGGCCCGTGACGGTCGTCGGCTCGTCCTCGGGCGGTCCGTCCGCAAGGCGTTGGCGAATCCTGGGGAGGGAGAGGTCGGGGGCGAGCCGGGAGCCGGGGAACCAAATAGGCTCGCCGTCACGGTTGCGGTCGCCGGGCAGGGCGACCTTGTATCCGAGGATGTCGCCGGAGGGGGCTACGCGCTTTTCGAGGCGAAGGCCGGCTTCGGTGAGACGACGGAAGAACTCGTCCTCGTCGGCGGCGCCGGCCAGCGCCTGGCGGACGTGCTCCCGCAGCGTTTCACGGGGCGGTTCGGTGCGGCCAGTGCGTTCCGCCTTGGCGCGTTCGGCGCTGGTGGGGCGTTGGGCGGCGGTGCGGTCGCCTTCGTTGAGGATCTGCAGGCCCCACTCCTTTTCGATCTTGCGGCATTCGGCCTGGGCGCGAATGCCGTCCTGGTGCCGACGGGGGCTTCGTCCGTCTTCGCGTTTGAGCGTGGCGACGATGTGGATGTGGTCCTCGGCGTGGCGTACGGCGATCCAGCGGCACGCCTTGTCGTCGCCTTCCTCGGCGATGCCGGTGGCGTGGACGATGCGGCGGGCGACCTCGGCCCATTCGGCGTCGGTGAGGTGCCGGTCGCCGGGGGCGGTGCGGACGGGGCAGTGCCATACGTGCTGGGCCGGGCGGCGGTTCTTCGGGAGGGCGAGGACGGGGAGGTCGAGCCGGTCGGTGAGCTGCTTGAGGGTGGCGTTCGGGTCCCGTCCGGGGTCTGGGGCCAGTTCCCGCATCCAGGCGGCGACGAGGTGTGGGTCGGTGTGTTCGTCGCGGCGGCCGGGCCCGTAGAGGTAGGCGAGGAGTCCGTAGGTGCGACTGCCGGTGGAGATGTCCGGGACCACGGTGTCAGCGCCTCGCCATCTCGATGGCGGCGGCCTCGACCCTGGCGGCGGCACGCAGGACGCGGGCGACGGCGTCGTCGGTGTACTCGGCCTGGCCGCCGGAGTTGAGGACGCGGGCGACCTGGTTGAGGTTGTTGCCGACGCGGGCGAGCTGGGCGCTGGCGGCCATCAGCTCCTCGACCCGTCCGCGCTGGTCCATCAGCCATGCCTTGGGACCGCCCTGGGCATGCGCGACGGCGACCGCGGCGTCGGCGAGGAATCCGGCGGTCTTGAGGCCGACGGCTTCGGCGGCGCGCTTGACGACGTCGAGTTCGTCGCGGGTCAGGCGGACGCTGCGGACTTGGTCGCGGTGCACGCTCTGGCGCAGGCGGGGGCGCGTACGAGGCGCGGAGCGCGCGGCTTCTTCTCCCTCCGGCTGCGATCCGCCCTCGGTCGCAGCCTCAGAGTCCGGTGCCCCCTGGTGCCGGCCCTCCCCCGCCCCCTCGTGGGTGGGGGCATGCGCTTCCGAAACTCCTCCGCGGCCCGTGGCTGCGGAGGAGTTTCGGAAGCTACAGCTTGCTCGGCCTCGTGCCGGGCAGTGGTCTTCGCCCAGTTCAGGGGGTGTGCCGAGCGGGTCGGGGAGCGTCATCGGGGCAGTCCGGTGACGTCCCGGCGTACGTCGCGCAGGACTTCGGCGACGAAGTCGAGGGCGAGGACGGGGTGGTGGAGGGTGCGGGGTGTGCTCGTGGGTGTGCGCTGGACGGTCCAGGCTCCGTCGGGACCGGGTTCGGCGTGATGGAGGTGTCCGTACCGGCCGAGCACGGTGATCCAGGCGTCGGCTTCGGCTCGGGTGGCCGTGGTGGTGCGCATGTGGCGGCTCCGGTGCGTGTGCGAGGTGGGAGGGAGTCGTGTGCTCGGCGGGTGCGCCGGTCCGGATGTCCGGGCCCGGGACACCCGCCGAGCAGGCTGTCCGGTCAGCCGGTCCGGGTGTCCGAAGCCTTGTCCGCTTCCTTGCGGAGGTGCTGCATCAGGACGGTCAACCGGTCATTGCCGAGGCCGTGTCCGTGACCGCGGATGGCGTCCGCGACGACCTTGCGGGTCAGGTCGCCGGCCTCGGTGACCGCCGGTCGGGCGATCGCGAGGAGTTGTTCGTCGGTGACCGGGGCCGACTTGCGGGGTTCGGCGTCCGGAGGGTCGGTGGGCCCGGCCTTCGGGGGCGGGCCCGAAGTAGGGTCCGGACGTTTGGCCGGATCGGCGGGGTGGGTGACCGGGCGGGGTCTGGGAGCGGGGTGTCCGCCCTGGTCAGCGTCGCGGCCACCGTGCTCGGGCTCCGGTTCGACCGGCTTCTCCCGCGCTCCGGACGCGGTGTCCGGGGTGGTCTCCGAGGTCTCCGGCCGCTGGGTGACCGCCGGGCGGCCGGTGTCCGGGCCGGGCAACTCGGCCGGGTGTCCGGACACGACCTGGGCTGTACCTCGTACGCCCCAGCCGAGGTGGGTATCCGGACGGTCACCGGTGACCCGCTCCGTCCGGACACCGGAAGTCTCCTGGTGTCCGGACAGGTCGGCCTCGGTGGCCCGCCGGGCGATCAGGATGTACAGGTGGACGGCACCGGCCAAGGCGAGCGGGGCCAGGGTGGACAGGACACCGACGGTGACGTCGCCGAGCCGGAGGCCCGCACCGTCGTGCCGCTGCTGGTTGAGACGCACGGCGTGCAGGGCGTTGGCCCAGATACTCGCGGCGGTCGCCGTTCCGAAGAGCGTCCACACGTAGCATCGGGCCGCGAGCGGGGCGGTGCGCAGGACCAGGAGGGCTCGCACTCCGTAGGCGATGAATCCGTCGATGACCAGGGGGAAGACGAAGGTCAGGAGTCCTCGGACGTGGATGGCGGTGGCCATCTGCTGCAGGGCGTCGTACGAGAGCGCGCATCCCGCGCCTCCGAGAGCGACGACGGCGGCCCGGTCCCAGCCGTTGATCCGCGCCGGTACGGGCGCGAGGTGGTTCACGCCGCCGTCCCGAGGTCGTCGCGGTCCGGGAGTTTGGCGGCAGGATTCTTCAGGACATGGGGGGCGTTGTCGGGTGTCTTCGCTGCCTCGTTCGCCTTCTTCTGCTGGTCGACGGCGCGGTTGCGGATCTCGCGGCGGGTGCGGCGGTAGAGCTTCCCGGCGTGTGCCTCGGTGACCTTGAGCATCCGGGCGAGCTGCTCGGCGGGGATGTCGGCCTGGTAGGCGGCGCGGACGACTGCCTTGCGCTCGGCCCTGGTGAGGTGGATGTCGCGGCCGGCCAGGGCTTCGTTGACACGGGAGTAGCTGAGACGGCCCCCCAACTTGCTGTGCAGGGCCTCTCGCTCCTCTTCGGTCATGCCGCCCCGGATGCCATCGCGGTCGCCGTTCTCGAGGGCGGCGTCGAGGCAGGTGCTGCGGACCGGGCATTGCGCGCACAGGGCCTTGGCGGCGGCGATGCGGTCTACCTCGTCGGGCTCGGGGAAGAAGAGTTCGGGGTCGACCCGGTGTTGCGGGGTCGAGCGGCAGGCGGCCCTGTCGCGCCAGGTGTGGTCGCCGAGGGCTCGGGGCTGCGCGGTGTCAGTGCGATGCATGGGGGTGTCTCCGTATCCCCCCGGGCCGCGTTTGGGCAGGGGCGACCTGGGGGTTGGTGCAGGTATGAGAACGGGCCGGTGTCGGCCGTCACGGGGCAGGGTCAGGCGCTGGCGGCGGCGAGAGCGCGTCGCTCGGCCGCGAGGGCTCGTCTGCGGTCGGGGCCGTCGAGGATGACCCGGTCGGTCATCTCGGTGAGCCGAGACGCGACGCGGTCACCGATGTGGGCCCGCAGGTCGGCCATGCCGAGGTTGGTGGTGATCAGCGTCGGGAGCATCGCGTTGTAGCGGCGGTTGATGAGCCGCATCGTGATCTCCTCGGTCCACTCGCTGTTCTTCGCCGCCCCGAGGTCGTCGATGATCAGCAGCGGGCAGCGGGCCAGGTCCAGCAGCTCCCGCTCACCGTCGTGTCCCGGACGGGGCCGCAGCTCGGCGTACAGGTCGGCGGCCGTGATCGCCTTCCAGCGCAGCCGGACCCCGGCGATCAGGAGCGAGCGGACCGCCCCGTACGCCTGGTACGTCTTGCCGGTCCCCGTGGTGCCGACGATCAGCAGCGAGCGGCCCTCGGCGAGGCCCGGGGCGCCTTCGGGCCCGGGGCGTCCCCGCTCGGCGACCTCGCGGACCCAGGCAGCGACGGCCGGGTGGTCGGCGACTGCGGCTCGGTACCGGGCCGGGATACGGGCCTGCGCCGCCTGGAGGGCGGGGACGGGCTCGACCGCGTCCGTGAGCTTGCTGTTCGGGTCGATGCCCCGGGAGGTGAGGATGTGCGCCAGTCGGCGGGCGATACCCCCGACGGGCTGAGCGTCGTAGTCGCGCATCACAGCTCCTCGGCGTAGGCGACGGCAGGGTCGGCGGGATTCGCCCAGGCCCGGTGACCGGGCACGCTAGGCCGGGATTCCGGCCGGACCAAACCGGCGCGGGTGGCGTTCATGGCCTCGTGGACGAGGCTCGGCAGGGTGCTGGGGTGCAGCCCCTTGGCGCGGTGGAGGGCCAGGCCGGCGCGGATGTGGCCGGGGTCGATGCCCTCCCCGAGGAGCTTGGCCGTCTCGCGGCCGAGGTGACCGAGGATGCCGCTGGGCGGGCGGTGTGCGCAGGCGGCGGTGTACTCGGCGATGAGCTGCTGGGCCGAGGTGGTCTCCGGTGCGTGGGCGCTCGCGCCCCCCGAAGGGGAAGAAGTTCCTAGATCCAGGTTCCTAGGTCCAAGATCCAGGGGGTGAGGACTCACTGCGGGTTCAGCGCTCCCTCCGTGAGTGTTCAGTGAGGACTCACTGAATGCCTCGCGACCTGCGGTTTCGTGCGATCCGGAGGATTCGGCGGGGATTCGTGCGTCCTCAGTGAGTCCTCCGTGAGCCTTCACTGAAGACTCCGGCACCTCTCCGTGAGTCTGCGACGCGTCCTGCTTCGGCTTCCCGGCGGCGTGCTTCGGACACTCGGGGAGCCGGCTGCGGCTCGCGCGGTTGATCTTCTGGTGCCGGTACCAGGTGACGATGTGCAGGTACCGCTTGCCTTCGTCGTCCTCGTAGCGGCAGATCAGGTTGGCGGCAGCGAGTTGGATCAGGTCGTCCTCGACGTCGACCGGCGTACGCCCGCCCCGGACGGCCCAGAGCTCTCCACAGAGCGCGGCGGGCTGGTCACGGAGGCGGCCGTGGTCGTCGGCGCGGCTGATCAGCCCGAAGAAGGTGCGCTCCGCATAGACGCTCACCTGCGCCAGGGACTCGGACGTGAAGGCTTCGGGCTTGAAGGTTCGGATCCTCGCCACGGTCAGCGCCTCCCGTCCGCGACCGCGTACGCCTCGGCGGCGGGACGCAGGACACCGTTGGTGAGGTCGAGGTCGTATGCCTCGTTCCAGTTCACATCGGGGTGAGTGCGCATCACCCAGCGTGCGGCCGTCAGACCCTGGGCCCGGTTGAGGGCGACAGGGCGCCTCTGCTCGTCGTAGGCGCGAGCATGGGGGCTGGGCCAGGTCCGCTCAGGTTCACGCTGCGAGACGCGGATGGTGCGAGCACCGGGCACCATGTCCGCGAGGAGGGTGGCCAGGCGACGCCGGCGGGATCCGGTGGCAGGGTCGGTGACCTGGACGGGCTGGGCGGTGTGTGCCCTTCCGTTCCGGGACTCGGGCATGCGAGAATTCCTCACTCGTAGGTGAAGTGGGACGGCCGTTCTCGTCGAAAAGGTCAGCCGACCCGCTCCAGTTATGGATCCGCCCCCTTCGGGTGGCGGGCTCGGCGTCCGGAAGCGGCTAACTTCTGGGCGCCGGTTTCATTTCCCCTCGAGGAAGCGCGTCCGTGGCGCTTGGGGTGGTTCCTACTTCCCTCCCACGTGTTGACCTGACGTCGGCGTTTCCCGCCGAGGGACTAGCAACATATGCAGACGGCGGTCAACACTCCAGCTGGCAGCGGGTGCTGAGCCGATCCGACGCCAACTCGACATATGTCGATAGGTCGGTGGGCGGTCGAGACTCACGGCCCGCCCGGACACTGCACCCCCGCTCGGCATCCAAGCTGCTGAAGAGGGCTCCGTGCCCCTCCGGCCGAAGCCGAACACTTCCCAGAGCCCGAGAGACGAGTCCCGCCACCGATCCGTTCAGAGTTCTCCGCGCACTGGATGTCGCAGGGGACTCCGATCTCTCCCTCCCGCGACCCAGAGCCTTCGAAGGGTTCGAAGACGAAGATCGAGCAGGCGTGCAACGCCGCCCGCTCTTCGCTAAGCTGAAACTATTCCCGACCGAAGAAAAAGTCAACGCACTGGATCGACTCCAGTTTGCACAAAAAACGAGGTCCGATGCCTGCTCGTCACTTCGACCGAGGCCGACTGCGCGCGGTACGGCGAGCCGCCGAGATCTACCAGGTTGCCGTTGGCGAGGCGCTGGGCGTGTCCGACTCGGCGGTCGCCGGCTGGGAGACCGGCGCGCAGACTCCCGATCCGGAGAAACTGCCCGCACTGGCGCGCGCGCTTGGACGGGACGTAGACGACCTGTTTCCACGGTCTGGGCCGCCTGATCTGACTGACCTGCGCTGCGATGCCGGTTACTACCAGTACGAGACGGCTGAGCTGATCGGAACCAAGAGCGCCGGACCAGTAGCGGCGGCCGAACGCGGAGAGCGACGTCTCAAGGACAAGTACGTCCCGGCCTTGGCGGCGGCGTACGGGGTCAGCCCGGAAGAGCTGCGGCGAGCGGAGGCCCGGTCGATCGCCAAGGCGCAGGGTGTGCAGGTTGACGAACCCACACCGTCGGGAACCGGGAGCGCCTCGGCCCTCGGCACCCCTCCCGAATCGTTGGCCGAGAAGATCACCTTGCTCCTGAACAGCTCGTATCCCGGCCCCCAGGGCCCCCCCTCGGATGCGGAGATGGCGAATGCGGTGAACGCTCACGCCGGAGCGCAGATCATCACCGAGGAGGGCTTCCGGGATCTCCGTACAGGCGTCACCGGGACCGCGTCGCCGGCGGTTCTGGACGCGCTCTCAGCCGTCGTCGGCGTCTCGCGGATGTACTTCGAGCCAGACGCCGCCGTGGCTGCTCAGGTCTATGAGGGTCTTCAACTCCTCGCAGCCGCAAAGAAGGGGGCCGTGGGCCGGGTGAGGGCTCGTGGGCTGGGCTCTCAGGGGCTGTCACCGAAGGCGATGGCGCTGGTGAACGAGTTGGTCGCGGAGCTCGAGGAGAAGGAAGCAGACGCCGGCGAGTAAACGCCTGTCCGCAGCTCCTACGTCGCGGGCAGGCGGCGTGGCTACTCGTGCTCCGGCGTCTTGCCCGGCTCGCGTAGACGCCCCTCGGTGACGACGGCCCGGACCGCCTTCAGGGCGCTGAGGTCTTCGAGGGGGTCCCCGTCGACCACCAGCAGGTCCGCGCGGAACCCCGGAGCGATCCGACCTGTCGTCTCGCCCAGTCCGAGCGCGTCGGCCGCGTCGGCGGTCGCCATCCCGAGGATCCTGTCGTTCGGCAGGCCCAAGTGCGCGTAGAACAACAAGGCGGGCACCAGTCCGTCGAACCCTGTGCGCTGGACTCCAGCGTCGGTTCCTGCGATGAGCTTGGCGCCGGCCTCAGCCATCTGCCGCACGAGGTCGAACATGGCCGCCGCCCGCTCCTCGCCGAAGAAGCGAGGGAGCATCTGCCAGTGGGGACTTACAGCCGGGCAGACCGCGATGCCCCGGTCGATGATCTGCTTCAGGACGTCCTGCCGCAGGTCGAAGCCGTCGCTCGTCATCCACGTGCAGTGCTCGATCGTGTCCACCCCGGCCTCGACGGCCGCGATGATGCCGTCCGTACCGTGTGCGTGGGCGGCCACCGGCAGGCCAGCCTGGTGGGCCTCGTCCACCAGAGCCTGGAGTTCTTCCGGGGAGAACTGGCTCTGCCAGCTCTGTGGCCCACCCTTGGTCAAACCGCCCCCGGTCACCATCGCCTTGATCACGGTGGTGCCCGCCTCGATGTTGCGCCGTACGAGGTCGCGGACCTCGGCTTCCCCGGTGACCTCACCGCCGAGGAAGTGGCAGTGGCCTCCAGGCGGGGTCGCGGGGGTGCCGGCGGAGACGATCCGGGGACCGGGAGTGCTGCCGCTGGCGATCTCCGCGTCCAGCTGAAGGGCGAGGCCGTTGCGGTCTCCCAGGTCACGCGCCGTCGTCACGCCGCTGGATAGAAGCTGTTCCGCGCGGCGGCGCATGTCCTTCAGCAAGGTCTCGTCGCTCGACTCGTGGAGCGTGGCCACCGGGTCCGCGCCGCCGTCGAACACCAGGTGCACGTGTGCGTCGATGAGACCGGGCACCACCGTGCCCTCGGGGAACGCGAGGTGCGTACTGTCCGAGCCGACCCGCTCCGCGATCTGCGAGCGTGGCCCCACGGCCGTGATCGAGTCGCCTTCGACGAGGACTGCGCCATCGTCCAGATACGTTCCAGGGCCCACGAGGACTCGGCGGGCGGTGATCAGCATCTCGGCCTCCTTGATCGTCGACGGTCAGGCGGACAGGCGCAGCGCGTCCGATACCGCGATCAGCTGACGCACGTCCGCGTCCCGGTCATCAGCCTGGGGCATTGCCAGGGGTACGGCCTGGCGCGCCGGACGGGCGTCCATCCCGATCGTGGTCACGGCTTGGCGAAGGCGGTCCGCCAGCACGGCAGGGGGGAGGGAGAGGACTTCGGCGTCCTCACCCTCGCGAGCCAGATACGGACTGATATCAACCAGCCCGTCCCGGCATTCCACTATCCGCCGGTGGTAGCGCCGGTGCACGCCACGCGCCCTCCAACGATCCCAAAGAGCCGCAGAAGCCGGCCGCAGCACGTTCTCGGGGTACGCGTCGGTGAGCAGCTGCCACAGCGGTGCCAGGCGTCGGTGGTCACGGCGTCGCCGCAGCCAGAGCCGCGCCGAGGTGACCCTCGCGCGGGCCCCCGCGTAGGTGACACCGGCGACGAAGAGCAGGATGGACACGACAAGGAACACCGCGACGCCGGCCATGAGCGGCTGCGGTACGGTCCCGCCACTCCAACGGACGGCCACGAAGACCGCGCGGACCGCGCAGGCCACCGCCATCGCGCTCAGGCCCACAGCGGCCATCCACAATCCCGTCGCGTGCGGGCGACGCGACATGCGGGCGTACTGGCGGGTCCACCGGCCGGTGACCCCGAGGGCGTACATGAGGTACAGGCCCGTAACGCCGTAGAAGAAGGCGATCTGCGGGATCGTCATGTCCGCCGTACTGAAGGAGCCGGCGAAGACGTCATGGGGAACCGTCTCCGCGGCCACGACGATGGCCACGGCCACCAGCGCGACGCCGACGGCCTCTCGTCGGGCCCGTCGACGGGCGGTCGGCCCGTCGGCGGAGTACAGGTAAAAGCACATCAGGAAGTAGACCGTCAGGAGGAGCAGCACGTTCTGCACGAGCTTCGCCGTGCCATGCCCGGCCACGGTGTCGACGCCCGAAGCACCACCCGGCATGGCCAGGGGGTAGGACAGCAGGGCGGTGAGCAGGCACAGGGTGACGGAACGCAGCGGCGCGTCCTGCGGGGCCCGCGACCACTGGTAGAGCTTCCACGCCACGGCAGCGGCGAGGCCCAGGAGGATCAGTTCGGTCATGGGTTACAGCCATCCTCGTCGGTCACCGAGGGCCGCCTGTACTCGCTGCACCGTGGGGTCCTCCGGCATCGGGGCAACATGGTCAAGCACCGACGACCACTCCAGGATGATCGTGGCCGCCAGCTCGACGGCGCACTCCTCCCCGTCGTCGTACGAGCATCGGCGGGCCACACGCCGGATCAGCGCGGGATCGAGCACCGGGATCATCGTGGCCCAGCCCTCGACGAAGTCGTCCGGAGCTTCCGGCTCCTCCTCGGCCTGCTCGTCCTCCGCCACGATGATGTGGAACACCTCGTGCAGGATGATGTGGTCCTGATGCAGAGGGGTCGTTTCCTGCTGGTAGAGCACCACGTCCATCTGAGGCGTGTCGACCCAGAGCCCCGACGGTCCGGGCTTCTCCAGCGGGAAGGGCCGCAGGACAATCGGCCGACCTCGCCTCTCGCCGAGCGCCCGGCACAGCTCCTTCACGTCCAGCGGCGGCTGGACACCGAGGTCCCGAAGCTCGCGACGCAGTCGACGGTGCAGGTCTCGTTCCACCGTCCGCTTCTGCGCGGTACGCCACCGCCCCAAGCGCCGGCGGCTCAGTCCGCCCCGCGCAGGCACCTTGCGTTCAGCCGCGCCGCGGTCAGTTCTTCCCGGCCACATCAGTAATCCCCTTCGCACCAGCCGTGGATTGCTCCGACTCGAAGCCGGGCGACGGCCGCGCCCATTTCGACCATGTCCAGTCCCGCCGCACAGCGCAGCCGAAAGTGATCACGGGCATCGAGGGCAGTAGTCGATCCAGGCCGCGAAGGACCTGATCCGTGAACCACACGGGCGCGCGCCCAAGAATCCTCAGACACCGAAGTCACTGACGCGAATGAGCAATGACACGACGCAAAGCACCCCGGGCAGGCCCTGGGGACTTCATTGGACACTACGCGAAGCCGCATCAAGATCCGGCTGGAGAACGCCTACCGGGCCACAGTGACACCGATGCTCCAAATCGCACTAAATCGGCACACAGAGTTGTAGATCATGCTTTTGAGCTGGCAGTTCTCACGAACGACGCGACCACACCGAGCACCTCGAGAGGGGCCACCTTCGTTACCGATCCGAAATGCCTTCCTCGCGAGCAAAAGCATCAAATAGGTATATCTAGCTCTAAAAACCCTGCCTTTCATCGCGCGAGGAGGGCTGTGGCCATGGCCACTTTCAGACAGTCGGGACATCGTTCGCGATTAGGCTTCCAGGCATGCATGCCGAGTTACACCGCAAAGGAACCGACTACCTGGAGTTCTGGAATGAGTACCACCTGTGCACTCTGACCACGCTCCGCCCAGACGGCCGCCCACATGTCGTGCCAGTTGGGGTCACCGTGGACGCCGCCACCGGCATCGCGCGGATTATCACCCGCAAATCGAGCAGGAAAGTCGCCAACGTTCAGGCGGCGCTTCCCGGCCAAGCGCGCGTCGCCGTCTGTCAGGTGGACGGAGGGCGCTGGGCGACGCTGGAAGGCACGGCCGAAGTGCGCACGGACGCAGCCGCAGTGGACGACGCTGTTGCTCGCTACGGAAAGCGATACGGGCGGACGCCAGCACCAGACCCGGAGCGGGTGGTCATCGAGATCACGATCGACCGGGCCATGGGGCAGGCCGTTGCGCCCAAGCCCAAAGTCGCGAACGCCGCAGCCTAGGGATCAAGCTGCTGTCTGAGCCGCTGTAGCCGTACGCGGCGCGGATGTGGCCGAGGCAGCTCACTCCATCAGGGTCTGGCTGCCGCGAGTCGCCATCGGCCCCGAAACCGCGGCCAGCACGACCCAGGCGGCCTTGTTCCCGCAGTCCGTCACATGGAACCCCCACTGCCCCTGAGCCAACTCGTTCACGATGCGCAGGCCCCGTCCGCTCTCGACGAGTAACCCGCTTGCCCCCTCGGCCGGTTCAGTGTCCGGTGACGAGGTGGCGCCGCGGTAGAGCCCCTCGGGGAGCAGAGGATCCCCGTCACGGATCTCGCAGATGTACCTCCCGGCGGCCGAGCGAACGTGCACCTCGTACGGGCCGCGCGCGTGCTCGTGCGCGTTCGCCACGAGCTCCGAGACGGCCAGGACCCCGTCGCTGACGACGTCCCCGGACAGACCCAGGTCCCTGAGGACACGTCGCAGAACCACGCGGGCTTCCCCGGTCGGGTTGAGGGTGTGGTCGGTCCAGCGGTACACGAGGCCGAGAGCGGCGGACGGAGCGCTGATCATCGGGCGACAGACCTCCTGTGGGTGACAGCGATGGCCTTCTCCCGGGGCTGCGATGTCGTCGCGGAAGTGCGGCGACTACGCCGCTGAGAGGCGTACGGCAGCAGGAATCACCCTGGCTTCGGGCGCGCGGCCCCGGGAGGATCGTGGCTCAGTCACCAGCCACGAGGCCGGTCGCGAGTCACGCACTCAACGATGGCCGCCGGTGCCCCTGATGCTCATGGGCGTTTATGAGCGAGGGGCCAGCGAGCGGCACGGCACTCCACCGAGACCGCCGACCCGCCGCCGGCCTTCACCTTCGCCCGTCTGGTCACTGGGAGTATGGGCAGGTGAGTGCTGACGTGTTGGGACGCTGGGTACCGGATCGTCCCGAGGATGTGGCCACGGTCTTCGCCAAGGCGGAGTTCCCGTGGTGGATCGCCGGTGGGTACGCGATCGAACTCGCGGCCGGCCGCGAGCTACGCGCACACGGCGATCTCGACGTCCTCGTCCTCCGGCGTGACCAGGCCCACGTACAGGATCTCCTGGCCGACTGGGACCTGTACGTGGCGGATCCGCCCGGCCAGGGGGAGTTGCGACCGTGGCGTCCTGGAGAGGTCCTTCGGCCGCCGCTCCACGACATCTGGTGCCGCCGCACGCCGGAGGCGCCCTGGTCGGTGGAGCTCATGCTGGACGAGGCCGAGGGCACCCAGTGGGTCTCGCGGCGCACCCCGGAGATCCGGCTCCCGATCGACCGGCTCGGGCGAATGAGCGAGACGGGCATCCCGTACCTCGCGCCCGAGGTGCAGCTTTTCTACAAGGCGAAGGCGACCCGGGACAAGGACGAGACCGACTTCGAAGCGGTACTACCGCTCCTCGACGCTCCGGCACGCGCCTGGCTGGCGAGCGCGATCAGCGTGATCGCGCCCGATCACCCCTGGCTCCGGCGGCTCCTGCCGGTCAGCCGAACGTGAGCAACGGGACGTCGTAGAGGTCGGGATTCCGGGGCCGCGTCATCGTGGGCGACGTGACCTCCACGATCAACAGCTCGCTGAGGAACTGGACCTTGGCGCTGAGGAGATGGCTCGTCCTGCCGTCGGCCGACTGGGCCTTCAGGCCGGCGGAGACGTGGATGTGCGGGAGTATCCCGCCGGTGGCCGGGTCGTGGGCGAGTGTGCCCGCGCCGAACGCCTCGACGTTTGTGACGTACGTCTTCGCCCAGACCGGTGCGTCCGGGTCGGCGAGCTTCTCGCAGGCGCCCACGATCTCGGCCTCCGCGAAGGCCCCGATGAACGAGGGGATGTAGCCCTGCCGTACTCCGTTGTCCCGGCAGAAGGTGGACAGCGCCTCGAAGAAGTCCTCCCCGTGGTCGAAGGTGACGCCGAAGGTACGGCCGACGGTCAGCTCGTGAGCACGCATGTGCGGGTGTCTCCTGGTGACGTGGGATCAGCGGGCGGAGGCGGTGGTGAAGGTCTCGCGGACGGCCGCCCCGTCGGCGCCCTGGGCGAGCAGGGCCTGCAGCAGGAGCCGCGCCTGGTAGGGGCCGAGGTCTCCGGCGCCGATGAGTCCTCGTCCGAGGAGGTCCTTCTCGGAGCCCGGGAAGCCGTACGTGTCGGACAGGACGGGGCCGTTGCCGATGCGGGAGGCGAGGACCACGGGGATGCGGGACGCGAGCTTGGTGAGCCCTTCGACGAGACGCTCCGGGACGTGGCCGACGCCGAAGGCCGCGACCACGAGTCCGTCACAGTTGCCGTCCCACAGGTCGAGCAGGGTGCCGTCGTCGCCAAGGGTGACGGTGTAAAGCCCGACGCGCGCCTCACGGTCGGGGGCTCCGACCAGCAGTCCGCGGGACGGCAGGCCGCCCACCAACCGCACCCGGTTCTCCGCGATCCGCGCGATGGGGCCGCACGCCGGTGAGGTGAAGGCGGCGGGGCTCGTGGTGTGGGACTTGCGGACGGTCCGGGCCGAGTGGATCTCGTCGCCGAGTACGACGAGGCAGCCGGCGCCGCTGAGTCCGGGATCGGCGGCGGCCAGGACGGCGGCGTGGAGGTTGGCCGGACCGTCAGCGCCCGGCAGAGTGGGATTGCGCATCGCGCCAGTGACGACGACCGGCTGCTCGTGGCCGTGGTAGAGGTCGAGGAGGAAGGCGGTCTCCTCAATGGTGTCGGTGCCCTGGGTGATGACGACACCGTCGATGTCACCGGCCTCCAGCTCCGCCGCGATCGCGGCGGACAGGGCGGTGAGGTCCTCGAAGGTCAGGGAGGCGCCGGGCAGACGCCGGAAGTCCCGCACCTTGAGGCCGATACCGTTCGTCGCCAGTGCGGGTACCGCGGCGAGGAGTTCGTGAGCCGAGAGCGCGGGAACGACGCCTCCGGTGGTGGGATCGGTGGTCATGGCGATCGTGCCGCCGAGGGAGAAGACCGCCACGTTCCTGACCGACTCCGTCATATCCCCTGCTCCCCTGTCCGGACACCGCCGAGCGCGGCCTCACGAGTGGTTCACGCAGGCTATCGGGTCGGCGCCGTCCGGGTACGCGGAATGATCACCAGCTGCTCGGCCACGAACCGGCAGGCGGCCTCCAGCCCTTCGAGGCCGAGCAACCGGCTGCGCGGCCGGGCGAGCCGCTCCGTGCCGACGGCCGACAACTGTGCGCACCGGCGACCGAGCCAGGACGCATCGAGGCCGAGGTACTCCGCGGTTGCCGCGAGGCGTTGTCCGGCCTGCTCGGCCGCAGTGGCCGAGTGGTGGCTGACGTGGCCGGTCACGTCGGCGAAGGTCCGCAGGGCTCCCGGCCTCGCGGTGACTGCGAGGTGGGACGCCCCCTCGGTCCGTACCCATGAGGCGATCACAGCTCGGCGCCCGTGGGAGAGGGCGAACCCGTCGGTGTGTGCGAAGCCTCCGTCGTCCGTCACCCAGGTACGGATACCGAAGGACTCCATGAGCGCGATGGCGAGGAACATCAGGACGCGCTCGTACGCCGGCGAGGAGGCGACCGCCGTCTCGGGGACGCAGAACCCCCGGCCGCTGGTACCGCCTGGGCGCCGGGGCGCCATTCGTTCGAGGTAGCGGTACATGTGCCGGAAGAACAGCCAGGTGGCGGCCTCCTCACCGCGCTGTTCCCTGGTCCAGAAGACGGGTGCGTCGCCCAGGTGGTCACGGTGGCCCAGGATGTACCGGGCCGCGGTCTCCGAGCCGATCAGCATCGTGGACACTTCGGTCAGGCCGTGGTTGGAGGCGAGCGGCGAGCCGGGGGAAGCGGCGAGCGAAGCCAGCGAGGTGTGCAGGGCCTGGTCGTCGCCCAGCAGCGCCGCCTCGAATCCCGACATGGCCCACAGGATGCCGTAAGTCAGGTCGTCCAGTTCGTACGCGGCCGGGACGTCGACCGGGTCGGAGGCGGTGCCGCGTACGCCGCTCGGCCTTGCGTCGGCGACGAACTGCCGGACCGCCCCGTCCACCGTGCGGTTCGCGACGACGAGCGCGCGCATCGGCATGGTGCGCCAGGCGTCCAGCTCCGGGCGGGAGTCGAGTCGCAGGCTGTCCCCGATGAAGGAGGCTGCGGGAAGGGTCAGCACGGGCAGCGCCGTCGTCGGGACGGACCGGCCGGCGGGTAACAGAAGCTGGCCTGGGCCTTCGGGCAGCGCCACGTACCCACGCGCTGCGGTGTCCGCCGTTCCTGGGCGACTCGTGGCGTCCGGGGTGTGCGGATCGGCCGTGGGCAGGAGCCCGAGCAGCTCCTCCGGGACTCCCAGCGCATCGGTCCACTGGACGAACTGCCGTCGGTCGCGGATCTGTTTGAGCCCGCGCTCGAGTCTGCTGACCTCGGCTTGGTCGATGCTGACCATCCGCGCCACGCCGGCCTGGGAGAGGCCTGTGTGCTTCCTGAACAGCTTGACGACGGTGCCGAGTTCCCATGCGGCCACGGCTCGCCGGACCGTCGGATCACGCCAGAAGGCCGGGTCGGCCCGTCGGGCGGCCGGCCCGTCCTGGCACGAGGCGCATCGTGTACCGGCGTTGAAGCGACTGAGAAGGGCACCGCAGCGCGTACACCGCCGCTGTCCGCTGTCGACCATGGTCGGCATTCTCCCTCGCTCTGCGACCACCCGGACACGTTCCGCTGGTGGCGCTCATAAACACTCATGAGCGTGGGCCTTCGTGGCGGCCATCGTGGTGGAGCACCACCGACCGGAGCCGCGTGCCGCGACTCCCCGGACGTGAGGATCCGACCTGTGACCTCCTTGACCCTGCCGCCCCGGCCACCCGGTTCGCCACCGCTGGCCCATGCCTGGCAGACGCTGGCGGACGGGCTGCTGACCCAGCGGCTCCATCTCCATCTCGACGAATGGCGGGCTGCCGTCGCCGAGGAGAAGGCGCTGCCCGACGTGCCGGGCGCCGATGTCTCCGTGCTGGCCCAGCGCCCGTCTCCGCTGCCGGCTGCCGACGAGTCCGCGATGGCGCTACTGGAGGACGCCGGGCTCGGCTTCTGGTGGGAGCTGCCCCAGCGGCACGGAGCGGAGTCGCTGAACCGGCGCGGGGCACTTCACCGCGCCGCCGACACCGCTGCCCAGAACCTCCTCGTGGAACGGTCCGGGGCGGCCTGGTCCGACGCCGTGACCGCCGTCAGCGCCGCCGCCGCTTGGTGGGTGGGCTTCTTTACGGTCATCCGCCACCGCGGGGTGCACCACATCACGCTGGAGCCGCACCCGGGCCCGCTCCACGAGCAGGCCCTGGGCACCGCGGTGAGCGTCGTGGCCCACGGCATGGCCACGCGGGTGCTGGAGGCGGCGCTGCGTGACTCCGGCGACGACCCGGTCCTCCGCGCCGCGTACTGCCGGGCCATCGAGGCCGGCATCTGCTCCGAGCCCGAGCTGCCCCGCCTCATCGACGAGTTGGCGGAGCTCCGGCTCGTGGACCTGGTGTCCACCACGGCCCGCTGGCGGGGTCGCTTCACCAAGTACGCCGGCGGCACGGGGGCGGGGCAGGTCGAATGAACCACCGCTATCCGTTCATCGTCATCGAGGGGCTCGACGGCACCGGCAAGACGACGCTGCGCAAGGGCCTGTTCCGGCTCTGGGAGGGGCTCTACGGCGTCACCCCGTTGTGCGTGCTCACCACCAACTTCCTCGCCGCCGACCAAGCCGCCGCCATCATCACTGGCAAGTACCAGCCGAACGCCGGGAACCGTGACGCCTATCTGTCCGCGATCGCGGCGGACAAGCGGGCCACGCTGGATCGCCTCGTGCTCCCCCAGCGGCCGTCCCGGCCTGTGATCTCGGATCGCTGGCTCCTCAGCGAGCTGGCCTTCTTCGCTGTGAAGCACGACATGCGGGTGTCGGAGACGTACGAGGTGCTGTCCGCGCAGCTCACAGCGGCCCCGGATCTCACGCTCGTCCTGGACCTGGAGACCGACACCTCGATGAGCCGGGCGCAGGCCCGACAGGGTGACGCTGTCCGGGCCGACTGGGACGTGCACGACGTCCAGAGTCGGGTTCGCGAGACCTACGAGGCCGTGGTCACGAAGCCCGACGAGTTCCCGCTCCTCGGCGACGTGGTCCGCCTGGACGCCCGCCGACCCCGGTCCGAGGTGCTGCTCGCCGCCTGGGACGTACTGCGCGACCGACAGCTGGTACCGCCCATCGCCGCCCACGCGGAAGGAAGAGAGACCCATGGCTGACGGCACGAAGGCGACGCGTCTGCGCGAGGCCCTCGACGACAGCGAGCGGGAGAACCCGCTACTGGCGATCGGTGCCGTGAACGCGCTCGCCGCGCACGTCGCGGCGGAGGCGGGCTTTGACGCCCTGTGGGTGAGCGGTCTGGAAGTGTCAGCGGCCTCCGGGCTGCCCGACGCCAACGTCCTGGGCCCTCGGGACCTGTCCGACGTGGTCGACTCGCTCGGCCGTGTCACCGAGATGCCCATCATCGTGGACATCGACAACGCGGGCGGCTCGGGGCGCACAGCGGAGCGGTTCGCGTACGACCTGATGCGCGCCGGAGCCGCGGCGGTGTGTGTCGAGGACAGCGCGTACCCGAAGTGCAACAGCTTCGCGGCCCACCGGGCCCAGAACCTCGCCGACCGGGACCTGCTGTGCGAGCAGGTGGGGCGCATACGGAAGGTCGCCGGTGACGGCCTCGTGGTCGTGGCCCGCACCGAGGCCCTGATCGCCGGCGAGGACATGGCCACGGCGATCGCCCGCGCCGAGGCGTACGCCGAGGCCGGGGCTGATGCGGTACTCATCCACTCCAAGGACGCGACCGGTAACCAGGCGCGGGCCATCGGACGTACGTGGAACCACGGCGTGCCGCTGGTCAGCGTGCCCACGGCGTTCCCCGACCTGAGCGCCGCCGAACTCGGCGAGGCCGGCTTCCGCCTCTGCATCTACGCGAACCAGCTCAGCCGTGCCGCCCTCGCGGGTATGCGCACCGCCGCCCGTCAGTTCCGGCGCGGAGGGAGTTTCCGCTCCACCGTCGCGGGGTCCCTCGCGGAAGTCGGAGACCTGATGCGCGTCGGCGAACCGGAGGCGCTGTCGTGCCTCTGACGCCCGAACTGCCTCGGATCAGTGTCTCCGTGAAGGCGACGATCGTACGCGAGGGCGCCGTCCTGCTGCTGTCGTACGACGACGAGGCCGGGTTCCACTACAACCTCCCGGGTGGCAAGGCCCAGGTCGGCGAGGACCTGCGCCAGGCCGTGAACCGCAAGGTCGCGCAGGAGACCGGCCTCCAGGTCGTGGCCCGGCGTTTGCTGTGTGTCGTCGAGTACGTCCCCGAGTCGTGGCAGGGCGAGTTCGGGGACGTGCAGAAGGTTCAGTTCAACTTCCTCGCCGAGCAGGTGGACGACGCCGAGCCGCGCA
Source organism: Streptomyces sp. NPDC000410 (assembly GCF_040300305.1). Taxonomy (NCBI): domain Bacteria; kingdom Bacillati; phylum Actinomycetota; class Actinomycetes; order Kitasatosporales; family Streptomycetaceae; genus Streptomyces; species Streptomyces sp. NPDC000410. The sequence continues at coordinate 21,630 of NZ_JBEPDM010000064.1, forward strand.
TGCCGGAGCCGCCGGACCCCATCCAGGTGGGCTTCGAGTGGGTTCCGCTGGAACGTCTCGGCGACGTGTACCTGCTGCCCCGGATCAACCGCCCATTATCAGCGGCGCTGAGCGGTGAGCTCGCCGACCCCTTCGTGGACAGGTGGTGACCTTCATGGATCCGACACTGAAGGATCTACGGGAGTGGCTGCTGCGGGAGCACTCCGGAACGGTCTGTGCCGACCGGCTCCACGTGATCGCCGACGAGCTCACCGACCTGACCGCCCGCGGTTTGCCGGGCCCTGTGGTGGAACTCGGCTGCTACAGGGGCGCGATGGCCCTCTGGATCCGTAGCGTGCTCGACTCACTGGGCGACCGCGACCGCGAGATCCACGTCTACGACTCCTTCCAGGGCATGCCCGCGCCCGGCGCCGAGGACTCGGACCACCTGGCGGCGGGCGAGCTCCGGTCGTCCCCGGACGACGTGCGCGCCACGCACGCGGCCTGGGGCAGGCCGCCGCCGGTCATCCATCCGGGATGGTTCGACGAGACCCTTCCCAAGGAGCTGCCCGACGAGATCGCGTTCGCCTACCTGGACGGCGACTTCTACGACTCCACCCTCACGGGGCTCACGCACTGCGTCACCCGCCTGGTGCCGACGGGCGTTTTGCTCGTCGACGACTACGCGGACACGGTGGTCAATCCTCGGGCCTGGGACGGGCTCCCAGGGGTGAAGCGCGCCTGCGACGCGTACTTCGGCGTGCCGTCGCCGGTGACCGTCATCGTCGGCGAAGGCGATCTCGCCTTCGGCCGGTACGAGAAGCCGGAGTTCATCCGATGAGCGCCGTCCTGGTGTTACGCGGTGCGGCGGACGCGAGCGCGATCCGCCGCGCCCTGCCCGATGTCCTCGTACACGAGTTGCCGGACCTGGACTCGCCTCCGCCCGCCGACACGGCCGTGCTCGTCCTGCGTTCCGGCGTCCGTCTGGGCGAGCGGGAGCTCGACGCGCTTCCTCGCCTGCGGCACGTCGTACGGACCGGCTCCGGCATCGATCACATCGACGTGAGCACCCTCCGGCACCGTGGGATCACGCTGCACCGCAACGCCGAGGCCGGCGCGGACGCCGTGGGCGAGTGGGTGCTCGCCGCCGCTCTCGCCCTGGCCCGGCGGATCCCCTTGGGGCAGCACGCGCTGCTGCTGGGCCGGCACGAGAAGCAGGCATGCATGGGTGCGTCACTCGGCACCCTGGCCGCAGGTATCTGGGGCGCGGGTCCGGTGGGGCTGGCCGCAGATTGGGCCCTCGCCCCCTTCATGGGCCACACGGCCTTCGCCGCGTGGCCGTCGAACCCTCCCGGTCTGCGGGAGCTGTCGCCGACAGCCCTCATGGAGCAGTCGCAGGTACACGTGATCGCTCTGCCGCTGCGCCCCACGACCGAACAGCTCATCGGCGAGGACTTCCTCGCACGCGTCGCTCCGCAGCGGCCTCTGCTGATCTGCGCCGGTCGGCTGGAGACCCTCGACGTCGCCGCCTGCCTGCGGGCGCTGGCGGACGGGAGGCTCTCGGGCCTCGCCCTCGACCCGGTCGAGCGGAAGCATCTGCCGCTCCTCACCGACTCCACGACGCCGCTCAACCTCCTGGCCTCACCTCACATAGGTGCCCAGCGGTCCGACGTGCGCGGCGCGCTCGACATATGGGCCACAGATCTCCTCAGGGAGATCACCGCTGACAACAAGATCCTGATCGAGGGAGGCCACCGGTGAACCCATCGACACGACTGCGCCGGGAGATCGCCGACAGAGTCGCCCAGGCACTGCTCGCGTCCGGCAAGGCCCGCGAGGTCTGGCTGGAGGGAGCCCTCGCCTGCGGCTTCGCCCACGCGGCGAGCGACATCGACCTGCGTGGCATCGTGGAAGGCACCCTGCCGGCGTGGGAGTCACGCATCGTGGATGGCGTCCGTGTCGACCTCCAGGCGACAGCGCCGCAGCGGGCGGAGGAACTCCGGTACCTGCTCCGCTCCTTCGACGTCCACCGCGACGACCTCGGATCGTTCCGACGGGTACGCGCCTCGATGCACGACCTCATGTGCCTGCGCACCGCTCTCTCGTACGGCTCCGGACGCTGGGGCCCGGTGCTCGATCCCGAGGAGCGCCAGGGCTACCGACGCTGGGCGGTCGCCGACCAGGCGGAGGTCGCGGCGAGCCTCGCCGAAGACCTGACCGGCCTCGTCGCGGACGGCCTGGCCGAACCGGTCGGCGTCGTCTGCCGGAAGCTGGAGACCTGCCTCACCGCGCTCGAGTGCGCGGCGGCCGGGCATCCGATCCTGGGCGACAAGTGGCTGCCGCTTCTTGCCGGCGCTCCGTCCCGTCTGCCGATCGACGCGGCCCACGCGGAGACGTGGGAGTGGTTCCGTCCGGTTCAGCGGCGCGTGACCAGAGCGCTCCTGGACTGCTGGCCCGTCAATGACCCGCTGCGGACGCCTCCCAACCTGGGTGCCCCTGACGCCGGCTGGCTGCCCCAGCGATACGCCGACGGATGGTTCCTTCGCCGCGGCGACGTCCACATCCCCGTCACCGGCGGCCAACTCCTCGGGTGGCTGTCCACGGTCTCCACCGATGGCGCGTAGACCGCGCCTCTCCTCCTCGGGAGTCCTCTGATGCCCGTCACCCGCACCGCCCCCACGGACCTGGAGAGTCTCTACGCCCCGCTGTCGAACACCGGGCCGGACACGGCGGTCTCTGTCATCCTCAAACTCCGGGGAGAGACCTGCGACATCGACTGCCTGTACTGCTTCGAGAAGCGCAAGGAGTCACCGGGCGGCGCCCGGATCAGCGCGGAACAGGTCCACCGCCTCGGTTCGATCTTCTCCGGGCGTCCGCTCAGCATCGAACTCCACGGCGGGGAGCCCCTGACCGCCGGCCGGGAACGGATCGCGGAGATCCTTGACGCGCTCGCCGCACAGCCGAACGTCATCCGCGTGAGCCTCCAGACCAACGGGCTCCAGCTCGACGACGCCTGGCTAGACCTGTTCGAGCGGCACTACCCGGAGCTGGAGATCGGCATCTCCCTCGACGGGGACGCACTCGGGAACTCGTGGCGCGTCGGCTACGACGGCCGCCCCACGTACCCGCGAGTGGTCGAAGCCCTGGAACTCCTCGGGCGTCGGGAACGCCGCGTCGGCGTCATCTGCGCCGTCACCCCGTACGTCCTCGGCCGGGCCTCCGAGGTCATGGAGCACCTCGCCTCCTTTCCCGCCGTGACGACGGTCAGCCTGGTGCCGTGCTTCGACGCGGCGGTCACCCAGTCGACCACGGTGGCCGGATCCCGTACGCCGACCAGCCGGGCACTCCAGCGACGGGCCATCGGCCCCACCGGCCCGACCTGGGCCGTCACGCCGCGTCAGTACGCCGACTTCGTGCTGGAGGCCGCCCACCACTGGGTCGCCAGCGGCCTGTTCCGCCGCGTCAAGCTGGAGCCCGTCGTCTCCGTCATCCGCCGTCTGAGGGGTCTGCGGACCCGCTCCTGTCACTTCTCCGACTTGAAGTGCGACCACGTCCTCACCCTCTATCCCGATGACCGCCTGGGAAGCTGCGACGAACTGCCCTGGCCGCAGGCTGGCCTGGCCGCGCTCGGCGACGTACACGTTGAGACGGACGTGGCCGGCGCCCAGAGCAGCTCTCCCCTGCTTCGGCAGGCACGCTCCCTGGTCGCGAAGTGCACGACCTGCGACTACCGCGACACCTGCGGCGCGGGCTGCCCGGCGGTCCGCCTCCGCTTCGCCGCCGCAGGCGACGAAGACGCCTACTGCGACCACCGCATGCGCCTGATCGACGGCGTCGCCGCCCTGCTCGCCCAGCCGGACCTCACGCCCGGTGCCTCCTGTTCCCGGCTGCGCTGGCGTCCCGTCCGGCCCAACGACATGCACCAGGTCGCCGCCTTCCTGGCCCGCTGGGACGACCCCACCGTGCCCCGCACGCCCGCGCGTCTCCAGGTCAGCGCCAGCGGGAACATCAACACGGTCGGTCTCCCCGGCGTCCACGAGGCAGACGATCTCGACCCCCACCACCCCCAGTGGCACGAGGGCATCGAGCCCGGCGTCCACCCGGTCGTCGACGCGCTCACCGCGGGCTGGAACGCCGTCACCTACGACAGCTGCCAGGGCCACGCCTACGCCGACCTCCCCCGAGCCGAGCCCCGCTTCCTCTCGGTCGGCATCCTGCCGCGCGACCGCGCCGAGTACGCGCGCACAGCGGCGCGCCTGTGCCGTACCGCCAGCCGAGCCGAGTCCTCCCTGCCCGAGGCGTGTTCGCTGGTCCTCGGTCGCAGCGAGCTCACGTGCCGCACCACCGGCCGGGTGTATCCGACGCTCGACCTCCATCTCGTACCCTCGGCCGGCACCACGCCTGCCGAGTACTTCGAGGACCTAGCCCAGGCGGTGCGTGTACTCACGGTGGCCCTGGCCGAAGCCGCCACTGCCCCGCCGTCCACCCCCTGCGCGTGCGGAGGCGAGCAGTGATCCACATCGCCGAGACCCTGTCCATCCGCACTGTGGAGGGCTTCATCAAGCCGGACGAGATCGAGCGACTCAACCTCGTCATGGACGACACGCTCGGCCCCCTCGGACGCGACCGCTACGGCGCCAGCCGCCACACCACCATCCACGAGATCCCCGGTCACTCCCCCGCCGAGGCACAGGGCGTCTACGAGCCGGCCGGCCGAATCGAGATGACCGAGATCCCGCACGAGGCGACCGCCCTGCTCGACCAGGCCCTTGAACTGTGCATGGCCGCCATCACGCGCACCCTGCCATCGGTCACCGGCCACCGGCCGTGGATCTACCTCGAGTACGGCGCCGACCAGTACATCACCCCCCATGCCGACGGCATCGCCCCCGATCCCCTCACCCGTCCCCGCCAGATCGCCGCCGCGACGGTCACACTCACGGACATCCAGGACACCGGCGGCGCGTTCTACGTGGAGACCACGGGTAGCGACGCCGTCTGGACCGCGGACAAGGCGCCGACCGGGTCGGGTTACGCCCCGGGGATGCGCTTCGCACACGAGGGGACGGACATGTCCTCCCCCTGGTTCCGCAGCATGCCGCGCACTCGATGGAACGTCGCCCCGTCTCCGGGAACGCTCGTGGTCTTCGGCAGCCAACTCGTCCACGGCACGGAGCCGGTCCGAACCGGCCGTGTGCGCAAGTTCCTCACGCTCTTCGTCTCCGAGTGAGCAGGTAACCCGCCATGAACGGACCCCGTGGTCCGCCGTCCCTCCCGCCCCCTCACCGCCAACCCACGGCCCCGATCAGAGGAGAGAGCGAGCAGTGGCAGACGACAAGACGTTCGACGAGTTCCTGGAGGCCGTCGCGTCCCTGCGTGACAGCGACACGGTGCGCACGACCGCGCACACCTCCAACGCGGCCACCGAGACCTGGCTCGCCGCCACGGTGGAGCCCGACGCCACCGAGCCCACCACCACGGCCTGACCCGCTACCGGGGCCGGACCCAGCCGGGGTCCGGCCCCGGTCCACACCTGGAGTCCAGATGAGCACCCTGTCCCCGGAAGCCCTGGTCACCCTCGATGGCATCGCCGGCCACCAGCACCTCCGGACCAGCCGCATCGCCTCCGTACTCGGCAACGGCATCGGCTCGTCCGCCCTCGACTACGCCGTGGCCCACCACCTGCTCGAAGGCGCCGAGCACGCAGCGCGCGCCCGGAACACGAACCTCCTCGCCTGGTACCGGAAGACGACGACGCGAGACCTGACCCACCTGTCCACCGGCCCGCACATCCTGCTCAGCCCGCGACCCGAGAACCTGCTCCGTTCGGAGATCTCCGAAACCGCGTACTACCTCATCCGTCCCGACACCAGCCCTGCCCTGCCCGAAGCCCAAGCGCTCGTGCGCGCCGCGCTTGCATCCGCCGCCGAGCACGGCTTCGGCACACTGCTCACCCAGCACGCCCCCGTCGTCTGCCTGCTCAACCGCCGCCGACTGGACGAGACCCTCCACAGCTGGGCGCTCACCCGCCTCCCTGGCACCGTCTTCACCGACTACACCGCCCACCCCGAGGTCCTGGCCCGCGACCTGATCCACGAGGCCGCCCACAACTGGCTCAACGACGCCTTGGCCGCACATGACGTGCGCCTTCCCGCCGACATCACCTTCTTCTCCCCCTGGCGGGGAACTCCTCGCCCCGTCTACGGCTTCCTGCACGCGTGCTGGGCCTTCTCCCTCACCGTGCTGTACGCGCGGCAGGCCAGCCGCAGCGCCACGGGGGCCGTGGCCTCCTTTCTTGACGCCCATCTGCGCCAGCAGGTGGGCCAGTTCGCCTCCGCACTCGATTCGCTGGCCCAGGCACTCTCGTATGTCTCCGCTGACGCGCTCCGCGATCGCGTCAGCCGTGCCGTAGGCGAGGCCATGGAATCGGCGTAACCCCGGCGTCTGTCCGAGCACTCCCACCCCAGATGGCGCGCGCCGTAACAAGGGTGCGAATGAAGTCCCTGATCGATAGAATCGCCCCTTGGCCATCGACGCCAACGTCGAGCTCGGCGGCGTGGAACAACTCTTGAACCTCCAGATGTGCCGCGAGGTCATGAAGATCTCGGACCAGACCCCCGAGGTCGTCATCACCGCCCAGCTCATCGAGGGCCGACGGCACGGGTACCAAGATGAGCAAGAGCAAGAGCACCTACGTGGGCCTCACGGCGTCGCCGTACGACGCCTACGGCCGGCTGATGTCCATCCCCGACTACCTCACCGAGCCGCACCTCCAGCTGCTCACCGAGTGTACGGACGACGAGATCCGCCTGGTCACCAAGCGCCTGGAGGAGGGAACCGCGCACCCGATGACTATCGGATCCCCGTCGGCGAAGGGGTGCTGTGGCCCGCCGCTGCGGCGCTTCCCTCGGCGGAGGCGGGTGGATGGTCGGAGACAACCGCAACACCGACATCGAGGGCCGAGCGGCGGGCCTGCGGACGCCCTGGGGCTGCCGGGAAGCAGTGGCCCGAGGGTCTCAACAGCCCTGACGCGGCGGCCGAGGCGCCGTGGAGGCGATCGAGCACCTCCTGACGTGGGGACCGTTCCCGCTCCTCGCCTCAGCTTGTCGTTTAGCGTCGCAGGTCAGCTACTGGCCCCAGGGCCTGGCGTCGGCCCACGCCTCCGAGTTCTGCCACGGGCCCGGCTGAACTTCACCAGCGCCCGGAAGTCGTCCCTGGCGCGCAGCGAACTCAGACACGGATCTTGTCTTGCTTCCTCTTTGTCGCGCTCGTTGGGCAGTGCGAAGCGCAGCTGATGGATGGCATCTTCGGGGCTGGCTGCTCCTCGCCGTTCGAGGAAGCAGTCCAGGCACGCGTTCTCGTAGGCGTACCGGGGCACGACTGTTCTGTCCGCCGGCGCGGGAAGCAAGGGGCCTACCAGCTGCAAGGCCTCGATCTGGCGCAGCATGACGGCAGCAATAGGTTTCACCTGCTCGGCGAACTGAGCCCACTGCGGGATCTCATTCTTTTCCCCTTGGCACTGGTCCGCAAACCGCCTCACCGAGGCGGCCGCAGCTTCGAGTTCCTTGAGATTTTGTGGATATCCTTCGGCAGCATAAAGGTTGATCCGCTGGGCAGCACTGCGGTACAGCGCCCGGATGAGGAGCGGCGACCCCTCAGGCAGGTTCAATTGTTTGAGTTCATCGTCTAGGGCGTCCGCGAACTGCCGGTAGGCGGGCTCGTCGATCTTTGTATCACCCTGTAGGGCCCACAGGTACTCAAGGCGGGCCAGAGGGTATTGCGGATCCTCGTTGACAGCGCGGGCGAGCAGGGCAGTGCGCTGCTCTGGGTCGTCGATGAGCGCGGCGCTAGTGGCGATGACGTGAAGGGTGACGCTCTTCCAGCTAAGGGCCGAGTAGAGCCCCCTTTGGAGCCGATGGTGAACTTGGCTTAGGTGCACGAGGATGAACGCCGCCGCTCCGGTCAATAGCTGTGCTTGAAGACGGTCCCCATTTGCGGCGTCTTGATCTGTGGTGCCCTCGATGGACGGCAGGCCCATGTCGAGGCGGCTGAAGATGACGCTCGCGGCGTGGCTGCCGTTGCGGGAGAGAGTGACAGCGACACGGTTGGGATCGACGATGCTGACTCGGGCACGCCAGGTCAGGTCTGGCCGGAGCGCGAAATAGAAGGCGGAGAGCGTACCGATGATCCTTCCTGCGGGCAGTGTGCTGAGGTCTTCGCTGTGGACGGTACTGAGGGGGCTTGAGGCGGTGGATGAGTGCATGCGGAGGCGAGGCGGCGACTCCGCGCCCAGTGTCTGAATGCGGGCGAGCAGGTAGTCGGTAGCCACTGCGTCAGTCCTCCCCTCGGCGGTCTGGACCGCGACCTGAACGCGCAGATGGGTCTGGTGCAGGTTCGGGTGACAGGTTGGGTCACGCGGCCTGGAGGGCCGGTGTGGTCATGACGGTTTCGAATTCGACGGGGGTCAGTCGGCCGAGTGCGGCTTGTCGGCGGCGCCGGTGGTAGGTCCGCTCGATCCAGGTCACGATCGCGATCCGCAGTTCTGCGCGGGTGGTCCAGCTTTGGCGGTCGAGGACGTTCTTCT
>NZ_JBEPDM010000065.1:0-30035 GCF_040300305.1 Streptomyces sp. NPDC000410
CGGTGCCGCCGCAGCTGCTCGACCTCCTGGAACGAGCCGGCATCGAGCAACAACTCGATCCGCTCGCGCGCCGTCAGCTTGCCCTTGGCGTGCTGGGCTTGCGTCGCCTTCTCGCCGGGGCCGCGCAGGGCCTCGTCGCGAAGGGCGTGCAGCGCCGCCGCTCTCGCGCGCGCCTCGGTCGGCTCCACACCGGCCGAAGAAGTCATCACGACCCCTTCCTCTCGTCGCTGCGGATGCCATACGCCCCGACCATCCGCACAGCCTAACAAACCGCTTGTCCGGTTTTTTGATTCTCGGACAGAAAAGACTGCCCGGTCAGCGCCAGCTGAGCGGGGCCCTGTAAGGCGGATTCTCCTGGCGCCGCCAGCCCCGCGCCGTGGGCGTCCGGGGGCTGGACTCCTGTTGCTCCGTACGCCGCGCGAGGATCGACAACAGCGCGCAGACCGCAGCCAGTTCCTCCTCGTCGGGGCCGCCGCGCTCCACGCGGATGACAGCATCGGTGCGCGCCTGACTGCTCACCCGGCCTCCCTCTCCTCAGGGTTTCCGCCCACGGTCCGCCGGACGGCTCGAGAAGCGCTGCACCGGCGGTCGAGGCCCCGGCGAACGCGAAGAACTCCGCGGGACGGGCGGCCCCCATCCCACCCCCAAGGGCCGCCCCGTGCCGCCGGCCCCCCGTACAAGAGCCGCCGGCCCCGCAACGCCCGCCGCAGGACGGCGCCGCAGGGGCGTCCCCCGCGCAGAGCGACGTCGCGCGCGGCCCATCCCGCCATCGGCACACGCCGGTTCGGGTCCCTCCGGGCGCGAGCCCTGGCCGCCGACGAGGCGGACACTGCGCCCTCATGACGCCCCGGCACATGACCGGACGGCGAACTCCGGGAAAACGGCGGGCCGTCACGCCCTAGGGCCGCTCCCGATCCGCTGGAGGCGGCACGCCTGGAACGGACAACTCCGCAGGTGACGCAGTCGAGTTCACTCACCCCTAGAAATTAAACCGGGTGGTATGTATCTTTGTGCCTCGAGCGGCTCACAGATGTCTTTCATGCCAATGTGGCGCAAGGGGATGGAAATGTCTGCCACCACCTTTCTCATCGACCACCCGATACCCGGCACACTGCCCGCCGGGGACCTCACCGCGGCGCCGGCCCATGTGACCGTCCCGCACTTTCCATCGCTGACCAGCACTGTTCCCAGGGAGTTGGTCCACCGTGCCGGCGTCGCCGAGGTGATGCTCACCGGCTGGGAGCGCGTGGACGACAGCCACTTCACCGTGGCCGCCCAGTTGCCCCGCCGGCACTGCTTCTTCGCCGCCATCGACGGCTGCCATGACCCGCTCCTGCTCGCTGAAACGATTCGCCAGGCCGGGATCCTGCTGGCACACGCGGAGTTCGGGGTCCCGCTCGGCCACCAGTTCCTCATGTGGGACCTGACGGTCGATATGAACCGGGAGCACATGCTCGTCGGATCCACTCCCGCCTCCCTCGACATCCTGATCACCTGCACGGACATCAAGCGCCGCGGGTCGAGCCTCTCGGGGCTTCACTACGAGGCCGTGATCCTCCGCGACAGCAGGGTGGCCGCGACCGGGTCCGCCACGTTCACCTGCACGTCGCCGGCCGTCTACCGGCGCCTGCGGGCCGCCCGGATCGGGGACGGCACTCCCACAGCACTTCCGCTGACCAGCCCGGCGGCCCCCCACGACGTCGGGCGCGTCTTCTCCACGGACGTCGTGCTGTCCCCCGTGCCGGAGCCGGACTGCTGGCAGCTGAGGGTGGACACCCGGCATCCGGTGCTCTTCGACCATCCCGTCGACCATGTGCCGGGCATGCTGTTGCTGGAGGCTGCCCGCCAGGCAGCGGCCGCGACGCTGGGGCGCGCCTGTCTGCCGGTCGGCATCACCAGCACGTTCGCCCGTTACGCGGAGCTCGACACGCCCTGCATCGTCACGGCGTGTTCCCTGCCCCCGCATGCGGACGGCGGGGAGCGCATGCTCGTGACCGGCCATCAGGACGGCGAGCTCGTCTTCACCTCCGCCGTGACCGTGGCACCGGTCGTGGCCTGACCGGCGGCCGGGCACCGGCTCCGGGCGATGCGTTCCCGGCGGTCCCCGGCCGCCCCGCGATGTCACGGCACCCCGCGGCACCGGCCTGCCGCAGACCTGTCCCCGGACCGCTCACGCGACGCGCGGCAGGCCAGGGCCGGGCAGGCGTCGGCGACGACGCCTGCCCGGCCCTTGACGGCACACCGGAGACGGGCCTGCCCGTCTCCCTCATCTGAAACTTGAGTCGCTTCGGTCGCTTTCCCGCACCCTGGACCGCTCCTGACCTGGTGCGTTGTTCAGCGACCGAAGCGTCTCGGCACACATGCCCGGCCGCTTTTCGTCCGCGCCCTGCACCGGATGCGGAGCCTGGCGACGGGGGTCCCGCCGACCGGCGGGACGCTTCGGCCGCCCGCGTCAGACCAGTGCGGGCGCGGGCCCGTCCACCTCACGCAGCAGGCGAGCCCCTCGATCCGGGGCCACGTCCAGGCGCATCAGGACAGCGGGAGAGGCGATGGACGGCAGCAGGTGCTTCATGAGAACCGAGACCCGGTGCTCGACGTCCTGCAGATCGGTCTCCAACTGAGCATAGAGCTGCACCCCGTTGAACGCGCTGACCACCATCTCGGCGACCTCACGCGGCACCACATGTGACAGGGTCTCCCCGCGCTGGTGGGCTTCGGACACGATCTCCGTCAGGAGGTCGACCCACAGAGGCCAGGCGCTTCCGTACTGGCTGCGTCCGACGGGGTCCGCGGAGAGCCGGGCGCCGGCCCGCAGGATCGGATCGTGCATCAGCCGGTGCGCGACCGACATGGCGACGTCGACCATTTCCTGGAGCTTGATCTCCTGCTCGGGCCCCCGCTGGTCCGCCTGGACCTCCAGAACGCCCCGGGCCAGCGCTTCCTTGGAGTCGAAGTGGAAGTAGAGCGCACCCTTGGTGACGCCGGCGGTCTTGAGGATGTCAGCGACCCTCGCCGCCGAGTACCCATGGTCCGCGAAGACCGTTGCGGCTGCCTCCAGCACGGCCCGGCGGGTCCTGACCGCTCGTTCTTGCTGGGCCACTGGATCCTCCCCTTCAGTCAACCGCACTCCGCTGCAGGGCACGGATCAGCTAATCAAAAAAACCGCGTAGAAGGTACCTTATCCATGAGTGAACGACCGCACCAGAGCTTCGGGCGCTTTCCTCACTCCCCGTTTCGCACCCCGGAACGCAGCCTGTTTCCGGCTACGGCAGAGCCGCGACAGGTCGGATGAGCCGGACAGGCGCCCTCCGGTTCACGGCTCACGGACCCGGTCCTGGATGGTCATGGAGCACTCAAAAGCATCCGGAATGGCTGTTTCCGGTCCTCGCTGTTGCCCGGCCCTTACGGCCTTACCGGCTCGGGCACACGCGGGAACACGCCCGCCGGGGCACCCGGCAGCCGGAGAGCGCCGGCGGCCGCCTCGGCGTCGACGGCCCTCAGCAGTCCCTCGTCGATCTCGTCGAGCGACCCCACGATGTGCCGGACCCCGGCCCGGTCCATCGCCTGCCGCTGGAAGCTGTGCTCGTAGCTGGTCGGATGCCCGATGAACGCCGCCCCCAGGGACTGCGCGACCTCGCCCACGCGCGCCACGTCGTCGATGAACAGCGCCCGGTCGCAGCCAAGACCGAAGACGTCCTCGGCGATCTCCCGGACCCCGGGGCGGAAACCGTCGGTACACACGTACTCGGGGCCGTCGAAGTACGCGGCGAGCGGAGCGAGATGACGGTCGAAGTGGGCTCGCGCGAGCCCTCCGTAGCACACCAGGGACGCCCCGGTGGCGCGCAGTCGCTCGAGCAGCGCGCGGGCGCCGTCCAGGATCCGCACCGGGTGTTCCCTGAGGTACTCCTCCCGCTCCAGGAAGTACGCCTCCACGACCTCCTCGGGCGTGCCCGGCACTCCCAGGGCCGCGGCGGCCCGGAGCTGGGGCTGCGACAGCACCGCCCGCTCCAGTTCGGCGGTGTAGACGCCTCCGCGGCGGACCACGAACCGGTGAATGACGGGACTGAAGGTGTCGTTCAGCAGCACTCCGTCGATGTTCACCGCGATCAGACGTACCTGCCGGAAGGCCATGGAACCGCCTCGTGTCGAGCCGCACAAACACCCGCGTGCGGCGCCTGGTGGTGTCGGGTGATGCGCTGCGTCGATCAGCTGTGTCGATCAGTTGTTCGCAGAAACATCACAGAAAGATTAAACCAGCCAGCCGGTTTCTTCAATGAGGCACCCTCGGATCACGACACTGTTCCTGATCCCGAACAGACAGCCGCGAGGGGAGACTTGCTCCCGAATCCGGTGACGTATCGGTGCCACAGAGAATGCGGGGAAAGACGATGACTGCGTTGAAGGACAGGACGGCTCTCGTCACGGGAGCCGGACGGGGCATCGGCCAGGCCATCGCCTGCCGTCTGGCGGCGGACGGTGCTCTCGTCGCCGTGCACTACGGGAGCGACGAGGCCTCGGCCCACCGGACCGTCGAGCTCATCACCGGTGCCGGCGGGCGCGCCTTCACCGTGCATGCCCCCCTCGGGGTGCCTGACGACGTCCGGACGCTCTACGAACGGTTCGACACCGCTCTCGAGGAGCTGGGCGAGCCGACGGCCCTGGACATCCTGGTCAACAACGCGGGCTTCAACATCCGGGGCGGCGTGGCGGAAGTGACACCGCAGGACTTCGACCGGCTGATGGCCGTGCACGCCAAAGCACCGCTGTTCCTGGTGCAACAGGGCCTGCGGCGGTTGCGGGAAGGAGGCCGCATCATCAACATCAGTTCGGCGGCCACCCGTGTGAGCATGCCCTCCTCCCTCGCGTACTCCATGGCCAAGAGCGCGCTCGACGCCCTCACGCGCACACTCGCCCGGGAGTTGGGGGACCGTCAGATCACGGTGAACTCCGTGGCACCGGGTTTCGTCAAGACGGACATGAACAAGCAGCGCTGGTCCACACCCGAGTCGGAGGCCGCCCACGCCGCGCTCTCCGTGTTCGGCCGCATGGGGCGGCCGGCGGACATCGCGGACCTCGTGGCCTTCCTCGCCTCGGACGAATCGCGTTGGATCACGGGCCAGTACATCGACGCGTCCGGCGGCACCGGCCTGTAGACCTGCCCGTGCCGTTCGCTCCTCTCGGGCGCTGTCCAGGGCCGCCCCATGCCCTCCCCTCACAGGGGAAGCGTGATGCCCAGCCCCCGCGGCTCCTGCGGCCCTCGCGGCTCCCGCGACTGCCGCCCGCCCTCGGAGCGCTCGGTCTTGCGGCCCTTGCTGCCCGCTGCGAGCGTGCGCGGGTCGACGGCCTCGGCGGGCGCCCCGGTGGCGTACAGCCCGTCGGGTTCGGTGTCGCGGTCGTGCGGGAGCAGCCAGAACACGCGTCGGCGGAAGGTGCCCGACGAGCGGGAGGGCTTGGCCTCCGGGCCGAGCAGTGCGTAGCCGACCATGCGTCCGTTGCGGTGGTAGGCGGGTTTGCCGCGCCGCGTCGGAAGCCGGTCCAGACTCTGGCGCACATAGTCGAGTGTGTCTGTCTCCTCCAGCCAGACGAGCTCGGCCTCGTGGATGATCTCGTCCTCTGCGATGAGGGCGCTCATGCTGTCTCCTCGTCGGCGACCAGTCCGATACCCGGGTAGTACTTCCGCTGGTTGGACAGGATCATCTCCCTGGGCGACGCCAGTCCCACCATCTCACGGACCCGGGCCGCGAAGGCCCGGGACGAAACGGCCGGGGCTCCCTCATTCTGGCACCACGACTTGTAGGCGGCGTAGAGCTGCGCTTGCTCCGCCCTCAGGGAAGGCTCCGTACGGCAGGACTCGCTCAGGAACCGTCCGGTGTGGTCCTCGGTCTCCGCGTAGGCGGTCGTGGCGATCCGGACCCGCTCGGGGCCGATGAGGTCCCTCTCCCCCGCCAGATAGCGGCTTGCGCCCACAATCAGCCAGTTGAGGATGCCCGGCCCCTCCTCGGTGACAAGGATGTCAGCCAGGTTGTCGACCTTGCGGTCATCGGGAACCACCCGTTCGAACGGGATGAGCCGCATACGCCGCCAGAACGCGAAGCCGCCGGTACCGACCTCGGGCCGGTGGTTGCCCAGCAGCCACAGCTTGTGCGTGGGCTGGAAGCTGAAGAAGTCCTGCCGCATCCGGCGTGCCTTGATACGGTCGCCGCCGGTGAGCAGTTTGACGCGGGCCTCGTCGAACCGGTCGCCGGGTTTGACCTCGCTGCACACGATGACCCGGCGGCCGTGCAGTTCGGCCAGGTCCGTGGGGTGTCCCTCGTACGTACGGGCCATCAGGAAGCCGGGCGGTGCGGCGTCGGCGTAGTCGCCGAGGAGTTTCATCAGCACGTCCAGCAGCACCGACTTGCCGTTCTTGCCGGAGCCGAACAGGAACGGCATGACCTGCGCGCCGACGTCACCGGTGATGGAGTAGCCGAGCAGCAGACGGAGGAAGTCGATCATCTCCGCGCCCTCGGGTCCGCCACCGAAGGTGTCCGTGAGGAACCGATCCCACCTGGGCGTGGGCACCGGCTCGGGCGCCGCGGTGGTGGAGCGGGAGTGGAAGTCCCTGTTCGGGTCCGGTGTACGCGTCAGGCCGGTGCGCAGGTCCACGACCCCGGCCGGAGTGCACAGTGCGTACGGATCGGCGTCCAGCAGCGCCGCGTTCAGCACCATGCCGGGGGCGGACTTGGCCTGGGCGAGCATCGCGTTCATCCCGCTGGTGCTCAGCGCACGGCGACGGTGGCGCTGGAGCGCCGCCACACTGTGGACACCACGCGGGTCGGTGGTGGCGATGGACTCCGCCAGGTCCCCGGCGGCCCACAGCACGGTGTCGTCCTCGTCCACCCTCCAGCGGGTGCTGTCCCACCGGTACCAGCCGAGGCCGGGAACGTGCCGGTAGTCGTCGGCGTAGAGCTTGACGAACAGTTTGGCGTTGCCGCGGTCGCTGAGGGTGTCGGGCAGCAGCCCGTCGGCGGTGGCCCCGACACCGGCCCGCAGAGCGTCCTGATCCTCCGCGGGGGACGCGGGGACGGGCTGGGCCAGGATCTGTGCGGCCACCGCCCTGGCATCGAAGAGGGCGTTGGTATGGCCGTTGGTCATCGGCTGCCTCCTGGGAACAGCGGACGGGTGCGGCCCGCGCTCAGCCCGCCGCGGATGACTGTGCCGTAGCGCCGCTCCTGTCCGGGCCGGGCCTGCGCAGCCGCCTCCTGCAGCGCCCGCTCCGCCTCCTGCTCGGTCAGCAGACCGGCGGCGACGAGTCCGCCGGCGGTGTAGGCCGCCCGGTTGAGCTTCTCGGTGAACGCCGCTCCCTCTGGCAGGGCCGCACAGGCGGCCACCTCGGCGAGCAGCCCGGTCAGGACCCGGCCGGCGGCACCGGCACCGGCGCCTGCGATCAGGACGGCCTGGCGGGCACGCGGGGGCACGGGCCGGGGCGCGGGCACGGGCGGCAGATGCCCGGTGCGCTCCAGCTCCCGCGCCAGCCAGGCGGGCAGCGGCGCGGGCTCACGTACCTCCCCCACCACCTCGTACGCCCCCGCCTCCGTCACGGTGCCGGGGGCGACGATGTACCCCCCGTGCGCCCGTACGTCGACCTGCCAGGCCAGTGCCCGCCCGCCGCCGGAGCCGGAGGAGCACTGCCATCGATGCCCGGGCAGGGCCCGGTACCACACATGCACTCCGCCCGAGGGGGTCCGCACCCGCAAGGTGGTCGCGTCGTCCGCGGGAGAGGTGGCGCCGCGCAGCGCGGCCAGCACCCCGATGGTGTGGAAGCCGTTGGCGAGCCCGGTCAGGTCGACGGTGTCGGCGATGTCGATACCGGGGAGCAGACGGTCACGCCCGGGCAGCTGCTGTGCGTGCGCGTCGATGTCGATGACGACGAGGCCGGCGGGTCCGCAGGCGATACCGACGCCGAAGCCGGGCCACTCGCCCCACCACTGCTCGATCCGGGCGAAATCCAGTGTGGCGGCGTGGAATCCGTGGCACCAGCGCCCGACCGCGGGACAGCGGCATCCCCGGTAGGTGTGCCCGGACTGACGGCAGGGCGCGCAGTTGCCCGCGGGCGTCTTGCGTCCCGGGGCCAGAGGATGCACCGGCCACCCGCGGCCGGCACACCACCGGGCGACGGCCAGCGGCTGCGGGACGCCAGGCCCGGCAGGGGTGGGCAGCACTAAGTCGCTGCGGGAAACCCCCAGCTCATCGACCATATGTTTCCCCCGTCAGCGACCGAAGCGACTCAACTACTAGCACAGACTAGCGAATCAGCAATGAAAGAGAAGTGACGCCTGTTGCGACACGTTCCCTCTCGTCGAGGCAGTGAGCGACCGTCCGGGGACCGCAGCGACCGGAGATCGTTCGGTAGCTGCTTCAACAGCTCAGCAAAATCGCAGTTCACAGCCTTGCACATGACTGCACAGCGACTGAAGCGACCCAAGCTCCCTGTATATGAAGGGACATACGCTCACACGCACGTACCCCCACGCACGCGCACGCGCAAATGCCTTGGTATATCCGCACCTTGGGTCGCTTCAGTCGCTGCCACGCCCTGAAAACCGGCTCTGAGCTGGCCCTTTGTCGAGCGACTCAGCAGCGCCCCGGCTCCCGCCGGGTCACTGCCCTTCGGTCGCTGCCACGAATGCCCCGCCCGGCCTTCGCCGCCGGTGCTCCCTCCAGACCCGCCGTCGCCGGAGAACCGCTCAAGCCCGGCCTGAGACGCCTGGTCCACCCCACCGCTGTCGGGTTCACTGCCCCAATGGAGTACACCTCGACGACCCGACGCGCCGTCACGCCACAGCGGTCCGACAGGCCTGGAACCAGCACTTCCCGCTCCGCCCGGCCGCCTCACCGGCACACCGGGCACCTGGACGGGAAGGCCGCCGTCCGGCCCGGCGGCACCCTCGCGGCCGAACGGCTCCTGCACTCCACCACCCCGGCCCGGGCCCCGGCCACGTACCCGGCCCTGCTCCGGCCCAGCGACCTCACCACCGCCGAACACGAAGCGGCCGCGGTCCGGGACGTCACCGGAACGCGGCCCACCTCGCTGAGCCTGTGGTCCACCGCCGTACGGGCGGAAGTCCTCATCGCCCAGGGCCGGTACGAGGAAGCCGCCGCCCACCTCGCCCGGCCCGCGCCCGACCCCGGCTGGGGCTGGTCCGGCGTGCCTCGCCGCCACCGGCGATCCCGGCGGTGCCCGCCACTTGGGTGGGCACCGCCGGTTCCGATGCGGCACGTTGCGGAGATCCGCATCGCATCTCCAGGACGGAGCGTCCTGGTCAGCCGGTCACCTGTGCCTGTGCCGACGTGAGGCGCGCGAGAAGGATCTTCTGCTGCTCACCGTCCATCTTCCGCAGTACGAGGTCGGCGACCTCGTTCCCGTCATGCCAAGGCATCTTCGTCACCTTGGTGAGCGGAGCGATGAACCCCGTCTCCCCCGGTGCCAGCTCTGGCGGTTCGACGTGGTGAGACGCCGGTTCGGTCCGAGGTGTCGGTTCGGTGCGAGGTGTCGGTTCGGTCCGCTGCGCGGGCAGGTCCTCTCCCGTCGGCTCCGCGTGCTGGGCAGCCGGTGGGTTATCACGGCGTGATAGGTCTTCCGGTTCTGGCTGCTCGGCTTCACGGTCCTGCACCGGCTCACGGTGAGAGGGCTCGGGGCTATCACGGCGTGATAGGTCAGGGCTTGCCGCCGACTTCTTCTGCCTGGCTTCGGCCCGAGCGTCGGCCTTCTCACGCTGCTGCTCGGAGGTCAGCTTGGACAGGTTGCGGACGTCCTCGATGGTGCGTCGCCCCGCGACGAGGTCGGCCTGCAGACCGAGGTCGAGCTCGAGGATCGAGAGCTTCGACGAGATCGTGGACTGACCGATGCCGAGCCGCTTGGCCGCCTTGTTCTGGGAACCGTAGAGCTCGACAAGCTTCTTCAGCGCGTGAGCCTGCTCCAGGGGGTTCATGTCGTCGCGGTGGACGTTGGCGACGAACGCGGCCTCAAGGAGCGACTCGTCGGTGGAGACGAGTGCGTTGTCGATGCTGACCCGGATCGTGGTGACGCCGGCGATCCGTGAGGCTTCGAGTCGCCGGTGGCCGTCGATGACGATGTAGCGGGCGCCCTCGTCGATGTCCCCCGCACGGTCGGGGCGTTCCGCGAGATAGGCGTCGAGGCCGGCGATCGTGATGGCGTTGACGAGCCCGATCTCGCGGATGCTGTCGGCGAGTCCTTCGAGGTGGCGGAGTTCCTCGCGGGGGTTGTCGGGGTTCTGGCTGATGAGGTGGAGCGGAAGTTCCGTGGGGTCGGGAACTCCCGCTGTGGGTGCGCCGGTCGCGGCACCGATCGCGGCCCGGCGGGCGCTGATGGGGCGGGCTTGGGCGAACGAGGAGCCTGCGCCGAGGTCCTTGGCCTTGCTCACTTGCTGATCTCCCTGGCGAGGGCCCGGAGGGCGACGGACTGCTCGCAGCGGGGTGCGTAGGCGAGGAGTGCCTTCTTGGCGCGTACGGCTTCCTTCTGTTCCTTGAGGTCTCCGATGACGCCGACGACGCGGGGATCCTTTATGTCCATCCAGGACTGGAGGGAGGAGGTGGCGATGTAGCCGCGGCGGGCGTCGTAGTGGTTGACGACGAGGCCGAGGTAGTCGATGTCGAGGGCGAGGTCGCCTCGCATGTCCTCGATCTGGGAGGTGAGGAGTCCGTAGGCGTCGGCGCTGCTGTCCTCGGCCTGGACGACGATGAGGACTCCGGAGTTTCCGGCTTCCTCGTTGTCCCTGCGGCGCCCGTAGTAGGAGGCGGCGTCCATGCTGAGGCCGAGGCTGGGCGGGCAGTCGATCAGGATGACGTCGTAGTCGGCCTCGACGGCGCGTAGGGCGCGCTCGAGGGCGGCTTCGCGTGCTCGTACGGAGGCCAGGCGGACGTCGAGGAGGAAGGCGTCGGTGCATGCGGGCAGGAGGTGAAGCCTGTCCCCGAAGCGGTCCTCCTGTACGGCGACGATGAGGTCGCTCAGTGCGCCCTTGGCCTCGCCGGCCATGTGGTTGGTGAGGGAGTCACCGTCCATGGCGAGTGGTTCGTGGCCGAGTTGCTTGGTGAGGTGGCCCTGGGGGTCGAAGTCGACCAGGAGCACTCGCTGGCCGAGGCCGGGGAGGTCTTCCAGTGCGAGCGGGTCGTCATTGCGGTCGTCGTCCTCGAGGAGCGCGGCGAAGTGCTTGGAGACGCGGACGGGGACGAGCCTGGCGGGGTCTTCGGCGAGGGCTTCGCCGAGGCCGGCGGTGATGGCGGTCTTGCCGACACCGCCCTTCTGGTTGCAGACGATGAAGCGCCGAACGGTCTCGGGTCGCTTCACGTCGGGCACCGGGTTGTTGTCGAGCCAGAGCGTGACGGCCTGGGCGATGCCCTGGATGAGGGAGACCCCGCGGTGCTTGCAGTCGCCGCGGAAGCCGTCCCACAGGTCCTGGGGGAGGAAGGTGGAGTAGGTCTCCGCGCCCGCCGTGTCGATGGCGGTCAGGTTCGACCCGAGGCCGCGCCAGGCGGTGATTCCCGCTTCGACGGCGTCCTGCATGCCAAGGCCGTGGAGTGCGGCCCGGACTTTGAGTTCTTGGCGGAGGTTGCTGGTGAGCTTGGTGACGACCTTCTCCCGGTCGCCGCCCGTGTCAGGTGACGTCATGGACGTCACCTTACTAACAACAGAGATCAAGTTCTGCCAACGACACGTTACTAAGGTTACGAACTTCCGAGGAGTTATCACGGCGTGATAACCCCTCAACCGGGAGGCCCGCTCGCGGACCTATCACGGCGTGATAGCTCGTCTGCGTCCCGTCCCCCCGAGGTCTCCAGCACCGCTCGACGGCAGACAGCAGCTTCCCCCTTCAACACCCTCAAGGCCGGTGAGGGCACGGCACCCGGACGAAGATCCTCAGGCAGGTCGATGCATTCGCTCGCCGAGACATCGCCGACACAAGCACTGCTCTCAGGGATCCGCTCCCTCATTCCCCCACTCCCCCACTCCCCCTGGGACTCAGACCGACGCGAGGCCGGACATCGGCCTGCCCAGGCTCTGGCGGCACCTGTCCAACCGCATGCTCGCCCGGCTCCACCACGGCCTTCAGGCTCGCTTCCGTTCGGCCTTGGCCTCCGCGGCCTGCACGGGGGTGAAGCGGGCGGGGCGGCCGGTGCGCTTGCGGTCGGCCAGGGCCGACAGCCCGGCGCCGGCGAACCGGTGACGCCAGGTGCGCACGGTGTCCACGTGCAGACCCGTCTCGCGGGCGATCCGGGCGTTGGCCCGTCCGCACGCCGACAGCAGCACGACCGTGGCACGCTGCCGGGCCTGGTGCGGGGGTCTTACGGCCGTAGGCCATCTTCTTCAGCCGGTGGCGCTAGGCGGCGCTCAGCTCCACGGGCACAGCGACGCACACGGACATGGCAGTAGGCCGCCGATCCTTGGAGATGGTCAATGACGAGGCCGGGAACCCGTCCCTGTGCCGTGCGCGCCGGCACCTCAACCAGCTGCCCCACGCGGCGGCAGCACGGGGCACTCCGGCAAGCGCAGTGACGTATCGTCCGGCACCGCGCTTGCCCTCTTCGATAAGGGCACTCCGTCCCCATGCTCGCGTTCGCCGAAAGGTGCTCAGCTGTGCAGGCTGTCGCGGACCAGGCGGATCGCTTCGGGCAGTTGCAGTCGGCTTGCGCCGGTGCTGGGGAAGTGGCCGCCTGTCGCGGTGACCGTTGCCGTGGCGTCCAACTCGGTCACGAACCGCATGATGTGTTCGCTGGTTGCCGCCCCGGTGACCGGATCATCTGCGGCGTGCAGGATCCGGAAGGTCTTGGCGGCACGCCGGATGCGCTGCCAGTCGAAGTCCGGCTCGAAGAAGCCCGCGAGGGCGTCATATCCGACCTCGCCCGCCATCGAAGCGACCAGGACCACGCCGGCGTACGGGCCTTCGGTCTCGGCATCGTGCTGTTCCAGCAGCCGCAGCACATTGACGCCGCCCAGACTGTGACCGACCAGCACGGTGTCGGCGGCCGGGAACGCGACCGTCTCCGCCGTCAGGGTCTTGAGCCAGGCGTCCGGCCGAGGCGCCTGGGGGGCCGGCAGTTGCGGGACGCGTACCTCATGACCGTCAGCGCGCAACTCGTCCCGCAGGTAGGGGTACCAGTGGTCCTCGCTGCTCATGCCGAAGCCGTGCGACACGATGATCGTGCTCATAGGATGCCCCCTCATTAATCAAAACGCTCCGTAGCGTTTCGAAAAACGTTAGCACAGCACTACAGTGAGCACTGTGGCTACGAAGGACTCCCCCGATCACGACTCTCGCCCCTCCCGCACCGGCGGCCGCGTCCGGAGTCAGGACGCCCGCCAGGCCGTACTGGACGCCACCGCCGAACTACTGGAGGAGGGCGGTTATGGCGCACTGACCATCGAAGGCGTGGCTCGGCACGCGAACGTCGCCAAGAGCACGGTCTACCGGTGGTGGAAGTCCAAGGGCGCCCTCGTCATGGACGCCTACACGCACACGGTCGCCGCACGCGTACCGGAACCGGATACCGGGACAGTCGCCGGCGACCTGACGTCGTTCATCACCGACCTCTACCGGATCGGCGCATACCCGCTACGGAGCAAGGCTCTGCGCGGCCTGATGGCCGAAGCGCAACTGGACCCGGCCTTCGCCGAACCATTCCGCCAGTGGGTGCACAGCCGCCGCACGGTGGTCACCACCATGCTCACCAACGCCATCGAACGCGGTGAACTCCCAGCCGACCTGGACCTCGAACACGCCACCGACCTGGTCTTCGGCCCCTTCTGGTACCGGCTCCTCGTCGGCCACGCCCCTCTCGACCCCACCCAGGCCAGCGACCATGCCATGCGGCTACTCAACGGCCTACGCGGCATCTGACCAGCACCCCGCGCAGGCCCCTCCCACCCCTGCGTCGACCCGCGAAGGATTTCCGGAGCCGACCACTAAGGGGTGACGGGGGCTGCCGAGGACCTTGCGCCGCCGGAGATCCTCGACTTCGCCGACGTCGCCGGGCTGACGCTCGCGGTGCGCAGGCTGGTGCTGGTGCCAGGCTGTTGCTACGAGCTCGAGCAGGTGTCTTCCCTCTTCCAGGATGACGCAGGACTTCCCGTGATCGCCCGTCCACGCACCCGCCGGTGCGTGCACGTCGACGGCCTGCCGGAGCTCAACAACTTCGAGGTGCCCACTGGCGCCTTCTCCTACGGCGGCCGCCTGTACATCTTTGTCGCGCGACGCAAGGCCGGGGGAGTGATGCACGATTCGCATCTCGCTGTGACGGAGCCTCCGAAACTGGCGGACCGCATCATCCTTGATGAGCTCCGGACAAGAACCGACGGAGGTCATCCCTGACTTCGGCGTGCAGGGCGAAGTCTCCGCGCCCTGGCACCCCGAAGGTCCACCGGTGGCTCCAGGCCGACATGGGTCCCAGCAGCCCTGGCGATCCGTTCGAAGCGATCCACATGGCACGATCCGAAGGCCACAAGGCCCTTGGTCTCCCTCAGCGGTCGTTCTCGACCCGAGTGGCCCCGGCGCGGAGGCGATCAACTCTGACCCGGGCAACTGGTTCGTCCGCCTGCCCCACTGGCAGCCGTCACCTCAGGGAAGCAACGTCATAGCGTCGGGTTATCACGCCGTGATAACCCCTGGCGCGGGCAAGCAAGCCGGGTCGCCGCTCGATCCCTGAGGTGTCCCGTATCGCCCAAGGGTCACCGTTCTCCCTGATCCCCAAAGCGCTCGGTCAAGCCGTACTGAGAACCGAGGAGACGGATCACCCGTCGGCGAGCGGCCCCGTCTGCGGGGGAGTGGCGGGACACTGGGGGGAGGTGAGGCCGGTACGCCTCCTACTGAGCACCCGAAGACCTAGCGTGGAGCACAGCATCCGCGACAGCCCCCGCCTCCTCGGCCCACGCGCCAGGTAACGGTGTCGACGCCGAGGAACAAGGTCCCCTCACTGCAGCTCAGCTCTGGCCATCCCGTCACTGCCCCAGCTCGCTGCGCCGCATCCGGGGCGGCGTGCCACGTGCTGTGCGGGTGTGGAACACAGCCTGGCCACAATGCTGGCCGACGGTGGCAGAGACAGTCGTAGAACGCTGCCCATTTGGGAGGTGCTCATGCTCGCTCCCCAGCACATAGGACCAGCACCTGTGGACAGCGCTGACCTGCGGTCGGCAGTCCCCACGTGGCGCCTCACGAGGAACTGACGCGTCGGCGATCGGCCGGCAGGGCCACCTGTGGTCTCACCTATCACGCCGTGATAACCCCTCAACGCCGAGAGGCTTCAACCCCGGGCTATCACGCCGTGATAAGTCCGTGGCGTCGAAGCACAAGTCCCGGCCGAGTCTCCGCAGTCGACCGTGCCTGTCAGGAGTCTTCCAAGAGCCCATCGCTGCGACGGGTGGGCGCCGGCACGCGTCAATCCATGAGCACGGAAATGATCTTGCTGTGGTCCTGCGCAGGCTCGCCCAGTTCTCACGGGGTGGCCTTCCGAGGATGAGCAGCCTGCGGACCTCGGCGCTGGCACGATGCCAGACGAGGGCTTCACACTCGGTCTGGGCCGCGCGAGATGGTGGGTTATCACGGCGTGATAGCCCTCAAACGCAAAGAGGCCCGCATTCCCTGCCGACAGGCGGGGGAGTGCGCGCCTTCGCCATCGTGCTCGTGGGAGTCGCCGCAGGGCAGCCGAGTTGCCGGGTCCTGGCAGGCGGCCGTCCTGGGCAATGGAGCGGTCTCCGCCGATGACGGCCAGAAATTCGGCACCGAGGATGACGCCCAGTCCGAGCCTCCTCGACGAACCGCCGCCCAGCCAGCTGCACGACGTCGCCGTGGGCGGTCGGCACCGGGCCCATCACCGTAAGTCCCAGCATTGTCGCCACAGTGCTGACCAGTGCCGACCAGTGGCCCCCAAAGCATCCCCTCACAGTTCTCCCTTTGATGTGTCGTCACTTCAATGCCGCTGTTGCCGTCCCACACTGATGGCTCTCCCGGTCCGGGACCAGACTCCCCGCACGTCACCGGACAGAGGTTCCGATCAAGGCCGTCACTTGCTACGGCGAGGGTGAACTGGACGCCGTAGGCCGCACGGCAAGGTTGGAGTACCTCTCCCACCCACCTTCGAAGAACGGCGATCTCTCCTTCCTGGACAGGGCCGGCAGCCGGGAGCTCTCCGCTGGCTGGGATGGGGTCCCTGGCTCGTCCGAGGGGTTGCACCACCCACATGCGCGAGAGCGGAGAGAACGAGTCATCGTAGAAAGGAGGTGACGAAGGTGCGCTCTCATGCGAGGCTGCAGAACGTGGAGATCCCGCTGCTGGACGCTGAGGACTACGCGTCGGTTCATCGTGCCACGCAACTACTGTCCACTCGCTACCTCCATGTCCTGACGCTTAACGCCCGCATGGAGGCGTGGGCGGAGTTCGTCGCTGAGGTCGAAGAAGGCGTCGAAACCGTGTGGGCTTGGGAGTTCGACAACGACATAGTCGATCGCGACTGGCTCCATGACGCCTGGCCGATCCTGACCGAACGGGTCCGCAGACACCGTCAGCCCGAGCTGGATGCCCTGGACGTGCGGTTCCGTGCCGCCACGGCACCGATCAAACCGTTCGGCATGAGCCAGAGCGAGGTGGCAGGGCAAACACGGTGGTGGCACTTCCGCTACCCGCTTCTGGTGACCGGAGATCCAACTGAGCAATTGCCTCCGACGTGGTTCCCGCCGCCCATCCACATCGAGTGACAACGGCCGTGCTCCCCAAGGCGGCCAGGCAAGCAGAAAGTGTCGCTGATCCGGGACGACGGGTGATCGTCGACCTGAACGGGTCGTCGCGTTCTTGCTGCTGGGGGTCCAGAGCTGTTCGGCCGGCTCCCATGACAGGTCCGCCCGGTCGTACGAGACGTGGCTGGGGCTATCACGGCGTGATAGCCCCAGCATCGTGATGGGAGGTCTGCGTACCTATCACGGCGTGATAGGTCATGCTCGCGGGCGACGAGACCGTCCAGTACTACCTCCTCGCTCGATGGCCCTATGCCCTGTCCGGATTGCCCTCCACCGGAGCGATATCCACGATGAACTGTCCGTCCGCGCGCCAGCCATCCAGCCCGGTCGGGCCTCTCGTACTGGCCGACGCGTATCCACGGCGTGCGGGCGTCTGCGTAGGCGCGGCGCAGGGCGTTCTGGATGTGCGGGTCCTGGTGGCGGTCCGTGGTGTAGTCGACGCCGACTCACCCCTCTGGCCGAATTCCGGCCTCCAGGAATGGGGCCGAAACCGCTGTACAGCTCTCTGACGGCCTCCGAGGGCGAGGTTGGTCCATCCATACTGGCGAGATCGAGTTCGGCGGCCAGGGACCCCTTTCTGTGGGTCGGTTTTCTCCTGCGACACCCCATTTTTGATACTCATCCGTTTTGCTGGCGACGTCGTTCCCGATGGCGTTGGCCGATGCGGTGACGGTGCGCTGCGATCTCGGGCGCCTGACGAGCCGGTGCTCGTGACACCGACTCAGCATGAGAAGAGGCTCGTCGCCGCGGCGTATGCGAGCAGAGCGCCTTCGGTCTTCGCTCCCGGCCGGCCCGTACACCGCTCCGCCCGCCTGAGCTCTCGGACTACGGCTTCCACGTAGGTGCTGAGACTGACCTTTTGCGTGGGCGTCTCGCAGTGGGGGAGTACCTCAGCAATTTCGTCCAGCCAGTAGGTGACCTCCTCGTCGTCGGCCAGGCCGTCTCGGTGCTCGAGGAGGTTCTGTGCCACGGGTAGTACCAGTTCATGACGGCGGTGGGCCTCCTCCTGGGCGCGGCGCTCGGCCGCGGCCTGGGCCGCGATCTGCTGCTCGACCTGGATGACTGCTTCGGGGGTGCGGCGTACCGGGCGTTCGCCGTGCGAGGTGGCGGTAAGGAGGGCGGCCCTGAGGCGCTTCGCCTTGTTGTACGCCGCGCTGGGAGCACTGACAGCGAGCGCGGGCGCCAGGTCCGCCCACTCTGCGTTCGCGGTACGGGCGTCGTCGATGGCCCGCGCCTGGTGCAGGTCCGCCTGTTCGCGGAGGTACTCCCACAAGCGCACCCGTTCGATCGCCGCCACGCGCTGGGCCTCTGGGTCCTTGAGCGCGCCCTTGTGTGACTCGAGGTAGAGCAGGGCCCTGAACAACTCGCCGTCGTCCGGCATCCGTTCGATCTCTCCGTCCTCGGCGTCTTCGTGCAGCTTCCGCAGCTCGCCGACGAGCGCTGCGGCGTCGAGGCTGCCGATCCGAACGGGTGCCTTGACCAGTGGCTTCGTGGGTTCGGTCGATTTTCGGGTGCGACGTGCCATGACGACGAGTGTCCCTGTTCCGAGGTGATTCACAGAATGTGAATCACCTCTCCTCCCGTCTTGCGACTGAGCCCGACGCTCGCAGTACTGCCGGCATGGCAACCAGATTGATGACCAGGTCCACCCGGCAGGCGCACGTGTCCGGCAGGCTGTAGTCGCGATGCCCGGCCCCATGGGCAGTTGGCAGGGGAGTGCCGGCAGCGCTGCCGTAGTCGGATCCGCCCCGGCCAGGTCAGGCAGCCATCCGTACGGTTGCCCGTCTCACAACTCCGTGAAGTCCCGGCCCGTTTGCACACCGCGCGACGAGGCGTCGTCGGCCCTTGATTCCGAGCGGGGAGTTGGCGTGGGTCATCGCACGTCGCTCCCTTCGATGGTGCCCTGGGCAACGTGGTCCGGAGAGGCGTCGTCGGTGCTGGTGGAGGCCCTTGGCAGGTGCCGCAGGGCGAAGGCGCCGAGTGCTGCGTGGAGGATGCCTGCGATGACGGCGGCGATGTGCAGACCGGTGACGAAGGCTGACTTCGCATTGCCGATGACCGCGACCGTGAGGCCGGGGACCTGCAATGTTTCGTTGAGGGTGCCGGCGACGTCGGGTCCCTGGAGCCGGAAGACCAGGGCAGCCAGCGAGCCGAGGAGCGCGATGCCGAGGGCGTTGCCGATCTCGTTGCTGGTCTCGGCGATTGCTGCCGCGGACCCGGCGCGTTCTGCGGGAGCTGCGGCCACGACGGTATCGGCGACGACGCTGAAGGAGATGCCGTAGCCGAGGCCGGCGATGACGGTGGAGGCCACGTACCAGCCGATACCACTGGACACGCTGGTGACCAGCAGCAGGAGCACACCTGCGGCGATGAGGAAGTGACAGCTGATGAACGCTGCCCGTGTGCCGGTACGCACGACCAGTGCCGGTGTGACGATGCAGGTGACGGTGAGCACCGCCGCGCCCGGGAGTGCGACGAGAGCCGCGTCCAGGACTGTCAGGCCAAGGACGGACTGGAGATAGATGCCGCCGAGGTAGGCCATGGCCGACCATGCGGCCAGCGGCAGAAGGCCGGTGATGGCCGCGATCGTGAACACCCGGTCGTGGAAGAGGCTGAAGTCGATCAGCGGGTGCTCCAGGCGGAGTTGCCGCCGGGCGAACCACCCCAGGGTGACGATGCCGACGATCCCCGTGGCCATCGGGGTCGCGGTCAGCCCCTCCGCGGCAGCCTGCTTGATCGCGTAGACGGTCAGCAGGATGCCTGCGGCGGAGAGCACGACGCTCAGGACGTCGATGCGGCCGGTCCGTGTGGCACGTACCTCGCGGAGCAGGACCGGGGCCAGGACCAGGAAGAGCACGACGACGGGGAGATTGATCAGGAAGACCGACCCCCACCAGAAGCTGCTCAGCAGCTGTCCGCCGACGACCGGGCCGATCGCGAAGCCGGCGGCGAAGGTGGCCGCGAAGATTCCGATCGCTTTCGCCCGCCGGCGCGGGTCGGTGAAGAGTTCGCTGAGTACCGCCAATGCCGACGGCAGCAGCGTGGCACCGGCCACACCCATCAGCGCCCGGAAGGCGATCAGCAGTTCGGGCCCGGGGGCGAACGCCGCTCCCGTCGAGGCCACGCCGAATACTGCCGTGCCGGTCATCAGAAGCTTCAGCCGCCCGTACCGGTCGCCGATGTTCCCGAACGCGATGAGCAGGGATCCGACAGCGAATCCGTAGGCGTCCAGGATCCACAGCGCCTGATCGGCAGTCGGCGACAGCGCCTCGGAGATCTCGGTCATCGCCAGAAACAGGACCGAGCCGTCCATCGCGACCAGCAGTACCGGGCCGAGTACCACCAGCAGGCCGAGCCACGCCCGCAGACCGGGTGAGTGAGAAACACACTGTGCATTCATGCATCCGACAGTGCGATGCCGTCCGCCCGGCAACCATCCCCGCGTCATGGGTACACCTGGCAGGGGCACCCGGACACGGACCGCGGCGCCTTACGCTCGGTGTCATGGAACTGGAGAGCCTCGGGGCCTATCTCAAGACCCGCCGCCACCGGGTCACGCCCGCCGACGTCGGGCTGCGCACCTACGGCACCGCCCGCCGGGTACCGGGCCTGCGCCGCGAAGAGCTCGCCCAGCTCGCCGGCGTGAGCGCCGGCTACTACACGCGACTGGAGCAGGGTCAAGCCGGTGGCGCCTCCCGACAGGTCCTCGATGCGCTCGCAGGCGTGCTCCGGCTCGATCCGGCCGAGAAGGCCCACCTGCACAACCTCGCCCGTCAGCCCACCACGTCACACCTGGTCCGCCCCCGCCCGGAAAGGCCGCATCAACGGGTGCTCTCGCTCCTGGCGTCCCTGGGAGACAGCACACCGGCCGTCGTGCTCGGCCGCCGCGGCGACGTACTGGCCTGGAACCGCACCGGACATGCCCTCGTCGCGGAGCACGTCGACTTCGAGGCGCCCCACGATCCCGCGCGACGGCCGTCCATACCCCGGATGTTCTTCCTCGACCCCCTCACCCAAGACCTTCACCGGAACTGGGATGAACTCGCCCGAATCCACGTGGCCTACCTGCGGCTCACCGCGGGCCGGTATCCCACCGACGCACGGTTGGCCGAACTGATCGGCGAACTCGCCATGCGCAGCCGGGACTTCGCCAAGCTGTGGGCCAAGGGCGATGTCGCCGACTGCACCGTGGGCACCATGCACCTGCGGCACCCGACCGTCGGCGACGTCGACATCGACTATCAAGTGTGGCTCCAGCCCGAGAGTCCCGACCACCGGCTGGAGGTCTACACACCCAACGACACCGCCTCGGCCGACGCGCTGCGCCTGCTGTCCAGCCACGTCGCCGATCAGCGGAAACCCGAGGCCGCCCGCGCCGAGGCGGCGGAAGGCCTTGAGAACACGCGGCAGGAAGGTGGCGCAGCGTCTGCTTGCGTGACGCTCTGACGAACCGTCCCGCCTCTCGTAGACGGTCCCCCCGCGTGGCGTTGCTGCCCCTCATATGCCCGCCAGGTCGGCGAGCGCGGATACGAGCAGATCGGAGGCCAGGGCAAGACGTGCGCCGTTGTGGCCCGGCCGGATGAGACCGAGCACGATAGGTGGCGTCTTTGCGGGACAGCTGTCGTGCGAGCTGTGCCCCGCCCGGCCCCGGGGTGAGAACTCTGGTGACGACGGGAGTGGTGCTGGCCTAGCGTTCGGCTCATGACCTCTTCAGCAGGCGCCGTCGACGAGCAGGCGGCCGTGATCGTCCGCTGCCGGGACAACCCGTCTGTCGGTGTGAAGTTCTGCGATCGGTTCAGCTTCGACGGGGACTCGGTGCACTACGCCGTCGAGGCATGGGCTCCGGGACTGACCGCCCGCGTCGATGAAGTGGTGGCCTGGATCTGGGACAGCGATCTCGGGCCGTTCTTGGAAGAGCTGGCTGCGGACCACCGAGGGTGGGAAGGCGAGCGGATCTGGCAGACCAACGACCGGGACCTGGCCGTCTCGGCCGTGTTCCGGTCCGGTGGGCATATCGGTCTGACCTGGACGCTGTGCCCGTGGCCGAATGCCGCAGGCGGCTGGAGCGCCTCGGTGACCACATGGCTGGAGGGCGGGGAGCAGATGTCGAGCTTCGCGGCCGACATCCGGCATTTCCTCGCGGGGTGAGCGGCTGTGTCCGATGGCCTTCGGATCACCTGGACGCTGGCCGGCCCCGGTTGGGCGGACTGCGTGGTCGAAACGAACGACGTGAGAGCCGAGCTCACCGCCTCGGATATCAGCAACGCACCCGAGGACCTGCTGACCGCTGTGGACCGGCTCGTCGCCGGCGAGCCGGAAACGCGCGTGCAGTCTTCGAGGCAGAGCCGACCGCCTTCCGGTGGCTTCTCCATCGCGAAGAGGACGTCGTCCGGCTGCGCCTCCTGGAATTGCGGCACGGCGGCGACCACGACAACGCCGGAACCGAGCTGTGGTCCGGAATGCTGAGCGTCGACGGTCTTGCCCGTGCGGTCGTTCGCTCCTTCGACGAGGTCGCGATGATCTATGGCGAGAGCGGATACCGGGGCAAGTGGGGTGAGCGCTTCCCCCGGAGCGAACTCGAAGCCCTCAGGCGCAAGTGGCAGGCTCCCCGTTCCGCAAACGATCCGTAATCCGAGCGTGGAGATCCCAGAGGCCGGCCCCGAGCTCGCCCCCGCGTGACGGGAGGCCGACAACAACCCGAGTGGGGTTCTGGGGAGGCGTTTTGGCGAGAGTGCCTCAGTCATACCGCTGCACGCCATCGGGGCCGGCGGCGTCTCCCGAACCCGGAGGCGGCGGTACCGGCCCTCTGGCGCGCGTGCCGGAGCTACGCCACGCTGGCCAGCAGCAGGAGAAGGGGAGGGCGTGATGAGGTCGCTTCCTCGCGGCGATGAACCCGTAGTCGTCTTCGACTCCTTGATCGCCGACAGGGCCATCTCGTTGGGGGTTCGAGCTTGACCGCGGCCGAGAGAAATTCGGGTCCGACTCCGCGCGGGGTCATGCGCTGGCCACTGGGCCTGCATACCGCCACGGTACTGGTGCTCGCCGTGGGCGCGGCGATCATGATCTTAGGGCTGCTGTGGCTGGCACTGGGGGCGCCTCGAGTGGAGGTGCCCGGACCTCTCAAGCCCAGCGACACATACGACGCCATCAAGATCGCACTGGCTGTCGTGGCCGGAGCCGGCGGCGTCGTGGCACTCGTCGTCGCCTATCGACGCCAGCACCTCAATGAGACCACCGACGCCCGGGAGTACGAGAAGGCGCTGATCGAACGGTTCGGCGCCGCTGCCGGGCAACTCGGGGCCGACCAGCCGGCTGTGCGCATGGCCGGCGCCTACGCGATGGCACGGCTCGCCGATGAGTGGCCGCAGGAACGGCAGATGTGCATCGACGTGCTGTGCGGCTATCTGCGCATGCCACACGCGCCCGACCCGCCCACCGACGACCAGACGCTCACGACCTGGCAACGCGAGCGGAAGGTCCGTGAGACCGTTCTGCAACTCATCGGTGCCCACCTGCGCGACGATTCCCCTGAATCCTGGCAGGGCTACGACCTCAACTTCGCCGGCGCCGTCATCGACGCGGCCAGCTTCCGTGGTGCCCGCTTCACCGGCGGCGACATCGTCTTCGCGGAGACGCTCTTCGTAGCTCACGGCCGGGACCAGGTCATCTTCGACGATGTCGACTTCGCCGAAGGCAGCTACGTCTACTTCCGGCTCGCCGAATTCCGCAGCGGCTCCGTGCGTTTCAACCGTGCCACCTTCAGCGGCGGCTGGGTCACGTTCGACAGTGCCCGCTTCACAGGCGCACAGGTGAATTTCCGGGACGCTGCCTTCACGGCGGGCGAGATCCTCTTCGAGGACGCCGAGTTCTCCGACGGCTGCGTCGACTTCAGTGGCGCTACCTTCACCGGCGGCACGGTGAATTTCGGCGAGCACCATCTTCCTTCCGTATACCTCACGGTGCCACCGGCCCGCTTCTGCGGCGGCACCGTCGACTTCTCTGAAGCAGCCGACTTGACCCATCCTCCCCAGTTCGGCCTGCAGGCCCTGCCTCCCGGACTCCGGCTTCCTTTGGGCACCAACATCTCCGACCTGCCCTGATGAGGCAGGTCCGGCGAGTCGTGGCCACTGGGGGCACCCACCATGATCCGCACGGTCATTCGGTGACGGTGACGGTTGCGGGCGCGTCGTCCCAGGCCAGTGAGGACATCCTCCACCCTGACGGGGTCCGGACGAACTGGGTGGTCTTGTGGCCGGAGCCCTCGAACCATTCGCCGTGGTGGAAGCCGGACTTGCGGTATTCGCTGAATCGGTGCGCGATCGACCCGAAGATCTCGGTCCGCTCAGCGACCTCCCATTCGCGGAACTCCGTCAGCGTCCCGTCCGTGAGCATCTTCTGCCGGGGCTCGATGAACGCGTCGAGGTCGTAGATCACAGGTGCGTCCCCGACGTTCGCGATGATCCTCCCCTGCGGAATGAAGACGTCGCGGATGACCCCGAGGTCCGGCCGGCTGTCGCCGGTGTTGGTGAAGGCTCCGACGAACACGCGCATCAGCCGATCGAGTTCGGCCTGGACCCGGGCCCCGGACACTTCCCCGGGAGACGGCCATTCTTCGGAAAGAACCGACCAGACTTCGCTGTCGTGCCGCGCGCCTCGGTGCGAAAAACGCTGTCGCAGCACACCGTCGCGGCTCATGCCCAGTCGGCGCGCGACGTCGATGCTGCGCTTGTTGCCCGCCGAGACCCACCATTCGACGCGGCTCATCCCGCGTTCCTGGAAGGCCCAGTCGATCAGCAACCTGCAGGCCCGGGTCACCAGGCCTCGTCCCTCTCCGGCCTGCTCCAGCCAGCAGCCGATCTCGCACACCCCGGAGGCGCTGTCGAAGCGGGTGAACATGACGCCTCCGACCAGCGTGCCGTCCAGCCAGATCCCGTAGATCCGGCCGGTGTCCTGGGCCAGCCGGTCGGCGTAGCGCTGGAGGGTGGCCGTGGCCGAGTCAAGGTCGGTGCTGAACGTCGCCCAGGGTATCCACGGGTCCACGGAAACCCGGGCGCGGTCGATATGGGCGAGGAACTCCTGTGCCTGCCAGGGCTCCAGGAGGCGGAGTTGGGCGTGATCGCCGAGCGACAGGGTGAACATGGGAGCCTCGCTCTCTGGGTGCGTAACAAGCGTTCGGTACGTAAGCTAACAGCATGCCGCCCGCACCCGGAGACCGTGAAGCCCGCCGCAAGGACGTATCCGAGGCGGTGTGGCACGTACTCGCCGACAGGGGGTTCGGCGGGCTGACCCTGCGTGCCGTCGCCGCCGCGATGGGGGTCTCGACCGGGATGCTCATGCACTACTTCCCGACCAAACGGGCCCTGATTACGCACGCCCTGGACCTGCTGGAGAAGCGCACCGCGGACAGGCCCCGCCGCGCGCGTCCCGCCGCGGGCCTCGCCACCGTGCGCGCCATGCTCCTGGACATCCTGCCGCTGACCCCGGGCGACACCGCCCGCAACCGCATCTGGGTCAGCTCCTGGGACCTCTCCCTCGCCGACGACGAGCTGACCACGGAACAGGCCGACCGCTACACCCGGCTGCGCTCGACGATCCGCCCGCATCTCGAAGCCGCACGCGACCTCGGCGAAATCCCCGCAGCCGCCGACCCGGACCAACTCGCCGCCATTGCAGTCGCCTTCACCCACGGACTCGTCGTCCAGGCCCTCTTCGACCCCGGCCGATTCCCCCAGGACGTACAGATCACCATGCTCGACGACTTCCTCGCCTCGACCGCGCTGCCCCGCTCCGACGGCGGCAGCCGACCGATCCCCGGCATGAGCGCACGGTCTTGAGGACAGTCGCGCATCGTCAGCCGGGGGGGGCAAGCCCATGCGTCGCTCCAACGACGGCGGACAGACCTGGCGGCACAACACCCGCGGCGCCGCTCGCAGTGGCGAGGATTCATGTCACCGCTCAGCTTGTTCTTCATGGTCTGACCTCGCAGGGCCGGGACAGGGCTTGACCTCAAGCGAGGTTGAGGTTGGAGGCTTCTTCTTGTGCCGCTGCCGTGGGGCAGCGCAGTACTTCACACGTTGGAGGAAGTCTCATGTCGAGCAGTGCTGTTCCGAACTCCGGCCCCGCTGTGCCCGCCGCACCCGCATCCTCGGTCCGCCGTTCCGGCCTCACCTGGTGGAAGGTGCTGGTCACCGGTGCGGTCGGTGCGGCCGTAGTCAATCTGATCGTTCTTGCTGTCGCCAAGCTGGCCGGTGCCTCGCTCGTCGTGGTCGACGGCGGCGAGGAGCACCCGATCACGGTCGGGGGCGTCATCGGTTCCTCCGTCGTCCCGCTGGTCGTCGGGACGGGCGCTGCGCTCTTGTTGGCCCTGTGGAAGCCGGTCTTTCTGCGGATCGCGCAGTACGTGGGCGGTGGGCTGGCGCTGTTGTCGGTTGCCGGCCCGCTGTCGTCCGGCGCCGACGGCGGCACCGTCGCGGCGCTGTCCCTCATGCACATCACCCTCGGCGTGGCGGTCGTCACCACCCTGAAGCTCCACCGCCGCCACCATTGAGCTTGTCTTCATCGGTCCGACCGCGCACGATGCCCCGGACGTGATCACCCATGTGGGGATTCCGGGGATGTGCACACGGCCTTCGCCTGGTCCTGCGCTCCGGCCAAAGAGGCACCCGGCCGGTACGAAGGCCGTGGGGAACGAGTCTTGACCTGACGATGAGCCGGTGCTCGGCACATCCCACCGCGGGTCACACCCCGCGCAGCGAGTCGACAGCCCCTCCTGGCCTCCCCACGCGAGGGCCGACACCTGACCGCCCGCCGCACCCGCCATACGCCGAATCGACGACCGCATCAGGGGGCCTGGTGGTCGACAGGGGCCGGCTGTTCCTGAACCTGAGCCTGAAGGTGGCATCGAGCCGTACGGATTCCCCCTGGACGCCACAGGCGTCAACGGAGGCGGGCGGTGGGCAGCCGGGATGACGGTGCGTCGGTTCGGCAGACTCGAGGGCATGTCCGAGCAGTTTCCCGGCGACGCAGCGCCGAACGATCCCAGGCACGAGTATGTGACGCTCTGTCCCGACGTCGTCCAGACGGGTTCCTTGCAGAACGCCCTGCAGGAGGTGGCCGACAGCGCGTGCGGCGAGCTTGCGGTCGAGCTGACGTCCTCACCAGGCCGGCGCTGCGCGGCCGCGCAGATGGAAGGCGACGGTCGCTCGGCGAATGCCCTGATGGCCCTCAATGAGCGAAGCTTCTCCGTCGAATGCTGGGCGAATGGTGGCCACATGGCGTCCGGCAGCACCCAAGACCTGTCCGAGGTTGCCGGAGCGCTGCACTCCTGGTCGCGGGTGCCCCGAATACGCGAACTCGTCCCGCAATGGCCCTTCCTGCGGACCTGGGAACTGGCCGAAGCTCACGAGCGTGGCGAGGCTGTGCCGGTGCGGTGGCGCCGGCTGCGCACGGCCGCCGCGCGCACGCCGGACACAGCGCTGCACGAACTCGTCGAGGCCGCCTTCGAGCAGGAGCGGCTTCGGGTCCTGTCGCCGGGGCGGAGCATGTACCGGCCCACCTTCAGCCGCCGGGCCGCGCCACCGATCTGCCATGACCTGCCCGGGGCCAAGCCGATCGGGAACGGCCGCTACCGCGTGCGGTTCACCGACGGACGGCTGCGGGAAGTGGACAGCGCGGCAGAGGCCGTCGCGGCCATCATCGAGGGCCTCCCCGACGACGCTGTCCACGAACCTGAAGCTCGTTGTGGGTGGGGAATCGAAGTGGGCAACTCTGGCCACCACTTGAAGCGTGGGGTGGGGGAACATTCAGGGTTCCGACCGGATCTGCGTGAACGCTCCGGGGCCCGGCGGCCGGTCGAGTTTCTCAGGCGTACGGCGAGCGGGAGAACACCAGGCTGGAGCACGTGCGCAAGCCGCGGCGCGTGCTGCTGACGCGTGGACCGG
This sequence comes from Streptomyces sp. NPDC000410, assembly GCF_040300305.1. NCBI lineage: Bacteria > Bacillati > Actinomycetota > Actinomycetes > Kitasatosporales > Streptomycetaceae > Streptomyces > Streptomyces sp. NPDC000410. Next base: position 27,724 of record NZ_JBEPDM010000065.1, read on the forward strand.
AAGCGACACCGGAGCGACACCGGAGCGGGCCCGGCGCCTCGCCCTCAGGCGGTGCCGTCTCCGTCCGGACCGGGGGTGTCCTGTCCCAGGCCCCGACGGATCGCGATCTCCACGGGGGAGTACGCGCCGTCGGCCCGCTCCAGTTCGTACGGCGCGGCCGGCATCAGCGGCGGCTGGGCCATGAAGCGCGGCCGCACCCCATGGTGCGGTTGCGCCGCGTGCACCAGGAACGGATGGCACAGGAAGACGTCGCCCGGGGACCCGGTGGCGAGGGCGAGTGGCCGGTGGTCGGACGCCGCCACCAGATCGGGGGCAAGGGCAAGCCCACTCGCCCCCTCCTCCCCGTACTCCTTCAGCACCTTCGGCACGTCGAGGTGTGAGCCGACCCGGATCCGGGTCGGGGCGTCCTCCTCACCGACCTCGCTGAACAGGAACAGCATCAGCAGCGCCCGGCCCCGGGAGCGCAGATTTGTGAAGTACCAGCTCTCGCCCTCCGGCAGATAGCTCCCCTCGATGTGCCAGCCCGCGTCGTCCGGCTCCTCCTCGTGCGGGAAGCGCAGCGGGAACGTGCCCAGCGAGTAGCGCGGCTCCCAGCGCCCCGTGCCGACGAGCAGGTCGTACGCGTGATGCAGGGCCGGGGAGTTGGGTGCGGCGGCGAACGGCCCCTGCGCCATTCCCGCCACCCAGTGCACGGGCTGCGTCCACGTCGCCGGATCGTCCGGGACGACGCCCGTCTCCCGCCACAGCAGCCGCGTGCAGTCCGCTGCCACGCGCGGCGCGACGCCGCCCTCCAGCTTCACGAAGCCGTCGCGGAGGAAGCGGGATACCAAGGTCGTGTCATCCATGGCCCCATCGTGCGGCGAAACCGGTCCCGATCACCCGACATTCTCCGCACCGCCTTTGTCGGGTGTTCGCCGAGCCCTTTCCTTCCCCCTCTGAGACCGGAAGCAACCGCCCTGCGGTCACTGCTCCCAGCGAGTTCCGCCGAGCCCGGACTGTGGGCTGCCGATCGACTGGGCGACGGGTATGCCGATGGTCAGCAGCGCCGTGTCCCTCTTCATGGCGCGGATCTCACAAGCTGTGAGAAGCGGCTGGCGGAGCTGTCAGCCGATGAGGTGATGGATTCCCCGGACAACCTCCCACCGGGGACGTATGACAACAATGTCGATCGCGTCCGGGGCGGGTTGTTCCCCGCTTCGGACATCGGTAAGGGAGTATCCATGTTCCTGACCACCCGCAGGGCCGCAGCCATGGGCTTCGTGACAGCGACGGCCGGCCTTGCTGTGTTCACCGGCCTCGCCCCGGTAGCCTCCGCCCAAAGCCCCGCCGACGCTCCGCCTCCGCTGACCGCCGAGCAGTGTCACAGCAAGGGCGGAGTGCTTGTCATGGGCGCTGGGGATCAGGGCGGCACCATGTGGTGCGTGGCCGCGCTCGGCGTCCTCACCTCCTCGTCGAAAGAGGACGAGGGCGAGGAGCGCGTAGAGCCCTGACAATCCGACCTGGGAAGGTCGGTGTGTTCGCCGTGGTAGGCACGGGGGTGGCCTAGGGCAACGCCTTCGGGCAATTGGGCGACGGCACCACCACCCACCATCCCGCCCCCGGGACCGTCACCGGCATCACCACCGCCACCAGGGTCGCCACCGGCGAGGTCCACAGTCTGGCAGTCCTCAAGGACGGCACCGTACGCGCCTGGGGAGACAACGACGACGGCCAGTTGGGCAACGGCAACGCCGGCACCGACAGCAATGTCCCTGTGACTGTCCTCGGTCTCAGCGGTATCACCATCATCGCCGCCGGCTTCGACACCAGTCTGGCCGCGGCAGGAACCGACAAGACTCCCGAATGCCTCGACGGTGTCACTCTCTACACCTGGGAAGAGAACAACTTCGGACAGCTGGGCAACGGCAACACCGGCTGAGCTGTACTGAGATTTGTGGAGTCCCTGATGCCAGGGTTACCGTCCTGGCGAAGGAGAACCACCAGCACCATGGCAGCACCCCGTAAATACCCCGACGAGCTCCGCGAGCGCGCGGTCCGTGAGGTCCGCGCCACCGGCCGCCCGATCGCCCACGTCGCGAAGGATCTGGGCATCCACAAGGAAGCCCTGCGCGGCTGGGTCCGGCAGGCCGAGGCCGACCGTGGCGAGCTCGACGACCGGCTGCCCACCGCCGATCAGGACGAGCTCAGGCAACTCCGCAAAGAGGTAGCTGAGTTGAGGCGGGCGAACGAGATCCTCAAAGCCGCCTCGGTGTTTTTTGCCCAGGAGATCGACCGTCCCCGGACGAGGCCGAGCAGGTGATCGACCACCTGCG
>NZ_JBEPDM010000066.1:0-28866 GCF_040300305.1 Streptomyces sp. NPDC000410
GAGCCGACGTCCTCTTCGCCATGCTCCGCGACGGCACCTTCTACGACCCCCAACCCGCCCCCACGGGTTGACCAAACCCATAGGGGCACCCCCCCCACGCCCGCTAGGGCGTGGGGGGAGATTGAGGCGCGGGGTACGGGGCAGAGCCCCGGCGGGGGTACGGGGCAGAGCCCCGGCGGGGGTACGGGGCGGAGCCCCGGCGGGGGTACGGGGGCGGAGCCCCGGCGGGGGTACGGGGGCGGAGCCCCCGCAAACGGGGGCTGGGGGCGCAGCCCTCAGTTTTCGGGAAGGGGCGGGGCGGGGAGAGAAGCCCCGCACAGCGGTCCCCTACGTGCACCACCACAAGAACCACGTGCACGTCTCCGTCGGCGTCGGCTCCGGAGGAGGCGGCGGCGGAGGCTGGGGCGGCTGTGCCGGGGACGAGGACGAGGGACCGGACGGGCCGCCGCCACCCGGGGCCGACGAAGAAGGCGCACCGCTCGAGCCCGGCCCCGCCGGCCGGGAGGTGGACGGCGCGGCCTGCGACGAGGACGCCGAGGAGACCGGCGACCCCGCGTTCGTCGGCCGCCCGCTGCCACGCCCCGCCGCGCTGCCCGACGGCCTCGCCGCCCCGGACGAGGCGGTGGGCGGCTCGCTCACCGCGCTCGGACCGGTCGGCGGCTCGGGGCTTCCGGTCGGCTCGGGTACGTCGTCGACCGCGAAGGACTCCTCCTCGCGCACCGCGACCGACGGACCGTCGTCACCCGGCAGCTCCTGCGCCAGCTCGGCCAGGCTCAGCGCCCCGGCCGCCAGCGCCAGCCCGAACGTGCCGATCAGCACCTTGCGGCCGCGCTTGCGGCGCGCCCTGCGGCTGCCGGCCACCCGGCGGGCGGCACGCCGGCCGGGCGCGGCCGCGCGGCGGTGGCCGGCGGCCGGACGGTCGTCGTCGTACGGACCGCCGAGCTCGATGACGACGTCGTCCGTCGGCGCGGCGGGGTTGTGGTGCCGGAGCTCCTCCGCGGGGGTACCGCACCCGGCGCACGCGAGAGCCCCGTTGAGGTGTCGACGGCACTGGTAGCAGTAATCCATGGCGCCCGCAGCGTATGCAGCGAGGGGACAACGCAGGTAGCCGGGACTGTGAGGATCCTGTGTGGAAACACCCGATGCCTGGCGGGGCGGCTCGCGAGGTCCGCCCGGATCTGCCCGGACCGGTGCGGACCGGTGCGGACCCGCTCGTACGCCCCCGGATGTGCCCGGACCGGGGCCCCGCTGGACGGGCGCGGGCCGCGCCCGTCCAGCGGTCGGGGGCGTCGGACGTGCGGGAGAGGAAGGGAAGATCCGACGATACGGCCGAAGGCACCCGGCCGGGCCGAAGCCGGGCACGATGGGCCCATGAACGGCGACCACCGCTTCGGACCCCTCGGCTTCCAGCTCGTCCTGCTCCGCCGCATGGCCGATCACCAGCCCGGACTCGTCGAGGACGCCCGTCGCGAACTCGGCGTGTCGATCGGCGAAATGCGGGAGGCGAACCGCCGCTGGCAGGCGATGGTGCGCTCGCCCCGGGCCCGTGGCGCCCTCTCGCGCTATCGGTCCGTCCTCGGCGAACCCGAGCCGTCGTCCCGCCGCCGCATCGGTGACCTCGAATGCGACGCGCTGCTCTGGCGCGTACCGCTCTGGCCCGACCTGCGCTTCGAGGTGCTGGCGGCCCCCGGCGGCGCGGTCTGGAACGAGTGGCTGGTCCGGGCGCCGGGCGCGGCGGGTCCTCGGCTGCGTACGGAGGACGATCTGCGCCCCTGGTCCTGCACGGTCGACGAGGTCGCCCGCGCCTTCGCCCCGGCCCGCCCGATGGAGGGCTCGGCCCCGACGCGCCAACGGCTCGCGTTCACCCTTCCCGACGGACAGGAGTGCGTCGCGGAGTTCTGCTGGGGCCTGCTGCAAGGCGTTTCCCGTAGCCGCGCATGCTGATGTGACGTCAGCTGAGCACCCCCCGACCGGCTCAGCCCAGCGCGCGCCGCGCCCCCGGCGAACGGACGATGCGAACAGGAACCGCTCTCGGGAGGAACTGCCATGACCGTCAGTCTTGAGCAGCTGCGCCGTTGCCATGTCGCCGTCGACCTCGGCGCAGCGAGAACCCGGGTCTTCGTCAAGGGCCTGGGGCTCGTCGTCGACCAGCCTAGTGTGGCCGCCGTCAATACCCGTAACGGCGCGCTCATCGCCGTGGGTGAATTCGCCGAGAAAATGACCGGCCGCACCCCCGACTACATCCAGGTCATGCGCCCCGTCTCCGGCGGCAGCGTCGTCGACATCGAGATGGCCCAGCGCATGCTGCGCCACCTCCTCGGCGAGAAGCTCCGTCGCCAGCTGCGCCGCAAGCCCCGGCTGCGCGCCGCCGCCTGCACTCCGCACGACGCCGATCCGCTCGCCCAGCGCGCCACCGTCGAGACGCTGGTCGGGCTCGGTGCGCGGCGGGTCGAGCTCGTCGACACACTGATCGCGGCGGCCGTCGGCTGCGGGCTGCCCGTCGAGCAGCCGACCGCGACCATGATCATGGTGTGCGGGGCCGCGACCACCCAGGTGGCCGTCCTGTCCCTCGGCTCGATCGTCACCGCCGTGCGGATCGCCGTCGGCGGCGACGCCATCGACCACGCCGTGATCCAGCACCTGCGCCACCAGCACGAGCTGATGCTGCCGAGTCAGTCCGTACGCCCGCTCCAGCTCGCCCTCAGCGGCAACGGCCTCACGCTGGACGGTCCGGCCGTCACCGAGATCCACGGCCGCGACGTGGCCACCGGGCTGGCGCGTTCGGTGAAGGTCGACACCGCCGCCGTGCGCAACGCCATCCACACGCCGCTCACCGCCGTCCTCGACGGCATCGGGAAGATCCTCCGCGAGTGCCCGCCCGACCTGGTCGCCGACCTCGCGGACCGCGGGATCATGATGGTCGGCGGCAGCGCGCTGCTGCCCGGCCTGGACCAGATGCTGCGCGACGCGACCGGGATGCCCGTGCACATCGCTGAGCGCCCCGACGTGTGTGCGGTGCTCGGACTCGGGGAGATGCTGGAGGGCCGTATCCAGGCGATGATCCTCGATCCGCTCGTCGCCTGAGGATGCCGCCGGAGGATGCGGCGGGCGATGCGGTGGGCGCCCCGTCGAGGGACTCGTCGGCGGGATCCGCGGCGGGCTCCTCGGGAGCGGCGTCCGAGCGGTCGGCGCGGTCGAAGCTGCCGAGGCTGCTGGAGGCCGTGGTCAGCGTCGGCAGCGACCTCGAACTGCGCACCGCCCTCCAGCACATCGTGGACTCGGCGACCGAACTGGCGGCGGCGCGGTACGGGGCCCTCGGCATCATCGACGCCGAGCGGCGCACGATCACCGAACTTTTCACGTCCGGGCTGACCGACACCGAGCGGGAACGCATCGGACCGCTCCCGGACGGGCGCCGCGGGATCATCGGTGCGCTCATCCAGGATCCGCGGCCGCTGCGGCTGGACGATCTGACGGCCGACCCGCGATCCTCCGGCGTGCCGGAAGGGCATCCTGAGATGCACTCCTTCCTCGGCGTGCCCATCCGGGTGCACAACGAGGTGCTCGGCAACCTCTATCTGGCCGAGAAGCGGGGCGGTCCGTTCACCGACGACGACCTGGCGCTGCTGCGGGTGCTCGGCGCGCAGGCAGGGATCGCGATCGGGAACGCGCGGCTGTACGAGACGGCCCGCCAGCGGGAACGCTGGATCGAGGGCGCCGCGGCCGTGACGACCGCGCTGCTCACCGGGGAGGCCGCGGCGGACGCCCTGATGACCGTCGCCGAGCAGGCCCGGGTCCTCGCGGACGCCGTGGCCGGGGTCGTGCTCCAGCCGACCGAGGGCGGCGGGATGGAGATCGTCGCCGCGAGCACGCGCGACGATCCCGGCGATCTGATCGGCGCCACGATCCCGGCGGGGTCGCCGGTGCTGGTCCAGCTCCTCGGCGGAGAGCCGGTGTTCGTGGAGGACTCGGCGTCCGATCCGCGGATGACCACGCCGGTACGGCACCGCTTCGGGCCCTCGATGATGCTGCCGCTCCAGAGCGGCGGGAGGCTCATCGGCACGCTCGCCCTGCCGAGGCGGCGCGGCGCACGCCCCTACACGGGGGTGGAACAGGTGCTGGCCGCGCAGTTCGCCTCGCAGGCCGCGCTGGCCCTGGTGCTCGCCGACGCACAGCACGACCGGGAGCGGCTCGCGGTGTACGAGGACCGTGACCGGATCGCCCGCGACCTGCACGATCTGGTCGTGCAGCGGCTCTTCGCCACGGAGATGATGCTGGAGTCGACGCGGCGGCGGGCGGTGGAATCGTCCGGGGAGTCGTCTGCGGAGCCGTCCGCGAAGCCTTCCGCGAAGCCGCTCGTGGAGCCTTCCGGCGAGGCGCGGCTGCTGGAGCGGGCGGTGGACGAGCTGGACTCGACGATCCAGGAGGTCCGTACCGCGATCTTCGCCCTGCAGCAGCCGCCCGCGGACGCGCCGACGTCGTTCCGGGGCCGGGTGCTGCGGGAGACGGGCGGGGCGGCGGCGCTGCTCGGCTTCCAGCCGTCGGTGCACTTCACCGGGCCGGTGGACGCGCTGGTCCATGAGCCGCTGGACGGGCAGCTGCTGTCGGCGCTCCGGGGCGCGCTGGCGGCGGCGCACCGGCGTGCGGGTGTCTCGGCGATCGACGTCGAGGTGGACGTGACGGCCACCCTCCCGGACGGCCGCCCGGCCCTCCACCTGACGGTCGCGGACGACGCACCGCTCCCCGACGGCACCCACGGCACGACCCTGACCTGGCGGTCCCCTCTGTGACCCTGGACCGGGGCGGTCGGGGTTGCCCCGGTCCGGGTCGGTTGCTGGGGGGGCCGCTCCGGGGCTCGTATCCGGGACGGCATGCTGTGTCTTCTGGGAGACACCCCCCAGACCCCCGTAAAGGCGCCCTGAGTCATGCGCCACACATCACGCTCCAGTGTCCCGGACACGCCCCCGCCACGTCCCCCGCCGCGCCTGGCCGGGGTGGCTCGCCCCAGTGGTTTGTGGGCATACGTTCCGCTGGGGGTTCCCCCAGCGACGGAGTCCTAGGGGGAGGAACGGGTGGGCACAAACCACCCACCGGGCCGCAGGCGGGCGCCGACTTCAGGTGGCACCGGACAGTCCCCCTCCACGGCGGGACAATGGTGATCTCCCGTACCCACGTGCGTGACCTGAGGAGGACGACCAGTGAGTGCTCTCTTCCCGGCCCTGGCCACCGACCCCGGCCGGCAGGCCCTCCGCTTCGGTGAGCGTGCCCTGACCTACGGCGAGCTGCGCGCCGCCGCCGGGAGCCTGGCCGGGCGGATCTCCGGCGCGGGGGCGGAGCGCGTCGCGGTCTGGGCGACCCCCACGCTGGAGACAGCGGTCGGGGTGGTCGCCGCGCTCCTCGCGGGCGTGCCCGCGGTGCCGCTCAACCCGAGGACGGGTGAGCGGGAGCTGGCGCACATCGTCGGGGACAGCGCCCCGGAGCTGGTGCTGGCGGGGCCGGGTGACGAACTCCCGGCGGTGCTGGGCGGGTTGGAGCGCGTGGACGTTCCGCTGTCGGGTGCCGGGGGCGCCCTGCCCGCCGAGCCGGAGCCCGGGGCGCCCGCGCTGATCGTCTACACCTCCGGGACGACCGGCCCCCCGAAGGGCGCCGTTCTGCCCCGCCGGGCCATCGCGGCGACGCTGGACGCGCTGGAGGACGCCTGGGCGTGGACCGGGGACGACGTACTCGTGCACGCACTGCCGTTGTTCCACGTCCACGGGCTGATCCTGGGCGTTCTCGGACCGCTGCGGCGGGGCGGCTGCGTGCGGCACCTCGGCAGGTTCGAGGTGGAGGGCGTGGCGCGGGAGCTGGCGGACGGCGGGACGATGCTGTTCGGGGTGCCGACGATGTACCACCGGCTGGCCGAAGCCGTGGCGGGCGACCCGCGGCTGACGAAGGGGCTGGCGGAGGCGCGGCTGCTGGTCTCGGGTTCGGCGGCGCTGCCGGTCCACGACCACGAGCGGATCCTCGCGGCGACGGGGCGGCGCGTCATCGAGCGGTACGGGATGACGGAAACGCTGATGCTGTGTTCTCTGAGGGTAAACCCCCAGACCCCCGCGAGTGTGCGGGTGGACGGGGAGCCGCGACCGGGGTCCGTGGGGGTGCCGCTGCCGGGGGTCGAGCTGCGGCTGGTCGAGGAGGACGGGACGCCGATCGAGGCGTACGACGGCGAGACGGTCGGTGAGATCCAGGTGCGGGGGCCGAATCTGTTCACGGAGTACCTGAACCGGCCGGACGCGACCGCCGCGGCGTTCGACGAGGGCTGGTTCCGTACGGGTGACATGGCGGTCCGGGACGCGGACGGTTACGTACGGATCGTCGGGCGCAAGGCCACCGATCTGATCAAGAGCGGCGGTTACAAGATCGGCGCGGGCGAGATCGAGAACGCGCTGCTGGAGCACCCGGGCGTGCGGGAGGCGGCGGTGACCGGGGAGCCGGACGAGGATCTTGGTGAGCGGATCGTGGCGTGGGTGGTGCCGGTGGACGCGGACCGGCCGCCGTCCGGGGAGGAGTTGGCCCGGCATGTGGCGGGGCAGCTCGCCCCGCACAAGCGCCCGCGCGTCGTCCGCCATCTGGCGGCGCTGCCGCGCAACGACATGGGCAAGGTCATGAAGCGTGCCCTGTCGGCGGAGGGCTGAGGGATGGCTGAGCGGCTGACCGCGCGCGAGGCGATCGCGCTGGTCGCGGAGGGTTTCGGGGAACTCCCGCAGGGTGCGGCCGCGGACGCGGACGGGCCGATCGGCTGGGCCGGGTACGGTGCCTCGCGGGCTCGGGCGGTGGCGCGGACCGGGGAGGACGAGTCGGTCGTCTGCGGTACGGCGACGGTCGGCGGGCGGCGCGCGGTGCTCGTCTCGTTCGAGTTCGGGTTCATGGGCGGGTCGTTGGGGCGGGGCACCGGTGACCGGCTGGAGGCGGCGTACGCGTACGCGCGCGAGGAGCGCCTCCCGCTGGTGTCGCTGATCGCCACGGGTGGCAGCCGTATGCAGGAGGGCATGATCGCGCTCACCCAGCTCCAGCGCGTGGCCCGCGCCTCGGCGCTGAACCGGGCCGCCGGGCTCGCCCAGGTCGCGGTGGTCCGCGACCCGACCACGGGCGGTGGCTGGGCCACGCTCGGCGCGGGTGCGGATGTGGTGCTGGCGCTGCCGGGCGCGCAGATCGGGTTCGCGGGGTCCCGGGTCCGGCCGGCCGGCGCCGATCCGTTCGCGTACACGGCCGAGGGGCAGTTCGCCGGGGGCCAGGTCGACGCGGTCGTGCGGTCCGAGGACCTGCGGGACACGGTGGCCTTGTGGCTGACGTTGCTGACGGGCGGGCGACCGGGCGACAGCGAGCCCGTACCGCCGCCGCACACGCTCGGGAGCGCGGACCTCGCCGAGAGCGGCTGGGAGGCCGTGGGGCGGGCGCGGGCCGGGGAACGGCCTCGGGCGGGGGCGTATCTGGAGGCGTACTTCGATGAGCGGCTGGCGGTCCACGGCGACCGCTGCGGGGGCGTCGATCCGGGGATGCTGTGCGGGTTCGGGCTGCGCGGCGGGCGGGCGGTGGCGTACGCCGCGCAGGACGGCACCGCGACCCGGCCCGCCGGATACCGCACGGCGGCCCGGCTGATCCGGCTCGCGGACCGGCTGGGGATACCCGTGCTCACGCTCGTGGACACGCCCGGGGCCGCCAATGACGCCGAGGCGGAGCGGGCCGGGGCGGGCGCGGCGATCGCCGGGGTGTTCGCGGCGATGGCGGAGGCGCGGGTGCCGGTGACGACCCTCGTCATCGGGGAGGGCGGATCGGGCGGGGCCCTGGCGCTCGCCGTTGCCGGGAACACCTGGGCCACGCCCGACAGCTACTTCTCGGTCATCGCGCCGGAGCTGGCCGCGGCGATCCTCAAGCGCGCCCCTTCGGACGCGCCGGCGACCGCGGACCAGCTGCGGCTGCGGCCTCAGGACCTGGTGGAGTTGGGGCTCGTACGCGGGATCGTGACGCGCAGCGAGTAGAGCCTGGTGATCTGCTGCGCGAAGTCGTTGTCGTCGCTGACGAGCAGCAGCCGCAGTCGGCCGTCGCCTTCGTACCGCTGGACGGCCATGCCCTCGATGTTGTCGATCAGGGGATGGTTCTGCGGGAGGTGCGAAGGCGCGCCGAGCGTCGGGCAGTTCTCGAGGTCGGCGACGAGCGTCTTGCGGAGGATGCCGTCGTCGGCAGTCAGGTTCGTGACGCCGCTGATGTCGCGGGCGCCGCGCGGGTCGGTGACGTACAGCCGTACGGTGATACGGAACTGGGCGGTGAAGCCGCGCTCCAGGACCAGCAGCCGGCCGTCGCCCACGGGGGCGAGCTCGACCAGTCCGTGGCCGGGGTCGACGGCGTAGCCGTACTGGGCGCCGATGCGGTAGTCGCCGGAACGGTCGCGCTGCCAGGTCTGGATGCGCTGGAGCGTACGACCGGCCGCGTCGGTGCCGTCGCCCGCGATCGGACCCTCCATGCCCGCGACGAGCGTACGGCCGCCGGGCTGTGCGGTGAGGCTCTCGAACGTCTGGTTCTGCCGGGCCCGTCCGGCGGGGGCGACCTTCAGCGCGTCGGGCACGGGCAGGGCGCCGAGGATCGCGCCGTCCGGCCCGTGGCGGCGGATGGAGGGCTCGACCTCGTCGGTGACGAGGTACGTCCCGCCGGGCTCGGCGACGATGCCCTCGGAGTCGAGGGGCGCCCCGGTGGGGCTGGTGAGCGGCACCGCCCCGGTGGTGACGGGGCGCGGTGTGCTGCCCCGGCCGAGGTCGAAGCGGAAGAGCGCGGAGCGGTCGGAGACGGCGACGGCCGAACCGTCGCGCTGGACGGCGAGGCCGGACAGCCCGCCGACCTTCCGCCCGTCGAACGTGGTCTTGTCGAGCGCGTCGGTGTATCCGGCGACCGAGACGTAGGGCGAGCACGACCGGTCCGTTGTCGCGGTGCGGGCGACCGCCGACGGGGCGGAGATGACCGTTCCGGTGAGTGCCAGAGCGGCGGCGGTGGCGGCGACGACGGTGCGACGGCACACGAGGACCCCCAGGGAGTGGTGGCGACAGGTAAGTGACTAATAGTCATATGGCCTGAGGGGAGATATGTGAAGGGCGGATCAACGGTTGATGAAAACAGCCCGGCTCGGCGGGGGGCCGGGCCGGGCTGTGAGGCGGGCGATGGGTCAGGGCGTTGGTTCGCGGGCGTCGTAGCGTACGAAGCCGCGTCCGCGCAGGGCGAGCAGACCGATCGTCAGGACGCACGCCAGACCGCCGCCGGTGACGGCGACGGCGGGTGAGGTGAGGTCGGCGACCGACCCGGCGAGGAAGTCCCCGAGCCGCGGTCCGCCCGCGACGACGACGATGAACACGCCTTGCAGCCGCCCGCGCATCTCGTCCGGCACGGCCGCCTGGAGCATGGTGCTGCGGAACACCATGGAGACCGTGTCCGCGCAGCCCGCGAGCGCGAGGAAGAACAGGCCGAGCCAGAGGTTCCTGGTCAGTCCGAAGACGGCGACGGCCGCGCCCCAGCAGGCGACGGCGATGAGGATCGCCGCGCCGTGCCGGCGGATCCGCCCCAGCCATCCGGAGAACACCCCGCCGAGCAGCGCGCCGACGGCGGGCGCGGCGACGAGCAGGCCCGTGGTGCGGGCGTCACCGCCGTACCAGAGGACGGCGACGGCGGGGAACAGCGCGCGGGGATGCGCCAGGATCATCGCGCTGAAGTCGGAGAAGAACGTCATCCGCAGGTTCGGGCGGGTGGCGAGGAAGCGGAGCCCGTCGAGGACCGAGGCCCGTTTGGTACGGGCGCCGTCGGGGAGCATGGACGGCAGCCGCCACATCGCGTAGAGCGCGGCGGAGAAGGCGATCGCGTCGATGAGGTACGCCGTCTGGTAGCCGGCGGCCCCGACGATCAGCCCGCCGAGCATGGGGCCGAGGAGCATGCCGGACGTCATCGTCATGGAGTTGAGGGCATTGGCGGCGGGCAGCTGCTCCGACGGCAGCAGACGCGGGATCATCGCGCTGCGCGCCGGGGAGTTGAGCGCGGCGCACACGGCTTGCAGGGCGACGACGGCGTACAGGAACCACACCCGGTGGAACCCGGCGAACGCGGCGGCGGCGAGGGCGGCCGACAGCACGGCGGAGCCGGTGGCACTGAACAGCCCGAGCTTGCGCCGGTCGACGGTGTCGGCGACGGCGCCGCCGTACAGCCCGAAGACGATGAGGGGTACGAGGGAGAAGAGGCCGACGAGCCCGACGGAGAAGGTGGAGCGGGTGATGTCGTAGACCTGGAGGGAGATGGCGAGGGCGGTCATGCCCTGCCCGACCCAGGAGACGGTGTTGCCGAACCACAGGCGCCGGTAGTCGGGGGAGGTCCGGAGGGGGGTGAGGTCGGCGAGTATCCGACGGCGGGGGGTAGGGGTGGGGGCGGTGGTGCCGGTGCTGCCGGTCTCGGGCGCGGTCATACGACGTCGCCCTTGCGCTCGGGCCGCGCGGGCCGGGGGTGGGGGGCGGGTCTTGGGGGTGTCGGCACCATACGGTGCAGTATATGAGTGCAGGCTAATGAGCCCCTTACGCCGGGGGCGGGTGGAGGTGGGGTGCCTAGCTAAGCCCCCGTCTTTCAGCCCCGCCGGCGTTTGAGGCGCGGGGGTACGGGGGGCGGAGCCTCCGCAAGGGGGGCTGGGGCGGAGCCCCAGTTGCGGAAAGGGGCGGGCGGGGAAAAGGCCCGCCGCAGGCGCCCCGCCCCCCTACCCCGCCACCGACGCCGCGTGCGCCGCCTCCGGGCCCAGCCGCTCGCCCCGGGCGAAGGCCTTCGTGAAGGCCGGCTCCCCGAGCGCCGCCGTCGCCGCCGCCCCGGCCCGGTCCACGTCGGCGCGTTCCGCCGGGGGCAGCGGGGCGCCCGAGGCGGCTCGGGCGGCCGTGGCCGCGCCCAGGAGGAGAGCCGTTACGGAGGGGCGGCCGGCCAGGGCGTGCGCGGCGGCCAGGCCCTCCAGGGCGAGGGCGACGGCGCGCGGGTCGCCCGTCGTGAGCGCGGTGGCGTAGCCCTCCTCGTGGAGGGCGAGCGCCGCCTCCGCGTCGCCCCGCAGCTCCGCCACGAAGCCCAGCTCCGCCAGCATCAGCGCGTTCGCGCCGTCGAGCCCGACCTGCCGGTGCCAGTCCAGCACCGTGCGCATGTGCGCCTCGGCCTCGTCCAGGAGCCCCTCGCGGCGCGCACCGAGCCCGAGCCCGACCTCCGCGTTGATCTCGCCCGCGCGGAAGCCGAGTTCAGCGGCGAGGCGGCGGGAGCGTTCGTGGTGCTCGCGCGCCCCGGCGAGGTCCCCGGTCAGCAGCGCGGTACGCCCGAGCCCGGACAGCAGGTCCGCCGCCTGGGTGTGCAGGCCGAAGGCTTCCGCGGTGTCCAGTCCGCCCTGCCACCGCCGGGCCGCCCGCCCGTAGTCGCCATGGATCTCGGCGACCGCCGCCAGCGGGTATACCGACCACAGCCGCCCGCACGCGTCGCCGACGTCCCCGAACAGTTCGACGCTCCGCCCCGCGTCCCCCTCCGCCCCCGCCAGGTCGCCGCGCAGCAGCCGCTGCACCGACCGGTCGGCGAGCGCGGCGGCCTCGCCCCACCGTTCGCCGAGTTCCCGGAAGCCGTCCAGCGACGCCTCGGTGAGCTCCTCGCCCGCCAGGAAGTCCCCGGTCCCGCACAGCGCGTGCGACAGGAACCACCGCGCCCACGCCACCAGCGCCGGATCGCCCTCCTTCTCGCACCGGGCGAGCGCCTCCTCGAAGCGGGCCACCCGGTCCGTGCCGTCGCCGGTCAGCACGGCGAGGCCCGCCCGCCAGACACCGGCCCGGGCCCGCAGCGCGGGGTCACCACCGGGCAGTGCCAGTGCCGCCGTCACCGAGCGCAGCCCCTCGCCGAGCCGGCCGCGCAGGATCCAGTACCAGGCGAGCGCGTCGACGAGCCGGAGCGCGTACTCCGCCCCGCCGTGCCCCGCCTCGCCGTAGTCCGCCCCGCCGTGCCCCGCCTGACCGTGGACCGCCCCACCCTGCGCGTCCCGCACGTCGCCGGGCGCGCCACGCTCGACCGCCCCTTCCAGCGCCCCGCGCAGATTCGCGCTCTCGGCGTCCAGCCGCGCCAGCCACGTGCCCTGTGCCCGTCCGCGCAGTTCGGGCGCCGCCGCGACAGCCAGGTCGGTGTAGTACGCGAGGTGCCGTCGGCGTACGGGCTCCAGCTCGCCTGCCTCCCGCATCCGTTCGACGCAGTACGCGGACACGGATTCCAGCAGCCGGTAGCGCGGTCCGTCGGCGGCGACCACCAGCGACCGGTCCACCAGCCGTACCAGCAGGTCCAGTACGTCCCCGGCGTCGACCCCGTCCCCCGCGCACACCTCCTCCGCCGCCTCCAGCGTGCACCCTTCGGCGTGCACGGCGAGCCGCCGCAGCACCGCCCGTTCGGGCTCGCCCAGCAGCTCCCAGCTCCAGTCGATCATCGCCCGCAGGGTCTGCTGGCGGGCCGGCGCGCCCCGCTGCCCCGCGCTGAGCAGCCGGAACCGGTCGTCCAGCCGCTCCAGCAGCCGGTGCACGCCGAGCGCCCGCACCCGGGTCGCGGCCAGCTCCAGAGCGAGCGGTATGCCGTCCAGCCGACGGCAGATGGCCTCCACCGCGGCGGAGTTGGACGCGTCGACCACGAAGCCGGGCGCGGCCGCCGAGGCCCGCGCGGCGAACAGCCCGGCGGCATCGCCGGGAGCGAGCGGCGGGACGGCCCACAGGGTCTCCCCGGCCAGCGCCAGCGGCTCCTGGCTGGTCGTCATGATCACGAGACCGGGCGCGGACCGCAGCAGCCGCTCCGCGAGCGCCGCCGCCTCGTCGATCACGTGCTCGCAGTTGTCGAGGACGAGCAGCAGCCGCTTGGGGCGCAGCACCTGTGCGAGCCGCTCCGCCGCGTCGGGCGCCCGCTCGCCTTCGGGCCGTACGCCCCACACGCCGTCGTCCCGCAGCTCCATCGCCGCCGCGACGACCTCGGCCGGGTCGCCGCCCACACCTGCGAGTTCGACCAGCCATTCCCCGTCCGGGAAGGTGCCCTTCAGCTGCTCGGCGACGGCGACCGCGAGCCGGGTCTTGCCGACGCCGCCGGGTCCGGTGAGGGTGATCAGGCGCCGGGTGGCGAGGAGTTCGCGTACGTCGGCGACCTCGTCCTCGCGCCCGATCAGGCCGGTGAACGGGGCGGGGATGTTCGTCCGCGCGCGTGCGGGAGAAGCGGGGGAACCGGCGAGCTCCGGGGCCTGCTGAAGCATCGCCCGTTGCAGTTCGGCCAGTTCGGGGCTCGGGTCGAGGCCGAGTTCGTCGGCGAGCCTGGTCCGCAGGTCCTCGTATCCGGCGAGTGCCTCGCTCTGCCGTCCGGACCGGTACAGCGCACGCAGCTGCACGGCGCGCAGCCGCTCGCGCAGCGGATGGCGTTCGACCAGTTCGGCCAGCTCCCCCACCAGCCGGGCGTGTTCGCCGCTGTCGAGCCGGGCCTCGGCCTGCTCCTCCAGGACGACGAGCCGGTCCTCCTCCAGTCGTGTCGCGGCGGCCCGGGTGAACGTCTCCTCGGCGAAGTCGGCGAACGCGGGCCCCCGCCACAGCTCCAGCGCCTCGGCCAGCAGTCCGGCCCGTACGCGCGGATCCCCGGCGGTCCTCGCTCGCGCCGCCAGCTGTGCGAACCGGTCGGCGTCCAGCGCGCCCTCGCCGGGCGCCAGTTGGTAGCCGGGCGCGCGGGAGACGACCAGCTCGCGCCCGCCCGGTTCGGCCTCCTCCAGGACGCGGCGCAGCTGGGAGACCTTGGCCTGCAGGGCCTTGGCCGGGTTGCCGGGCGGCTCCTCGCCCCACAGGTCGTCGATCAGCCGGTGAGCGGCGACGGGCCGTCCGGGGTCGACGAGGAGGGAGGCGAGCAGGGCGCGCACCTTGAGTTCGGGGACCCGTACGGGCTGCCCGTCGTCGGTCCATACGGCCGTCTCGCCCAGCACCCCGAATCGCATGTCGCCACGTTAGCCCGTGCCCCTGACCTCTCCCGAACCCCTCCCGAACCAGATCCGAACCGGATCCGAACCGCCGCGCCGGATGGTGTTCCTCGTCCGAAGAGAACACCCCCGACACCGGGAGAAACACCATGAACGCCAAGCTCACCGGCCGCACCGCCCTCGTCACCGGCGCCAGCCGCGGCATCGGCCGGGCCATCGCCCAGCGGCTCGCCGCCGACGGCGCCCGCGTCGCCGTCCACTACGCCTCCAACGAGACCGCCGCGAAGGAGACGGTCGCCGCGATCGAAGCGGGGGGCGGCAGCGCCTTCGCGATCCGCGCCGAACTGGGCGTGCCCGGCGACGCGGAGACCCTGTGGCGGGCGTTCGACGAGCACGCGGACGGCGTCGACATCCTCGTCAACAACGCGGGCATCGCCGGCCCCGGCCTGATCCACGAGGTCTCCGAGGCCGACTACGACAAGGTCTTCGCGGTCAACGCCAAGGCGCCGTTCTTCATCATCAAGCAGGGCCTGGACCGGCTGCGGGACGGAGGCCGCATCATCAACGTCTCCTCCGGCGTCACCAAGGTCGCCTTCCCCGGGATGACGTCGTACGCCGCGTCGAAGGGCGCGGTCGAGGTCCTGACCCTCACCCTCGCGCAGACCCTCGGCTCCCGTGGCATCACGGTCAACGCGGTCTCCCCCGGCACGATCGAGACCGACATCCACCCGTGGATGGCCGACCCGGCCGCCAAGGCGCACGCCGCGGGTTTCTCCGTCTTCAACCGGGTCGGACAGCCGGCCGACGTGGCCGACGTGGTGGGGTTCCTCGCGTCCGCCGACGGGCGCTGGGTGACCGGCCAGAACATCGACGTCAGCGGCGGCTCCGGCCTCGGGATCTGAGGACCAGGCATCTGAGGACCAGGCATCTGAGGAGCAGACACCATGACGACACGGCACACCCTCCTGGTCGTGGCCCACCCCCGCCCCGACTCGCTCGCCGCCCAGGTGGCCACCCATCTGCACGCCCGCATCAAGGACGCCGGCGGGACGGTCGACGTACTCGACCTCTACGCCGAGGACTTCGACCCCCGGCTGACCCCGGCCGACGAGCCGGACTGGGAGGACCGGGAGAAGCGCTACTCCCCCGAGGTCCACGCCCACATGGACCGGATCGCGGCCGCCGACGAGATCGTCGTCGTCTTCCCGGTGTGGTGGTTCGCCCCGCCCGCCATCCTCAAGGGCTGGATCGACCGGGTGTGGAACTACGGCTTCGCGTACGGCCGCAGCAAGCCCCGCCTCGCCGGGAAGCGGATGCTCTGGCTCGGACTGGCGGGCGGCTCGCCGTCCTCGTACGAGCAGGCCGGGCTCGGCACGGCCATCGACGTCCAACTGCGCGTCGGGGTCTCGGAGTTCTGCGGGATCACGGACGCGCGGGTGCGGCTGCTGCACGGCACCGAGCTGTCCGGCATCCCGCACACCCTGCGCCCGGAGCATGTCCACAAGGTGCTGGCGGAGGCCGGCGCCGCACTGACGGAAGGAGGGGACCGATGAGCGTCTCCACCACCTCGCAGCGATCGGGAGAGGCCCGGCAATGGCTCGGTCTCGCGGTCCTGCTGCTGCCCGTGACGCTGATGACCGCCGACCTGGGTGTGCTGTGGCTGGCCACCCCCTATCTCGCCGCCGATCTCCACCCCACCGGCGCCGAACTGCTGTGGACCACCGACATCTACGGCTTCCTCACCGCCGGCACCCTCGTCATCATGGGCACGCTCGGCGACCGCATCGGCCGCCGCAAGCTGCTGATGGCGGGCTCGGCCGGGTTCGTCGTGGCCTCGCTGCTCGCCGCGTACGCCCCGAACCCGGCCGTGCTGATCACGGCCCGCGCGCTGCTCGGTATCGCCGGCGCGGCCGTACTGCCCTCCACGCTCTCCCTGATCAGCCATATGTTCACCGACCCGCGCCGCCGGGCCACGGCGATCGCGATGTGGGTGACCGCGCTGTCCGTGGGCCTGGCCGTCGGCCCGGTCATCGGCGGAGTGCTGCTGGCGCACTGGTGGTGGGGCTCGGTCTTCCTGATCGGCGTGCCGGTGATGCTGCTCGCGCTGCTGACGGCGCCCGTGCTGCTTCCCGAGTACCGCGACCCGGAGCCCGGCCGCCTGGACCTGGCGAGCGTCGTGCTGTTCCTGCTGGCGGTCCTGCCGTTGGTGTACGCGGTCAAGGCCCTGGCCTCGGGCGCTCCCGGCTGGGAGCCGGGTGTGGCGTTCGCGGCGGGGGCGGTCTTCACCGCCGCCTTCGTACGCCGCCAGAACCGGCTGGCGACCCCGCTGCTGGACCTGCGGCTCTTCCGGGACCGTGCCTTCACCGGGGCGCTGCTGACCCTGCTGCTCGGGATGACCGCGCTCAACGGGGTGGAGTACCTGGTCCCGCAGTACCTCCAGGCGGTGGCCGGCCAGTCGCCGCTGGAGGCCGGGCTGTGGCTGCTGCCGGGAGCGGCGGGGCTGGTCGTGGGCTCCCAGCTCACCCCGGTGCTCGCCCGCCGGATCCGTCCCGCGTCCGTCCTGATCGGCGGGATCCTGGTCTCGGTCACCGGTTACGCGGCCATCGCCCTCTCGGAGGGCGTCGTGACCGCCTCCGTCGCCCTGACCGTGATCATGTTCGGTGCGGCTCCGATCAGCGTGCTCGGTACGGCCCTGGCGGTCGGCTCGGCACCCCCGCAGAAGGCGGGCGCGGCGGCGGCGACCGGCCAGACGGCGTACGACCTCGGTCTGGCCCTCGGCATCGCGGTCACCGGCAGCCTCGCGGTCGCGGTCTACCGGTCCGGGATTCCCGCCGATGCCCCCGCCGAGGCCCGCGACACCCTCGGCGCGGCGGCCGCCGCGGCCGAACGGCTCCCGGACGGGGCGGCGTTGCTGGAGACGGCGAGGGACGCCTTCACGACCGGGCTCCAGGTGGCGTCGGCGGCCAGTGCGGTGGTCGCGCTGGTGACGGCGGTGCTGGTGGCGACGCTGCTGCGGCGCATCCCGCCGGTGGGGGCGCCGTCCGAGGGCCCCGCGGAAGGCACCGAGCCCGCAGAAGGCGCCGAGTCCGCGGGAGGGGCTCAGCGCGCGGAAGGCGCGGAACCGGTACCGGCCACACCGGCCGCCCACTGAACCGTTGCCCACAGGGGACTGCATCCTTCGATGTAGTCCCCTGTGGTGCGCTGTGGTTCTCTGTGCCGATGCCCGCCCCGGGCCCATCGTGCTCGTATGGATCCACCGGTATGCGACCCCACAGGCACGGAGGCGACGACGATGCACCCCGACCCCGTACGCGCGTCGGACGCCGAGCGCGAGGCCACCGTCGAGCGCCTGCGGACGGCGACGGCGGAGGGCAGGCTGACCCTGGAGGAGCTGGCCGAGCGCTGCGAGGTCGCCTACCTCGCCCGCACCCGCTCCGAGCTGGCCACGGTCGCCGAGGACCTCCCGCCCGCCGCCGCGTCTCCCGCACCGGCCTCCCCGACCCGCACCGCCCATGCCCTGATCGGTGATCTGACGCTGAACCTGTCGACGAGTCAGGTCCCCGCCTCGGGCGAGCTCACGGTCAACGCGTGGGCGGTGCTCGGCGATGTGACGCTGCTCGTGCCCGAGGGAGTGGAGGTGGAGGTGCGGTGCTCCGGTGTCCTGGGCGACGTACGCGATCTGACGCGCCCTCGGAGCACTTCGCCGGCGACGGCGGCGCGGGTGCGGGTGAACGGTGCGGCGATTCTGGGCGACATCGTCATCGCGCATCCGACGACGCGTCGCCGTTCGGCGTGGCGCAGCCGGCTCGACAGGGAATGGGCCGTGCTCGATCCGGGCGAGGGATGACGACGGCGGCCCGGACCCCACCGGCGCGGCCGGGACGTCCTGCCCTCACGTCGGCGCACCGGTCCCCTGCCGCGCCCGCTCGGTGCGGAAGGTGTTGCGGTACGCGATGGGCGCCACCCCGACCGCCGTCACCAGATGCTGCCGCAGCGACGCCGCCGTACCGAACCCCGCCTCCCGCGCCACCCGGTCCACCGGCAGGTCCGTGGTCTCCAGGAGCCTGCGGGCGCTCTCCACGCGCTGCTGGGTGAGCCACTGACCGGGCGTCATCCCCACCTCGTCGCGGAAGCGCCGCGAGAACGTCCGTACGCTCATCCGCGCGTGCCCCGCCAACTCGGCCAGTGACAACGGCCGGTGCAGTTCACCGAGCGCCCACGCCCGGGTCGGGGTCGTCGTCGCCACCGTTGGCTCCGGCACCGGGCGTTCGATGAACTGGGCCTGGCCGCCGTCGCGCCACGGCGGTACGACGCAGAGCCTGGCCACCCGGTTGGTGACCTCGCTGCCGTGGTCGCGGCGCAGCAGGTGCAGGCACAGGTCGACACCGGCGGCGACCCCGGCCGCCGTGAGCACGTCCCCGTCGTCGACGAACAGCACGTCGGGGTCGACCGCGACCCGGGGGAATCGGCGCTGGAAGTTCCCGGCCTCGTTCCAGTGCGTGGTGGCGCGGCGGCCGTCGAGGAGACCGGCGGTGGCGAGGACGTACGAGGCGGTGCAGATGGAGACGATGCGGGTGCCGGGCCGCAGGCGCCGCAGCGCGTCCCCGAGCGGCCCCGGGAGCCACTCCCGTTCCCCGTCCTCGTCCGTGCCGCAGGTGAACGGCGGGATGACCAGCGTGTCCGCGGTCTCGAACGCCTCGATGCCGTGCTCGACGCCGATGGTGAAGTCGGAGCTGGTCCGGACGGGGGCGCCGTCGGTGCTGCAGGTGATCACCTCGTACAGCGGTTCGCCGTCCGGCCCTTGGGCGGTGCCGAAGATACGGGAGGGGATGCTCAGCTCGAAGGGATAGACGCCCTCGAGCGCGAGGACGACGACACGATGCCGATGGCTGATCATGGCCAGATCCTTTCACACCCTGGCCATCCAGCCACTCGAACGATGCTTTCCGACCGGCGAAAGTTGATCTCACCGCACCACGGACTCACCGCACCACCGCAGGACTCACCGCGCCACGGACGGAAGGAACCGGCACCATGCTCGCCATCACCCAGGACACGCTCGGCGGCCCCGAGGTACTCAAGCTCTCCGAGGTGGACCGCCCCGAGCCGGGCCCCTCGGAGGTGCTCGTCAAGGTCCACGCGGCCGGCGTCAACCCGACCGACTGGTGGCACCGTTCGACCGGCGGCCTGCTCCACGACACCCCGGTGCCGCTCGGCTGGGACGTGTCCGGCGTGGTCGAGGCCGTCGGGCTCGGCGTCACGATGTACCGGCCGGGCGACGAGGTGTACGGCATGCCGCGGCTGCCCGCCGCGGCGGGCACGTACGCCGAGTACGTCACCTCCCCGGCCCGCCACCTCGCCCGCAAGCCCGCCGGCATCTCCCACGTCGAGGCCGCCGCCCTCCCGCTGGCCGGGCTCACCGCCTGGCAGTCGCTCGTCGACACCGCCGGGGTACGGCCGGGCCACCGCGTTCTCGTCCACGCGGCGGCGGGCGGCGTCGGCCATCTCGCCGTCCAGATCGCCAAGGCCCGTGGCGCGTACGTCATCGGCACCGCCCGCGCGGCCAAGCACGACTTCGTCCGCGGCCTCGGCGCCGACGAGGTCGTCGACTACTCCGAGACCGACTTCGTATCGGCGGCCCGCGACATCGACATCGTGATCGACACCATCGGCGGCGCGTACGGTCCGCGCTCGCTCAGGACCCTGCGCGAGGGCGGCATGGTCGTCTCCCTCGCCTCCCCCGCCGAGGCCCACCTCGCGGACGAGGCCGCCGCGCTCGGCCGCCGGGCCGGTTTCACGATCGTCGAGCCCGACCACGGGGGCCTGAAGGAGATCACGGCCCTGGTCGAGGCGGGCCTGCTGCGTGCGGAGATCGCCGCGGTGCTGCCGCTGAAGGAGGCCGGCCGGGCGCACGAGCTCGGCGAGTCGGGGCGTACGACCGGAAAGATCGTCCTCACGGTCGTCGAGTGAGGCGCGGCGCCCCGGATCGCGCACGTCGTGGAGCCAGGCCCGCCCGGACCTTGTGGAGTCAGGCCCTCCCGCACGCATACCGCAACCGCACTCGCGGCGATTCCGCGAGTGCGGTTGCGGTGTCAAGCCGATCGCAGCGCTTAGAACCCGCCGCCCAGGAGGCCGTTCAGGAGGCCGCCCGAGCCGGAGTTGGCGCCGGCGGCCTGTCCCGAGAGGTTGTGTTCGCCGCAGGTCTGCTGGACGGCGTTCGTGGTCGCCGGGTTGGCTTCGCCGGCGAGCCCCAGGCTCAGGTTCGGAATGTTGAGCAGACCGACCGACACATTGTTGACCTTGGCCTCACAGTAGATGACCTCGGTGTCGCCGCCGTCCCCGGCAGCGGAGGCAACGCCGGCCCCGAACATGCTGACGCTCCCGACCATGGCCGCCACGAGCGCGGCCTTACGAAGCTTGCGCACTTCATCCTCACTTCCGTCAGAGTCGGCATGGCCGTGATCCGTAACCGAGGGAACAGCTACGGCCACGCCAAGCCATGGAACATCCCCATTCGTCCCACTTCGCTCCACGCCGCTAACCGGAATCGCGAGCTTTCACTCCCCTGACTCCGCCAGGATGCCGTCCGGCCACGCATACGGTCCGCGACGCCCGGGACACCGGTTGCGGCATCAAGCCGGTCCCTGCGCTCAGGACCCACCACCCAGGAGGCCGTCCAGGACGCTGCCCGAGCCGGAGTTGGCGCCGGCGGCCTGTCCCGAGAGGTTGTCTTCACCGCAGGTCTGCTGGACGGCGTTCGTGGTCGCCGGGTTGGCGTCGCCGAAGAGCAGCCCCAGGCTCAGGTTCGGAATGTTGACCAGACCGACCGACACATTGTTGACCTTGGCCTCACAGTAGATGACCTCGGTGTCGCCACCGTCCCCGGCAGCGGAGGCAACGCCGGCCCCGAACATGCTGACGCTCCCGACCATGGCCGCCACGAGCGCGGCCTTACGAAGCTTGCGCACTTCATCCTCACTTCCGTCAGAGTCGGCATGGCCGTGATCCGTAACCGAGGGAACAGCTACGGCCACGCCAAGCCATGGAACATCCCCATTCGTCCCACTTCGCTCCACGCCGCTAACCGGAATCGCGAGCTTTCACTCCCCTGACTCCGCCAGGACGCCGTCCGGCTCCGCGTACGGTCCGCGACGCCCGGGACACCGGTTGCGGCACTTGGCGGGCGGGCGCACGGTGAGCATGGGGCGCAGCCCGCCGCGTTCCGGACGGAGGCAGGAGACGTGAGCAGGAATCAACCCCTCGGCGTCCGGAGGGTCTCCCCTGGAGAGGTCGTGGGAGAGGTCGCGCCGTGAGACCCGGAGAGGTCGCGCGGTGAGGCGCTGGCGGGCCCTGATCGTCCTCGGCACGGCCCAGTTCCTCATGGTGCTGGACACGTCGGTGATGAACGTCTCGATCAGCCAGTTGGTCGAGGACTTCGACACCGAGGTCACCGCGATCCAGGCCGTCATCACCCTCTACACCCTGATCATGGCCGCTTTCATGATCACGGGCGGGAAGCTGGGTGACATGTTCGGACGCCGCCGCGTCTTCGGCATCGGACTGGTCGTGTACGCCACGGGATCCGCGCTCACCGCGCTGGCGCCGACCCTGTGGGTGCTCGCGCTCGGCTGGTCGGTGATCGAGGGGCTCGGTGCCGCCCTGGTCCTCCCCGCCCTCGCGGCCCTCGTGGCCGGTTCCTACCGGGGCCGGGACCGGGCCGTCGCGTACGGGGTCATCGGAGGACTGGCCGGCGCGGGCATCGCGGTCGGACCGCTGGTCGGCGGCTGGGTGACGACGTACCTGACCTGGCGTCTGGTGTTCGCCGCGGAGGTCGTCCTGGTGGCGGCCATCCTCTGCTGCATCCGGTGGATCGAGGACGACCCCCGGGCGGTCCCCCGGCCCCGGCTCGACACCTTCGGTGTGGTACTGTCCGCCGCCGGCCTGGCCTGCGTCGTCCTGGGCGTCCTGCAGAGCAGTTCCTGGGGCTGGCTGAAACCCCGCAACTCCCCCGTCACCATCTTCGGCTTCTCGCTCACCGTCTTCGTCATCGCGGCGGGCGCGGTCCTGCTCGGGCTGTTCCGGGCGTGGGAACGGCACGTGGAGACACGCGGCGACCAGCCCCTGGTCCGGTTCGCGCTGCTGGCCAATCCGCCCCTGCGTTCCGGCCTGGGCATGCTGCTCAGTCAGAACCTCATCCTGCTGGGGCTGTTCTTCGTCATCCCCCTCTATCTCCAGGTCGTGCAGGGATTCAACGCGTTCGAGACCGGGCTGCGGCTGCTCCCGGTCTCGGTCACCATGCTGATCTCCTCCATGAGCGGCTCGGTCCTCGCGAGGATCGCCGGCCCGCGCGCGGTGGTCCGGATCGGCATCGCGGTGCTGTTCGTCGCGATCGTGTGGCTGCTCGCCACCATCGGTCCCCGTATCGACGATCTCTCCTTCGCGCTGGCGATGGCCGTGCTGGGTCTCGGAATGGGCCTGCTCGCCTCGCAGCTCGGCAACGTCGTCCAGTCCAGCGTCGGGGAGTCGGAACGCAGCGAAGCCGGCGGCCTCCAGTACACCGCGCAGAACCTGGGCTCCTCCGTCGGCACCGCGCTCATCGGCTCCCTCCTCATCGGCGCCCTGGTCCATGCGTTCACGACGCAGATCGAGGACCATCCGACGATCTCGGACGCGGCACGGGAGCAGACCGGCATCGCCCTGGAGGCCGGGGTCAGCTTCGTCAGTACCGACCAGGTACGGACCGCGGCCGAGAGTGCCTCGTTGCCACCGGCCGAGACGGACGCCCTGGTCGGCTCCTACGCCGAAGCGCAACTCGGCAGCCTGAAGGCGGCCATCCTGGCGACGGCCGGCATCACGCTGGCCAGTTTCCCGCTCACCCGGCACCTGCCCGTGGGCAGGATGCCCAAGGTGCGCGGCGAAGGAGCGACGCGCTGATGGGGCGCCGCCCGCCGGTCGGCCGCGCCCCGGTCGGCGCGGCGGGATCGTCCGCCGACCCGGGATCCCGGAGGGGACCGGACGGCGACCCGGGATCCCGGAGGGGACCGGACGGCGACCCGGGATCCCGGAGGGGACCGGACGGCGACCCCTTGCTGGTCGCGAAGTTCACCGTGCCCGCGCTGCCCGGCATCTTCGTGCCCCGAGAACGCCTCCAGGACATGCTGAGCACTGGCACAGCCGGTCCGCTCACCCTGATCACGGGGCCCGCGGGCGCCGGCAAGACCACACTCGCCGCCTCCTGGGCCACGCTCGCGACACCGCCCGGACCGGTCGTGTGGCTGACCGTCGAGGGCCCCGACAGGGCCCCCGGAACGTTCTGGACCTACGTCATCGAGGCATTCCGCCGACGGGTGCCGCTGCCCGACGAGGTCGCGGTGCCGACACAGCCGGACACCGTCGACCCCTCGCTTCTGATCAGGCTCGCGGCGGCGCTGAGCGGTCTTGAGCACCCGGTGG
The DNA here is from genome assembly GCF_040300305.1 of Streptomyces sp. NPDC000410. Lineage (NCBI taxonomy): Bacteria > Bacillati > Actinomycetota > Actinomycetes > Kitasatosporales > Streptomycetaceae > Streptomyces > Streptomyces sp. NPDC000410. The sequence continues at coordinate 23,453 of NZ_JBEPDM010000066.1, forward strand.
TCCTGGTGCTCGACGGGCTCGACCGGCTGCCGGACCGCGAGGTGGCGTCCGGCCTGGACTTCGTGCTCGGCCACACGGAACGGCGACTGCGGCTGGTGCTGACCAGCCGCGTCGACCCGCTCCTGCCACTGCACCGGTACCGCGCCGAGGACAGGGTGCGCGAGATCCGCGGCAGCGACCTGGCGTTCACCCGGCAGGAGGCCGCGACGCTGCTGAAGGGCCACGGCCTGGCGCTGCGCGACGACAGTGTCGGCGCCCTCAGTCTGCGGACCGAGGGCTGGGCCGCCGGGCTGAGGCTGTGCGCCCTGGCCGTGGGTCAGGCCGGTGACCCGGACGGGTTCGCCCGGTCGCTGGCCGCCTCCGAGAGTGCCGTCGCCGAGTACCTGTTCTACGAGGTCCTGGAGGCCCAGCCCGACGGCACCCGGGATCTGCTCCTGCGCACCGCCGTCCTGGAGCGGATCCACCCCCAGCTCGCGGACGCCCTCACCGGGCGCCAGGACGCCGACTGGATCCTGGCCCGGCTCACCCGCGACAACGCCTTCCTCGAACGGATCGGGGACACGGCCTGGTACCGGTGTCATCCCCTGTTCGCCGAGGTGCTCCGGGCCCATCTGCGCCACGACCTGCCCGGCCTGGAACCGCAGCTGCGCCGTGCGGCGGCGGACTGGTTCGAGAAGTCCGGGAGGCTCCTGGAGGCCGCGGAGCAGGCGACCGCGGCCGGGGCGTGGCACCAGGCCGCCGGGCTGGTCGTCGACCACTTCGCCATCGGCCGCCTGCTGACCGGCCCGGACACCCAGCGGTTTGAACGTTTGTTCATAGACATGCCCGCCGACCAGCCCGGTACGGCCCCCGCACTCGTCGCGGCGGCGCTCGCCCTGGCCCGGCACGACACGGAGGCCTGCCGGACGCACCTCGGCCGCGCCGAGGACCAGCTGGCGGCGGCGGCACGAGCGGGAGCACAGGCAGAGCCGCCCGCGGCGGTGCGGCTCGCACGGTCGCTCCTGCGGCTGTTCGCCGGCCCCGACCCGGACGCGGCGGCACACGAGATCAGCGAGCTGCTGGAGCAGGCGCCGCCGGACCTGCTCACGGAGCACACCGAGATCGAAGCCCTCTGGCGCTACGGGCTGGGGCGGACGCTGCTGCGGTCCGGGCGCCTCGGCGAGGCCCTCGGCGCCCTGACGCACGCGGTACGGAGCTGCGCGGCCGACACCACCGCGGACCTGCGGCATCGCTGTCTGAGCGAACTCGCCTTCACCGAGAGCCTGCTGGGCGCCCTGAGACAGGCCGAGCGGCACGCCCTGCAGGCGCTCGCCGTCGCGGAGGACGGAGGCATCCCGCGCGGCCGACGCAGCGCCTACAGCTCCCTCGCGCTGGCCGCCGTCGCCTCGGAACGGGGCGAACCCGACGCGGCGGGGCACCACCTCCGCACCGCCGCGGAGTCCGCCGACGCCGAGCACGACCCGGTCTGTGCCACCGAGAGCGCGGTCATCCGCTCCCGGCTCTGCCTGGCGTCCGGCAGCTGGCAGGCCGCCCTGGCGGCCCTCAACGGCGGGCCGCCGCCGGACGGCGCGGCCGCCGCCGCGTGGCCGGCCGAGCGCGTCGCCATCGCCCGCGCCGCCGTGCATGTGGCGCGTGGCGCGCCCAGGGCCGCGATCGGCGTACTCGAAGCGGCCCCGCCCGGCGGCCCGGCCCACACCCTGGCGCTCGCGGAGGCCCATCTGGCCGGGGGAGACGCGGATCGGGCCGCGCGGCTCCTGGCGCCGCTCGCCCGTCAGGGCGGCGGGGAGGACCGTGGCGGTGTCGCCGCCCAGGTCCGGATCCGGCTGCTCCGGGCCGGGATCGCCGCCCTGGCCGGGGACACCGCCACGGCGGACCGCCTGCTCGGCCAGGCCTTGAGCACGGCCCACCCCGAAGGAATGCGCCGCCCCTTCACCGAGTCCGGTCCCCGGATACGCCGCCTGCTCGGCCACCGGACCGAGGCCGCCGACGCCCCTCCCCGCCCGGCCCCCGGCGAGCAGCTCACGCACCGGGAGGTGGAGGTGCTCCGGTGCGTGGCGGAGATGATGTCGACGGAGGAGATCGCCTCGGAGCTGCATGTGTCCGCCAATACGGTCAAGACGCATCTGAGCAGCATCTACCGCAAGCTCGCGGTCTCCCGTCGCAGCGAGGCCGTCCGCCGGGCCCGGGAGCTCGGTGTGCTCTGAGACCACCCGCTGCGCCGATGTCACCCTCTCCGGGTGATGCCGCCCCGTCCCGCGCGCGACAGCATGGCAGGCGATCGCGAAAAGGCCCGAGAAGGCCGGCCGTGCCCCAGGGGAGTGCGCACATGCGATACGAGTTCCGCGTCACCGGCGGCCTCTCCAAGGCCGTAACCGAAGCCTTCCCCGAACTGGAGAAGGTGCCTGCCCCGCCGCAGACACTGCTCTTCGGCCCGGTCACGGATGAGGCGCATCTGTACGGACTGCTGGCCCGGTTCCAGGACCTGGGCATCCGTGTCGTCGAGATGCGCCAGCTCCCGGAGTGATCCGGGTGCGATCCGAGCGCGATCCGGCGCGATCCCGATGGGACCGGAACGGCGGTCCGGCCGCCACCCGGAATCACCCGCGGCGGGTGAGCACGGACACCACGGGGCGGGCCGATGCTGGAAACGACCCGACGCCGTACGCCCGCCCGTGGACGGCGCGTGAATGGCAGGAGGAGAGCGATGGAGAGCTACCAGGTCCTCGCGTACGACTATCCCCTACTGGGGGCGTTCTGGACCGTGATGTGGATCTTCCTCTGGGTGATGTGGTTCATGCTGCTGTTCCGCATCATCGTGGACATCTTCCGCGACCACGAGATGAACGGCTGGGCGAAGGCGGGGTGGCTGATCCTCGTACTGATCATCCCCTTCCTCGGTGCCCTGATCTATGTGATCGTCCGCGGCCGGGACATGGGCAGGCGCGAGATCCAGCAGGCACGTGAGCAGCAGTCCGCGTTCGAGAGCTACATCCGGGAGACGGCCGCCGGTGCCGGCGGCGGAGTCGACCAGCTCGCCAAACTCTCCGAGCTCAAGGCCAAGGGAGACATCTCCGAGGCGGAGTTCGAGCGGGCCAAGCAGAAGCTCCTGAGCTGACCTCTGCCTCCCGGCCGACCCACAGGAGAGCGGAGGAACCGCCATGGCACAGTCACCGACAACACCGCGCCACTCCGAGACGACCCGGACCGTCGCCAGCGGGCTCGTGGTGTTCGCCGCGGTCATGCTGATCATCGTCGGCTTCCTCGACGTCTGCCGGGGCATCATGGGCATCACCGAGGACGAGGTGTTCGTGGAGACCCCGAACTACGTCTTCAAGCTCGATCTGACCGGGTGGGGCTGGTTCCACCTGATCCTCGGCCTGCTGGCCCTCGCCGTGGGGGTGTGCCTTTTCAAGGCGCCCCTGTGGGCACGGATCGGCGGCGTGATCATCGCCGGCGTGATGATCATTACGAGCTTCCTCTCGATGCCGTACTACCCCTTCTGGTCCTTCATCGTGATCGCCTTGTGCGCCGTCAGCATCTGGGCCCTGTGCGTCGTCAGTCCGGAGGACATGACGGGGTGAGGGCTCGGGGCCGGCCCCCGGCCGAGGGCGTACAGGACCCGAAAACACCGAAGCCGCAGGCGGGGTCGCTGCTTCACCTGCGGCTTACGGTGGGGCGGGTGGGACCCTCGGATCAGGGTGCGGGGGCGCGCCGCCCCGCACCCTCCCGCCACGGGACTCTCCGAGAACGGGTCTCACGGACTCTCAGGCAGTTCCAACCCGGTGCAGTGCCCGCGCCGGACCTGGTCCTTCGCGAACGCCGCTACGTACTCGCGTAGCAGGACTCGCTGCGTTTGCTTCTCTGCCTCGGTCGGAGGCTGGTATTTCCCGCCCCTTTCGCGCTCCTCGCGGGGGCGGCTGTCGTCGCCCCAGTGCGCGGCGAAACCGGCGTTCTCGCCGTCGCACCGGGCGACGGCCCATGCTCGGTACTCGGTCAGTGCGGGCTTCCAGGTACCGGCGCCCATCGGCAGCGGGTCAAAGCCGGAGCCCCCATCGTGTACGTTCGTGCCCCAGTCACCGCGCCAACTGGTGAGCTCGACGAGCCGTCGGCCCCGCCGGTCACTGTCGTCGTCGTCCTTCGACGCGTACAGGGTGCACCGTCCCACGATGCCGCCGTCAGCGATGGCGATGCGCACCTCCCCGTCGCGGCCCTCCGCCGGGACGCGGCTGATGGCAAGCGCATTGCAGGCGGTGTCCTTCGCATCGGCGCGGGGCACGAACCGGCCGGTGTCCGGGACGGCACCGTCCTTCGGTGCGGGCAGCGGCTCGCCACCACAACCGAGCTTCGTAGTCACTTCGTTCGTCATCCGTACCGCGAGCCGCAGCATGGCCGCCTTCTCCTCGCGACTCTCAGCGAAGTAGGTCCATGTGGTCACCAGCACCCGATGGTCTTTCCTGAGCGGGCCCTTGATGCCGTTCGGGCACTCGGGCATGAGGAAGACCCGGCTGTGCTGGTCCTCGAATCCGGGCAGACCGCCCGGCAGCACGGCGTGCGGCGGATAGTAGGCCCCGACGAACCGCAACTCCTCGTCGCGGGCCGCTCCGGGCGGATGGGCGTCGACCGCGACCACGACCTGGTCCGCGTCGCTCCTCAGCAGGCAGTGGTACTCGCCGAGATCCTTGTCGAAGGACTCCTGTTCCGAGCCGAGTCGCACGTCCTTCCGTACCGTCGTCAGGTCGCCACCGGGCAAGGCGCCCCCGCACGCCTCACGTGCCAGCCACCACTCCTTCACCGGCGTACGGACCGAGAACCCGACGATGACCAGTGCGAGCCCCGCACAGGCCAGGCTCCACAGCCACTTACGGTGCCGCGATGCCCAATCTTCCATGTGTTCCCCCGCTATCCCGGACACCACTTCCGCAACAGAGCGACCAGCGTCGCATGTGCCTTGCGCGCCAAACCCGACGGGGCCGCAGTCGTCTCCCGTGATGTTCTCAGTGGCTGTCCCCGGTCACCATGCCGGGATCCGGCAGTCTGCCGGGTCACTGCCTGCCGTCGTAAGGACAGGTGTCACCCGTGACAAGCAAGTTTGATAGCGTCCTCGGCCGGATCAGCGGGGAAAGGGTACGGAATGCGCGGTATACGGGGGCGTACATTGCCTGGTCGGAGGGACGATCGCGGCCGTCGTCGCCGGGGTCGTGGTGTGGTTCTCGGCGGGTCGGGCGCAGCAGCGCGCGGCCAATCTGGATCAACTGGAGCGGGCCTGCGCGGGATTGCTGCCCGGTGAGCAGTTGCGGGGCTTCGTGCCGGGGAACAGCGCCGGGGCGCTGGAGGAGTACGGCACGATGCTCGATCCGGGCCAGGAGAGCCGGGCGCTGCTGGACTGCACGCTCTCCTGGGGCCCGGGGCGGTGG
>NZ_JBEPDM010000067.1:0-28090 GCF_040300305.1 Streptomyces sp. NPDC000410
GGGCCCGCACCCGCACCAGCCACTTCGCAAGGCTTCACCCCGCCGAGCAACTCGACGGGGCGAAGCAACACAACCCGCATTAACCAACAGCGTCCGGGATGGGGTGGGCCGGGGGCGAACCGGTCTCAGGGTGCGGTCGGCCCCGGTGCCTCCGCCGGCGCGTGGTCGGCCGGGATGGGGCGGCCCGCCTGACGGACGAGGCCGGGGTTCTTCTGGCCGGGCTTGTCGACGATCTCGACATCCTGCTTGAACGTGTAGCCCAGCACTTCGCCCTCCTTGAGACGTGATCCGTCCTTGAAGACGTGATCGGCGGTGGAGACTTCGCGGGTGCCGAGCAAGCGGTACGTCTTCGGGTCCAGGAGCAGGTCCTGCCGCACCTTGTACTTGCCCTCGGCGCCGTACTCACCCCCTGTGTAGGCGATGACGCTCACCGGCCGGCCCAGTACGCTCCGCTCCTCCTCGGACACCGTGACGCCGGGGATCAGGGCCAGCGCCCGGTAGACGGTCGCGGTGAACTCCGGGGACGCCTTGAGCGGCATCATCAGGAGGGTCGAGATGGTCCTGAAGTCCTCCGCCGTGTCGCTGCCACGGTCGGGGTTGCCGATTCCCGCCTTCGTCATGTCGTCCAGCAGCTTCTCCGGCTTGTGCGGGCGTGCCGCGAAGTCGTAGTAGTACGAGAGCGACTTGCCCCCCGGCCCCAGGGTGTGGAATGTCATCTTGCCGCACTTGCCCCCGAAGTGGAGCATCCCCGCCGACTTGGTTCCGTCGCCCTTGCGCCAGGTCTCCTGGTGTCCGCCTTGCCGGAACTTCTTGGTGTCGATGCCGTCGACGGTCCCGGCGCAGTCCTTCGACAGCAACGGCTTGGCGCCGGGGGGCAGCCGCTTCGTGGGGGTGTAGTCCACCAGACTCACGTAGGCCCACTGGCCGGGCGCGAGCCGCGGTGCGGGCGCACTCTTGGCCGTCCGCTCGACCTCGACCGCCGCCGTCTCCAGAAATGCCGCCGCGTCCGACAGCCGCGGCTCCTGCGTGGGCTGTCCTCCCGGCACGGCCTGGGTGGCCAGGATCGCCGCGACCGTCAGAGCCGCCGCACCGGCCGGGGCGATCACCTTCCAGTTCAGCCGGCCCAGCCGGCTCGGCTCGCGGGCCGCCGTCGCGGCGTCGAGCAGGCGCCGGCGGCCCGGGGCCAGGCGGGCGCGGGACGGGATCGGGGCGTCGTCGCGCATCGCCCGCAGGTTCGTCATCTCATCCATTGCTGACCGCCTCCAGCGGCTGGGGCATCACTTGCTCGAGTGTGGGATCGGTGTCGCCCAGCTCCGCGCGTACCTTGCGCCGGGCGCGGTTGAGCCGGGACCGGACCGTCCCGATCGGGATGGACAGGGCCTCGGCGACCTCCTGGTAGCTGAAGTCCTCCCAGGCGATCAGCAGCAGCACATGGCGGTCGCCCGCCGAGAGCCGGGCCAGGGCCGCTGCCAGCGGGGCCTGCACGGCCTGGGCTGCGACGCGGTCGTCGGCCCGGTCCGCCCAGGACTCGGCGACCGGGTCGTGGCCGGTGCGGGCCAGTGCCCTCAGGGCCCGTAATTCGGTGCGGCGCTGCCTTCCGATGAGGTTGGCGGCGATTCCGTACAGCCAGGGCCTGCTGCTCGGGCGCGTGGTGTCGTACCGCCGTCGTGTCCTGAAGGCGATCAGGAAGGTCTCGGCGGTGATGTCGTCGGCCACGCCGTCGCCGAGGCGGCGCGCGACGTAGCGGTGGATGTCCGGGGCGTGCCGGTTGTAGAGCTCCGCGAAGAGCTCGGGCTGCTCCAGTGACGCGGCGACGACTGACGCGTCGTCACCGGTGTCGGCGGGTGGGCCGATCACGTGGTCTCCGTATCTGCTGTCCGGCGGTTACACCCCTTGTTGCCCGGACGCGCCGATCGGGTTCACGGTCAGGTTTACGGTCAGTACGGTCGGGTCACGGGATGAGCCGGCCCAGCATCTCCCGCGCGTACCGCTCGTCGTAGGCCGCGTCCGTCAGCAGCACCTGCAGACAGATGCCGTCCATCAGCGCAACCAGCGCCCGCGCCGTGACCGGGTCGGTACGGCGGGAGAGGACCCCGGTGACGCCTTCGGTCCACTCCGCGGCGACCGGGCGCAGGGCGGCGCGGCGCAGGGCCGCGAGGTAGAGCTCGTACTCCAGCTCCACTCCTGTTCGTTCACCACCGAGCCACTCCCCCATCAGCCGGGCGAGCTCCGCGGCCAGATCCTGGTCGGGATCGGCGAGCGCGCCGCTTTCCCGGACCGCCGCGGCGAAACCCTCGTTCGCCTGCCGGAGGGCGGCGACCAGCAGCTCGTCCAGTGAGGCGAAGTGGTAGGTCGTCGAGCCGAGCGGCACATCCGCCTCGGCTGCGACCGTGCGGTGGCTGAGGCCCGCGATGCCGGCGCGTGCGATGACCCGGATGGCCGCGTCGATGATGCGTTGCCGCCGCTCGGGGTCGTATCGCCGGCCGCGGGCCATCAGTGCGCCCCGCCGAGGTTGAGCACGACGACTCCGGCGATCACCAAGGCGATGCCCGCGAGCTTCGCCGGGCTCGCCGACTCGTCCAGGAAGAGCATGCCGATCGCGGCGACGGCGGCGGTCCCGACGCCCGCCCAGATCGCGTAGGCCGTCCCGACCGAGAGTGTCTTGAGCGTCTGTGCCAGCAGCGCGAAGGCGATCACATAGCCCGTGACGGTGAACAGCGACGGCCACAGCCGGGTGAAGCCCTCGCTGTACTTCATGGCCGTGGTGCCGGCCACCTCCGCCGCTATGGCCGCTGCCAGGAGTCCGTATCCCATGTGTACGAGCGTACACAGTGATGCGTACGCCTGTACACATCCTTGGCATGTCCAGTCAACCGGATCGGCCGGATACCGTGTCCCGATCAGGTGGGGACGCAAACGAGACACAGGAGCGGGGCGGATGTCGGACAACATGGGGTGGGGACCGCACGGCGGGGCGCCGGGACCGTACGGCGGCGCGCCGGGATGGGGCGGCTGGGCGCCGCCCCCGCCACCGAAGCCCGGGGTGATCCCGCTGCGGCCGCTCGGCCTCGGCGACATCATGGGTGGCAGCTTCGCGACGATCGGCCGCTACTGGAAGCAGCTGTTCGGCATAGCCCTGGCGGTGTACGCGACCGCCGCCCTGATCGTCGTCATCGCGCTCGCCGTCGCGTACGCGGCCGTCGAGAGCGAGTTCCACATCTTTATCGACAGTTCCGACGAGACGGCCCCGAGCTGGGACGTGGGCGGGCCACTGATCATCGCGTTCATCTTCGTGTGGCTGCTCGCCATGGTGACCATGCTGCTTGCGACGGCGATGCTCCAGGCGAGCGTCGCCGTACTCCTCCAGGACTCCGTCCTCGGCCGGCCGACCACGTTCGGCCCCGTCTGGCGCCGTGCGTCGGCCCGGGTCTTCCCGGTGCTCGGGACGATTCTCCTGACCGCGCTCATCAGCATGGTCCCGGTGGTTCTGATGATGGTGGGCTTCGTGGCCGGCCTCATCGCCGTCCTCCCCTTCGAGGAGAACGACGGCGCCGGCACGGTCGCCCTGCTGGGCTTCCTCGGCGCCCTGGTCACCGGCCCGGTCGCGGTCTGGCTCTGGGTGAAGTTCAGCTTCGCCCCGGTCGTCGCGGTCTTCGAGGAACAGGGGCCGATCCAGGCGATGCGCCGTTCGTCCGCGCTGGTGCGTGGCGACTGGTGGCGGATCTTCGGCATCTCGCTGCTGGTCTATGTGCTCGCCATGGTCGTGAGCATGGTGGTGCAGCAGCTCGTGAGCTTCATCGGCATGGTTCCCGGGGCTCTCAGCAGCTCGGGCGTCCGCGACGACCCGGACGTCGCCGGCTTCCTCGTCGCGGTGGGCGGCTTCCTCGTCTTCGGCATGGTGGCCCAGCTGCTCGCCCAGATCGTCACGTCGGCCTACCCGCAGCTGGTGGTCGGCCTGTTGTACGTCGACCAGCGCATCCGCAGGGAGAACCTGGCCCCGGGGCTCGCCGAGGCGGCGGGAGTGCCGATGGCGCCCGTGGCCCCGATGCCGCCCGGCCCCTACCCGCAGGGCCAGTACCCGCCCGGCCCGTACCAGCCGGGCCAGTAGCCACCCGGCCCGCCGCTCAGTCGATGAGCGACGCCTTCGGGCTCAGCACGCAGAACTCGTTGCCCTCGGGATCGGCCAGCACGACCCAGTCGGCCTCGTCCCCCTGACCGACGTCGGCCCGCCGGGCGCCGAGCGCGATGATCCGCTCGACCTCGGCGGCCTGGTCGTCCGGTGCCAGATCGATGTGCAGCCGGTTCTTGACGGTCTTTCTCTCCGGCACGGGCACGAAGCACATCCCCGGCATGGTGGTCTCGTCGGCGCCGATGACGACGACGTCATCGGCCTCGAGGAGCACCTTCCAGTCGAGCACCCGACACCAGAAGCGGGCCTGGGCGGGCATGTCGTGCGCGTCGACGATGAGGTGATACATGCGAACAGCCATGCCCGCCAGTGTGCCTGGCGGGCATGGCTGTTCACTCACTACGACGCGGCGCCGGATGACGCGGAGTCGAAATCGCGCGGCGCCGGATGACACCGGATCAGTTCAGACTCCGAATCGGTTCAGACGTCGAAGCGGATCAGACGTTGAAGCCGAGTGCGCGCAGCTGCTCGCGCCCGTCGTCCGTGATCTTGTCCGGGCCCCACGGCGGCATCCAGACCCAGTTGATCTTCAGCTCACTGACGATCCCGTCGGTCGCCGACTTCGCCTGGTCCTCGATCACATCGGTCAGCGGGCAGGCCGCCGACGTCAGCGTCATGTCCAGCGTCGCGACATTTGAGTCGTCGATGTGGATGCCGTAGATCAGGCCGAGGTTGACCACGTCGATACCCAGCTCGGGGTCGACGACGTCGTACAGCGCCTCGCGGACCTCCTCCTCGGAGGCGGGCTTCATCGCTACGGTCTCGTTCTCGGTCATGCCGTCTTCCTTTCGGCGCCATCGCCCAGGGCCTGGGCGGTCGCGTCCTTCCACGCCATCCAGCTCAGCAGGGCACACTTCACTCGTGCCGGATACTTCGAGACACCGGCGAACGCGACCGCGTCCTCCAGCACCTCCTCCATCGCGTCGTCGGGCTCGATCTTGCCCTTGGACTGCATCAGCTCCAGGAAGGTCGCCTGGATCTTCTGCGCTTCCGCCAGCTCCTTGCCGACGAGGAGCTCGTTCAGCACGGAGGCGGAGGCCTGGCTGATGGAGCAGCCCTGGCCCTCGTAGGAGACGTCCTCTATGCGCGAGCCGTCGTACTTCACACGGAGTGTGATCTCGTCGCCGCAGGTCGGATTGACGTGGTGCACCTCGGCGTCGCCGTCCCGCAAGCCCCGCCCGTGCGGGTGCTTGTAGTGGTCCAGGATGACGTCCTGGTACATCGAATCAAGCTTCACAGCGATTGACCTCGCGTCCTCATCCGAAGAGTCCTCAGCCGAAGAAATTACGGACGTGCTCCAGGCCATCGACCAAGGCGTCGACCTCGCTCGGCGTGGAGTACAGATAGAACGACGCTCGCGTGGTCGCGGGAATTCCGTACCGCAGGCAGACCGGCCGCGCGCAGTGGTGGCCGACCCGGACCGCGATGCCCTGCTCGTCGAGGACCTGGCCGACGTCGTGCGGGTGGATGTCGCCGAGGGTGAAGGAGATCGCCGCACCCCGGTCCTCGCCCGTCACCGGGCCGATGATCCGCAGGTCGGGGATCTCCTGGAGACGGCGCACCGCGTACTCGGTGATCGTGTGCTCGTGCTGCGCGATCTGGTCCATGCCGATCGAGGTGAGGTAGTCCACGGCCGCGCCGAGGCCGACGGCCTGGGCGATCGGGGGCGTACCGGCCTCGAACTTGTGCGGCGCCGGCGCGTACGTCGACGAGTGCATCGACACGGTCTCGATCATCTCGCCGCCGCCGAGGAACGGCGGGAGGTCCTCCAGCAGCTCCTGGCGGCCCCAGAGCACGCCGATACCGGTCGGTCCGCACATCTTGTGGCCGGTGAAGGCCACGAAGTCGGCCTGGAGCGCCTGCACGTCCAGCGGCATGTGCGGGGCGGCCTGCGAGGCGTCGATGAGGACGAGCGCGCCGACCTCCTGCGCCCGGCGGACGATCTGCTCGACCGGGTTGAGCGTGCCCAGGATGTTGGAGACCAGCACGAAGGAGACGATCTTCGTCTTCTCGGTGATGACCTCTTCGATGTTGGAGAGGTCGAGACGGCCGTCGTCGGTCAGGCCGAACCACTTCAGCTTCGCTCCGGTGCGCTGCGCCAGCAGCTGCCACGGCACGATGTTGGAGTGGTGCTCCATCTCCGTGATGACTATCTCGGTCTCGCGGTCCACCCGGTAGGGCTCGTCGGCCCAGCCCAGCATGTTCGCCACGAGGTTGAGCGACTCCGAAGCGTTCTTCGTGAAGATCACTTCGTCGCGGCTCGGTGCGTTGATGAAGGCGGCGACCTTGTCGCGTGCGCCCTCGTACAGCGCCGTGGCCTCCTCGGCGAGCACATGCACACCGCGGTGGACGTTGGCGTTGTGCTGCTCGTAGTACTCGTTGAGCACGTCGAGCACCTGGCGCGGCGTCTGGGACGTCGCGGCGTTGTCCAGGTAGACGAGCTTGCGCCCGTCGTGCAGGACACGGTCCAGGATCGGGAAGTCCTTACGGTGGGCCTCGCCGAACTCCTGTGCCGCGGCGAGGAGGCCCGGCAGCTGTGTCACGCGGATACGCCACCCTTCGTGTATGCCTCGTAGCCCTCGGCCTCGAGCTTGTCGGCGAGCTCGGCGCCGCCGGACTCGGCGATCCGTCCGTTCGCGAAGACGTGGACGAAGTCGGGCTTGATGTAGCGCAGGATGCGCGTGTAGTGCGTGATCAGCAGGGTGCCGACCTCGCCGGTCTCACGGACCCGGTTGACGCCCTCGGAGACGGTGCGCAGGGCGTCGACGTCCAGGCCGGAGTCGGTCTCGTCGAGGATCGCGATCTTCGGCTTGAGGAGCTCCAGCTGAAGGATCTCGTGGCGCTTCTTCTCACCGCCGGAGAAGCCCTCGTTGACGTTGCGCTCGGCGAAGGCGGGGTCCATCTGGAGACGCTCCATGGCCTCCTTGACCTCCTTCACCCAGGTGCGCAGCTTGGGGGCCTCGCCGCGGATGGCGGTGGCGGAGGTGCGCAGGAAGTTGGAGACCGAGACACCGGGGACCTCGACCGGGTACTGCATGGCGAGGAAGACGCCGGCGCGGGCGCGCTCGTCGACGGACATCTCCAGGACGTCCTCGCCGTCCAGGGTCACGGTGCCACTGGTGATCGTGTACTTGGGGTGGCCCGCGAGGGAGTAGGCGAGGGTCGACTTGCCGGAGCCGTTGGGGCCCATGATGGCGTGGGTCTCGCCCTGCTTCACGGTCAGGTCGACGCCCTTGAGGATCTCCCGGGGGCCGGTCTCGGCCTCGACGGAGACGTGCAGGTCGCGGATTTCAAGCGTTGCCATGGGTGACTCAGGACTCCTGGGTGACGGAGACGAGCACATCGTCCCCTTCGATCTTGACGGGGTATACGGGGACGGGGCGCGTCGCGGGAAGGCCGGACGGCTTGCCGGTGCGGAGGTCGAAGCTGGAGCCGTGCAGCCAGCACTCGATCTGACAGTCCTCCACCTCGCCCTCGGAGAGGGAGACGTTCGCGTGCGAGCAGATGTCGTGGATCGCGAACACCTCGCCCTCGGTACGGACGAGGGAGACCGGCGTGCCGTCGAGTTCCACCCGCTTCGGGGTGTCCTCCTCCAGCTCGCTCAGCCCACAGGCTCGGACGAAGGCCATCAGACGGACGCCTCCAGCTCGGCCTCGATCTTGGCCAGGAGGCGCTCCTCGACGTCCGGCACACCGATCTGCTGGACCAGTTCGGCGAAGAAGCCGCGGACGACGAGGCGGCGGGCCTCGGTCTGCGGGATGCCGCGGGCCATCAGGTAGAACAGCTGCTCGTCGTCGAAGCGGCCGGTGGCGGAGGCGTGACCGGCGCCGACGATCTCGCCGGTCTCGATCTCCAGGTTCGGTACGGAGTCGACACGCGCGCCGTCCGTGAGGACGAGGTTGCGGTTCAGCTCGTACGTGTCCGTGCCCTCGGCCGCGGCCTCGATGAGGACGTCACCGATCCACACGGCGTGCGCGTTGTCGCCCTGGAGCGCGCCCTTGTAGGCGACGTTCGACTTGCAGTGCGGCACATTGTGGGTGACCAGGAGGCGGTGCTCCTGGTGCTGGCCGGCGTCCGTGAAGTACAGGCCGAGCAGCTCGGCCTCGCCGCCCGTGCCCGCGTACTGCACTCGCGGGTGGATGCGGACGACGTCGCCGCCGAAGGTGACGACGACGGACTTGAAGGAGGCGTCCCGGCCGACGAGCGCGTTGTGCTGCGAGCAGTGGACCGTGGTGTCGTCCCAGTCCTGCACGGAGACGAACGTGACCTTGGCGCCGTCACCGATCAGGAAGTCCACGTTGGCGGCGCGCACGGCGTCGCCGGTGTGGTCGATCACGATGACGACCTCGGCGAAGGCGCCGATCTCGAAGACCGTGTGGCCGAAGGTGGTGCCGCCCTCGCCGTGCAGGGAGACCCGCACCGGCTCGGTCAGGACCGTCTCCTTGGGCACGGAGATGACGGTGGCCTTCTCGAAGGAGGAGTACGCCTGGGCCGCGACGCGGTCGACGGGCGTGCCGGCCTTGCCGAGCCGCGCGTCGTCCCGGCCGACGGCCTGGACGGTGACGCCGTCCGGCGCGTTCACCTCGGCCTTCATCGAGCCGTCGGCCTTGGCGGTGCCGTCGTGCAGGCCCTTCAGCCGCTCCAGCGGGGTGAACCGCCACTCCTCCTCACGCCCGTGGGGGACCGGGAAGTCCGCCACGTCGAAGGACGGGGGCGCGCTCATACGGGTGGCGACGGTGGACTCGGCGGCCACCGCGATGGACCCGGCGGTGGTGGACCCCACCGGAATGTTCTGAGCCTCAGCCATGGCTGTCGTCGTGCTCGCTTTCTGCTTCGGTGCGTTCGCTCACCGTCGGGCGCCGCCGCCCGCCGGAGCCGGTGGCTCCGGCTGCGGCCGGGTCGCCCGTACGGTTCGCTCACTGGGCTCGGATGATGAGCCCGATGGACGAGGTAGGGGCCGGTGGGGCTTAGCCCACCGCGCCTTCCATCTGCAGCTCGATCAGCCGGTTGAGCTCCAGGGCGTACTCCATGGGCAGCTCCTTGGCGATCGGCTCGACGAAGCCGCGCACGATCGTCGCCATTGCCTCGAACTCCGTCATACCGCGGCTCATCAGGTAGAAGAGCTGGTCCTCGGAGACCTTGGAGACGGTCGCCTCGTGACCCATCGAGACATCGTCCTCGCGGACGTCGACGTACGGGTACGTGTCGGAGCGGGAGATCGTGTCGACGAGCAGAGCGTCACAGAGCACGTTGGACTTCGCACCCGGGGCGCCCTCGCCGATCTCGATGAGACCGCGGTAGGACGTACGGCCGCCGCCGCGCGCCACCGACTTGGAGACGATGTTCGACGAGGTGTTCGGCGCCATGTGGACCATCTTGGCGCCGGCGTCCTGGTGCTGGCCCTCGCCGGCGAAGGCGATGGAGAGCGTCTCGCCCTTGGCGTGCTCGCCCATCAGGTAGACGGCGGGGTACTTCATCGTGACCTTGGAGCCGATGTTGCCGTCGATCCACTCCATGGTCGCGCCCTCGTACGCCACGGCGCGCTTGGTGACCAGGTTGTAGACGTTGTTCGACCAGTTCTGGATGGTCGTGTAACGGCAGCGGGCGCCCTTCTTGACGATGATCTCGACCACGGCGCTGTGCAGGGAGTCCGAGGAGTAGATCGGGGCGGTACAGCCCTCGACGTAGTGGACGTAGGCGTCCTCGTCGACGATGATCAGCGTCCGCTCGAACTGGCCCATGTTCTCCGTGTTGATACGGAAGTAGGCCTGGAGCGGGATCTCGACGTGCACGCCCTTGGGGACGTAGATGAAGGAGCCGCCGGACCACACCGCGGTGTTCAGCGAGGCGAACTTGTTGTCACCGACCGGGATGACCGTGCCGAAGTACTCCTTGAAGAGCTCCGGGTGCTCCTTGAGCGCGGTGTCGGTGTCCAGGAAGATGACGCCCTGCTCCTCCAGGTCCTCACGGATCTGGTGGTAGACGACCTCGGACTCGTACTGGGCCGCGACACCGGCGACGAGGCGCTGCTTCTCCGCCTCCGGGATGCCGAGCTTGTCGTACGTGTTCTTGATGTCCTCGGGCAGGTCCTCCCAGGACTCCGCCTGCTTCTCGGTCGACCGCACGAAGTACTTGATGTTGTCGAAGTCGATGCCGGAGAGGTCGGATCCCCAGGTCGGCATGGGCTTCTTGTCGAACAGCCGCAGACCCTTCAGACGCAGCTTCAGCATCCACTCCGGCTCGTTCTTCTTCCCGGAGATGTCGCGGACGACATCCTCCGAAAGACCGCGCTTGGCAGCGGCTCCGGCGGCGTCTGAGTCGGCCCAGCCGTATTCGTACTTGCCCAGACCCTCGAGCTCAGGGTGGGCAGTCTCCGTGGGGAGAGTCATGCGGGGTTCCTCCCGGCCGTGCTTGCAGATGCTGATGAATCGGTCTTGGTGGTCTCGTCGGCGCTGCCGTCCGCGTGGCCGGCCTTCGGGATGAAGGTCGTGCACACCCCGTCGCCGTGGGCGATGGTGGCAAGCCGCTGCACATGCGTCCCGAGCAGGCGGGAGAAGATCTCGGTCTCCGCCTCGCACAGCTGCGGGTATCGCTCCGCCGCGTGGGCGACCGGGCAGTGGTGCTGGCACAGCTGCTCGCCGACCGGGGCGTTTTTGGCCGTAGCAGCGTACCCGTCGGCGCTCAGCGCCTTGGCCAGGGCCTCGGTCCGGTCCTCGGGATCCGCTGCCTCGACGGCCTCGCGGTACGCCACCGCCTGGGCTTCGAGCCGGTCGCGGGCGAACGCGGCGACGGCCGCCTCCCCCGCATGCTGCTCGATCCAGCTCAGGGCGTCGACGGCGAGCTTGTCGTACGACTGCTCGAACGCGTCCCGGCCTCCGTCGGTGAGGGCGAACACCTTGGCGGGACGCCCGCGCGTACGCGCGCCGTACACACGCTGATCGCGGGCGGCGACGACGTCGTCGGCCACGAGCGCGTCGAGATGGCGGCGGACGGCGGCCTGGGTGAGCCCGAGGCGGGTCGCGAGGTCGGCGACGGTGGACGGGCCGTGGTCCAGGATGGACCGCGCGACCCGGTTGCGCGTCGAGCGCTCCCCGGTCGCGAGTTCCTCCTGAGGGGCCTCGCCAACGTTTTTCACAACACCATTGTTGCGTAATTCCTCGGAGCCTGACAAGCCGCTCCCGAACGGGCGAACGGTGCCGTGCATCACTTAGGGAAACCTAACCTGACCTGCGGGAATGATCAGTTCGACCGGCCGGAACCTAGAGCAGACCCTGGGGTACCTCGCCCTGCGGAGTGAGCTTGTCGACGGTCTGCGGGAGGGCGTCGGCGAGCTGGTCAGCGGCCTGTTCGGGGGAGACACCGGCCTCCTGCGCGATCCGGTCGAGCACCTGGTACGGCACGGCCTGCGCGAGCTCCGCGCCACTGATGGGCTCGTTCTCGCCCGTGCCGATCCAGGACCGCACCTTGGCCGCCAGACCGCCCTCGTTCAGCTCGTTGACCAGCCCCTGGAGGGGGTTTCCGCCGCCCTGTCCACTGTCGCCCACCTCACGCAGCAGCGAACCGAGCAGCTTGCCCGTCTGGCCGGGCGCGTCACCGAGGAGACGTTCCAGGTCGTTGTCCGCCATGGCTGTCGCCTTTCCGAGGTCCGGAGCATGCTTCCCGTCCAGCGTTCCACCGCGTACGGTCACGCGCATGTGCGGGTCACCGCGCGCCCGCGCGACGCCGCCTGACGCGCGAAGGCGACGGCGTCGCGGACGGCCGCCCCACCCGGATCGTTGTTGAAGTACGCGAAGACGTCGGCCCGGTCGGGGAACGCGTCGGCGATACGCCCGACCCAGGCGGCCAGCGCCGCGCGCCCGTAGCCGGGCCAGGGCTCGGCCCGGCCCTCGTGGAACCGCACGTACCCCCAGTCGGCCGTCCGCCACAGCGGCGTCACCGGCCGGGAACCGCTGTCGGCCCAGCACAGGGCGGCACCGCGCCGCTCCAGTACGTCCCTGACCTCGTCCGTCCACCACGACTCGTGCCGCGGCTCCACGGCCACGCGTACGCCGCG
Source organism: Streptomyces sp. NPDC000410 (assembly GCF_040300305.1). Classification (NCBI taxonomy): domain Bacteria; kingdom Bacillati; phylum Actinomycetota; class Actinomycetes; order Kitasatosporales; family Streptomycetaceae; genus Streptomyces; species Streptomyces sp. NPDC000410. The sequence continues at coordinate 12,243 of NZ_JBEPDM010000067.1, forward strand.
GGGAAAACAGGCGAGAGCCGCGTCCAGGAGCCCGGGGTCGGCGCGGAGCGTGGGCGGCAGCTGGAGCAGCACCGGACCGAGCCGCTCGCCGAGCCCCTCGGCGTGCTCCATGAGCCGGTGGACGGGCTCCTCGGGGTCGCGGAGCCGCTTGATGTGGGTGAGGTAGCGGCTGGCCTTGACCGCCATGAGGAATCCCTCGGGGGTACGGTCGCGCCAGTCGGCGAAGGTCGCACGTTCGGGCAGCCGGTAGAAGGCGTTGTTGTTCTCGACGGTCGCGAAGTGGCGTGCGTACTCCTCCAGCCAGAGCCGCTGGGGGCGGTCCTCGGGGTAAAGGACGCCGCGCCAGTCCTTGTACTGCCATCCAGAGGTACCGACATGCACGCACATATCATGACCCTTCCCCGCGATGCCGGAGCGCTCACCCGGCCGGGTGAGGCGGCCCCCCGGCCGGAGTACCCCCTGCGGCTCCTTAGACTTCCCGCATGAGCAACGAGCCCGTCGTCCAGGTACGAGGCCTGGTCAAGCGGTACGGAGCCAAGGCCGCGGTGGACGGGCTCGACCTCGACGTCCGCGCCGGCACGGTGACCGCCGTCCTGGGCCCCAACGGGGCCGGCAAGACGACCACGATCGAGACCTGCGAGGGCTACCGCCGGGCCGACTCCGGCAGCGTCCGCGTGCTCGGCCTCGACCCGGTCGCCGACGCCGCCCGGCTGCGCCCCCGGATAGGCGTGATGCTCCAGTCCGGCGGCGTCTACTCAGGGGCCCGGGCCGACGAGATGCTCCGCCACATGGCCAAGCTGTACGCGCACCCGCTCGACGTGGACGCCCTGATCGAGCGGCTCGGCCTCGGCTCCTGCGGCCGTACGACCTACCGGCGGCTCTCCGGGGGACAGCAGCAGCGGCTCGCCCTCGCCATGGCCGTCGTCGGCCGGCCCGAGCTGGTCTTCCTGGACGAGCCGACCGCCGGGCTCGATCCGCAGGCCCGCCGGTCCACCTGGGACCTGGTGCGCGAACTGCGCACGGACGGGGTGACCACCGTCCTCACCACCCATTTCATGGACGAGGCGGAAGAGCTCTCCGACGATGTCGCGATCGTCGACGCCGGCCGCGTCGTCGCCCAGGGCAGCCCGGAGCAGCTCTGTCGCGGCGGCGCGGAGAACACCCTGCGCTTCACCGGCCGGGCCGGCCTCGACCTCGGCTCGCTCCTGAAGGCGCTCCCGGACGGCACGGCCGCGGCGGAGCTGACCCCGGGCGCGTACCGGATCACGGGCACGGTCGACCCGCAGCTGCTCGCCACCGTCACCACGTGGTGCGCCCAGCACGGGGTGATGCCCGACGGCATCGCGGTGGAGCGGCACACCCTCGAGGACGTCTTCCTGGAGCTGACGGGGAAGGAGCTGCGCGGATGACGCGGGACGACACCGACGGCTGCCGGGGGTCCGGGGGTCGCCCCCCGGGAAAGCACAGCCTGGAGCTGACGGGGAAGGAGCTGCGCGGATGACGCGGGACGACACCGACGGCTGCCGGGGGTCCGGGGGTCGCCCCCCGGGAAAGCACAGCCTGGAGCTGACGGGGAAGGAGCTGCGCGGATGACGCGGGACGACACCGACGGCTGCCGGGGGTCCGGGGGTCGCCCCCCGGGGAAGCACAGCCTGGAGCTGACCGGAAAGGAGCTGCGCGGATGAGCGCCGACACGAGCACCAGGAGTACTACGTACGTTCCGAAGCCGGGCGCCGCCCCCGTCGGGCGGATGATCGCCGCGCAGACCGCGCTCGAGACCAGGATGCTGCTGCGCAACGGCGAGCAGCTGCTGCTCACCGTGATCATCCCGTCGCTCCTGCTCGTCCTGTTCTCGACGGTCGACATCATCGAGACGGGCGCCGGCAGGTCCGTGGACTTCCTGGCACCGGGTGTCCTCGCGCTCGCCGTGATGTCCACGGCCTTCACCGGGCAGGCCATCGCCACCGGCTTCGAACGCCGTTACGGGGTGCTGAAGCGGCTCGGCGTCTCGCCGCTGCCCCGCTGGGCCCTGATGACCGCGAAGACGCTGTCCGTGCTGGTCACCGAGGTGCTCCAGATCCTGCTGCTGACGGTGATCGCCTTCGCGCTGGGCTGGTCCCCCGAGGGCAGTCCCGTCTCCGTACTGCTGCTGCTCCTGCTCGGCACGGCGGCGTTCTCGGGGCTCGGCCTGCTGATGGCCGGGACGCTCAAGGCGGAGGCGACGCTCGCCGCGGCGAATCTGGTCTTTCTGCTGCTGCTGGTGGGCGGCGGGGTGATCGTGCCGCTGGACAAGTTCCCGGACGCGGCGCAGTCGGTGCTCGGCCTGCTGCCGATCTCGGCGCTGTCGGACGGGCTGCGGGACGTGCTCCAGCACGGCGCCGGGGTGCCGTGGGGCGCGCTCGGGATCCTCGCGGGGTGGGCCGCGGTGGGACTGGGCGCGGCGGCGGCGCTCTTCCGCTGGGAATGAGCGCGGCGACTCTCTCCGCTGGGAATGAGCGCGGCGGCTCTCGTCCGCCGGGAATGAGCCCGCGGGCGTGCTCCGTAAGGACGAGCCCGCGAATGAGCCCGTGGGAATGGCCCCACTCGCCCGGCTCGTACCCCTCGTGAAGGGATGCACAAGCAGCCGCCTACGATAGGGGCCGTGTTGACCCCCCTCGCCTCAATCGCCCAGCGCTGGACGCCCTCCCCCCGCACGCTCCGGCGCGCCGCGCTCTCCGCCGTCGTGATGAGCGTGCTCATCATCGTCACGGGCGGCGCGGTCCGGCTGACCGGTTCCGGTCTCGGCTGCGACACCTGGCCCAAATGCACGGACGACAGCCTCATCGCCACGCCCGAGCAGGGCATCCACGGCGCGATCGAGTTCGGCAACCGCATGCTGACGTACGTCCTCAGCGCGGCCGTCGGCTGGGCGATCATCGCGGCGAGGTCCACCAAGCCGTGGCGGCGCGGGCTGACCCGGCTCGGCTGGGCGCAGTTCTGGATCGTGATGAGCAACGCGGTCATCGGCGGCATCACGGTGTGGGCGGGCCTCAACCCCTGGACGGTGGCCGGCCACTTCCTCGCCGCCAACGCGCTGCTCACGGTCGCCACGATCACCTGGGTGCGGGCCGGCGAGGGTGACGGCGAGCCGCGGCCCCGGGTTCCGCGCCCCGTGCGGAAGCTGTCCTGGGCGATCGCGGCGGTATCGGCCCTGCTGATCACCGTGGGTACGGGGGTGACCGGTTCCGGCAAGCACGCGGGTGACGACAGCAAGGTGCCGCGGATGCCGTTCGACTGGGTGGACGCGGCCCATGTGCACGCCGCGCTGGCCTGGCTGGTGTGCGCGCTGGCGGTGGCGATGTGGCTGGTCCTGCGGGTCGTGGACGCCCCCGACGACACCCGGGCCCGCGCACGTGATCTGCTGCTGGTGCTGCTCGCGCAGGGCGCCATCGGCTATGTGCAGTTCTTCACCGACGTGCCCGAGGTACTGGTCGGTGCCCATATGCTCGGCTCCTCGCTGATGTGGATCGCGGTGGTGCGCCTCGCGCTGAGCCTGCGGGAGCGGCCGCTCGCACCGGCCGTGGTCCCGGCGCAGCCCGACCCGGCGGTCGTGAACGCCTGACGGCGGCGGCCCCGGCGCTCAGCGCCGCCGCGTGCCGCGCAGCCGGTGCCACAGCGGCATGCCGAACCACAGGCTGACCAGCCAACTGAGCAGCAGGACGGTGATCAGTCCGGCATGGGTGAGCGTGAGGGCCATGTCGAGCACCAGCAGGATCGTGGCGGTCATCGCGAGCATCAGCAGGACCAGTCCGTACAGGGCCAGCCGTCCGGCGATCCGCACGAGCCTGTTCTTGTACTCGGGTGCGGTGATGAGCCGGTGGCAGGGCACCAGCGCCGTGAGCAGCCCCACCGCGCCGAAGGCCGAGATGAGCGCGGTGACGTAGATCCCGCGATGGACGGCCGTGAATTCGGCGAATCGCGGCGTCACCGCGACGGCGAGGAGAAAGCCGAGCAGGAACTGCACGGCGGTCTGGGCTATCCGGACCTCCTGAAGGATGTCCGCGTACGCCTGGGTGCAGGTCTCGGTCTCGATCGGCTGCACGCCCGCTCCCCCGCTCTTCGAGCCCCTGACCGGCGTCAGGGGCTCGACCAGGGGGGTGACGGGCTCCGCGGCGGACCATCTGGCGACGACGGGACTCCTGTAGCTCCGGGGCATGAGCGGTCTCCTCGCAGGTGGGGTGGAGGCCGGTTCAAGGCCTCGTACGCCGAGAGAAACGGAAGCCGTTCAGATTCCATTCAACTTGCCGTAACTACTTCGATACTTTCCGGCCACCCTCATGCGGTTCATACCGCCACATAGACGCATATGCGTCCGCCCTGAGTTCGCGGCTCCCGCACGGTCAGCCGGCCGCCCGTGCGGGAAGCGTGGCCAGTCCGTCGTGGAGCGTGTGGATGTCTCGCAGCTGCTCACGGCGATTGACGCACTGACCAGCGAATCCGGCGAGCGCCGACTCCGCCGCCTCGTGCACCACGGCCACGGCGTCCTCGGGAGCCGTGTGCACCGCGTTGACCGGCCCCGGGATCCCGGCCGCGGCACAGGCGTTCACCAGGACCGGACGGGCCCACGCCACCGCGACCCGCCTGGAGCTGAAGCCGAGCCATGCGACGCCGGACCTGCCCGCGATCGCCACGGCGTGCGACAGCGCCTCCTGGTCCTCGAGCACCGGCATGACCCTGACCCCCGGGCACAGCGCGGTGAGCCGGTCGACGTCGACGGCCGAGGTGGTCCGGGGCAGGACGAGGCCGGCCCCGAGCCGGGCGAGCGCCTCGACGTCGGCGCGGCACTCCGGCGAGTCGACGGGGTGGATACGCAGCCACGGGCGACCCTGCCCGAGGCCGGACCCGGGACGGCTGGACTGTTCCAGGGCGGCGGCGGCCGCCGCCCTGGCCGGTCCCGGGCCCGCCTCGTCCTCGTGGACGTCGAGGATGACCGCGTCCGGAAGCGGCCCCGCCTCCGGGTCGCGCAGCTCTTCCCGCCAGCGGCTCGCGGGGACCAGCAGCCAGGACCAGGGCGGCCCGGCAACTCCCGGCAGCAGAGTGGTTGCCCCCTCCCCCGCCTGGCTCCGCCCTGCGGGCAGCCGGTCGAACAGTCCGGGAACGGGTGGGAAGAGGGGGTTCACGGCGGCCTCCTCGGGCTGCTGTGGCGCGGATGCGGTGCCGGGCGGGAGTGCGATGCGCTCCCTATACGAACTACGCGTTCCGGACACGCCGGGTTCACCTTTCGGTCCTCTGCGAACCACTCGCGGCCCGCAGACGTAGTGCGTGACAGAACCCCACCGATCGGCACGGCCGAAGGTGCGGCGAAGCAAGCCCGATCGCGAGGTGAAGGTGAACCCGATGAAGACCCATCCGGCCGAGGGTGCCGTGGCCGCCTGCCGTGACGCCGATCCCGCGCTGTTCTTCCAGGACCGGCCGGGCCCCGCGCACGACGAGAAGGTGCTGGCGGCGAAGAGGCTGTGCCACGGCTGTCCGATGCGCCGGTCGTGTCTGGCGCAGGCCGTACGCCGTGCCGAGAGCGAGGGCATCTGGGGCGGCTTCACGACCCCGGAACGACGGCGGCTGCGCGAACACGCGGCCCGGATGCGCCTGCTCGACCCCGGACTCGTCGCCGATCTCCAGGCGGGACGGCGGATACAGGTACCGGCCTCGCTCCGGCCCGCGCTCGTCCACCGGCTCCACGGCCTCGGCTGGAGCGAGGTCCGTATCGCCGAAGCGCTCGGCGTGGCGCCGTTCGCCGTACGGGCGGCGGGGCTGCTGGCGGCCGACGCCACGCTCTACGCACGGGCGGAGGACGAGGCCGCGTCACCGGCGGGGGCACGCGCCGCCGCGTGAGGCGGGGGCGCGGAGGCCCACGGGCAGGGAACGCGGGGGCGCGGGACTCGGGGGCGCGTGGGTCGGGGGACGCGGAGGCGCATGGGGCCGGGGACGCGGGGACGCGGGGGCGCGTGGGTCGGGGGACGCGGAGGCGCATGGGGCCGGGGACTCGGGGGCGCGTGGGTCGGGGGGCGCGGAGGCGCATGGGGCCGGGGACCCGAGGCCCGGTTCGGGCCCGTGCCCCGCGGGCACCGGAAAGACGGCCCCGGGACGGGCCCGCAAGGACCCGGACCGGGCCGGACTACCGTGTCCGCGCGCGCTTTTCCAGCCCGTAGACGCGACAGGCGTTGCCCGACGCGATCATCTCGGCGACGCGCTGCGCGTCCGTGAGGCACCACGCGCCGTCGATCACCCAGCCCCCGAGCACCCGCACCAGCGCCTCCCTGAAGATCCGCGCCCCGACCACATGCAGCTCCGGCAGCCCGCGCGCGCCGCTGGAGAAGAGCAGCTTCCCGAACGGCGCGAGCTCCAGGATCTCCGCGAGTACGGACGCGGCCCCGGCACCCGTGTGGGCGAGGGCGGGGCCGAGATCGGCGTACACATGGGGGAAGACGCTCGCCAGATGCGCGGCCTGCCGGTGGTACGGATAGCCGTGCAGCAGGACGAGATCGGTGCCGAGCCCCGCCGTGGCCGCCGCGAAGCCGTTCAGCAGCAGCGGGTCGTCCACACCGACATGGAGCTGGAGGGGGCGTCCGGAGGCGACGGCGATCCAGAGCAGATGGCGCAGCAGTACGGGGTCCGTGAGCCGGCCACCGACCCGCCGCCCGGCCAGCCAGCGCCCCGTCGCCCCCCGCACCTCGCCCGGTCCGGGCGGCTCGGGGGCGAGGGCGAGTCCGTGCCGTACGCCCGCGACGGAGGTGAAGGCGACGGCCGAGCCCGCGGCGCCGTGCACGGCCTCGGCGAGGTTGGCGAGGAAGCCCTCCACCGTGCCGGAGGTGTCGGCGACCTGTTCGGCGAGCAGCTCCAGCCGGACGATCTCGTGCGCGTCGGCCGCGCCCGCCGCGGCGATCTCCGGGAGGCCGGTGAGGTCGCCGGGCAGTCCGGTGTCCACGAGGTACGCGGAGATCCCGGTGGCGCGCAGCAGGCGCCGCCCGGACTCCAGGACCCCGAGTTCCCGGCGGCGGGCCAGGTAGCGGGCGGGCGGGCAGTGCGGTTCGAGGCCGAGCAGGGGCGGGCACCAGCGCCGTACGGCGAAGCCCGTCTGGGTGTCGAAGAAGGTGGTACCGGGCGCGGGCGGCCCGCCGGTCCTGCCCAGGTGGGCCTCGAAGGTCCCGAGGCCCAGCTCCGTGCGGAGCACCCCATGGCAGTACTGGTCCACCAAGAACGGCGTGTCGATCATCCGGGTGCTCCCAGCGGTGGACGTGCTTCCACACGTCCTAACGGGTGAGCCCCGCGCGAGGTGTTGCCCCGCGTGTCACCCACGCCCCCGGGGAGCGCCGCGCGTCAGGTGTTCGACGGGCCGCCCAGCTGGATGCCCGCCATACGGGTCCACTCGTACGGACCCGTGCGCACCTTCGCCGCGAAGTCGCCGTCGAAGGACTCGTGCAGCGTGATCCCGGACTTCTCGGCGGCGCTGACCGCGACGGCGTGGCTCGGCGCGACGAGGTCGCCCCAGCCGCCGTCCTCTCCGACGAGCACGATGCGGGTGCCCATCTGCCCGATGTACGCGAGCTGGCCCTCGGCGCCGCCGTGCGCCTTGGCGAAGGCGCCGATCTGCTTGGCGAGCTTCGCCGCCTTGCGCTCCGCCTTCGCGGCCTGCTTCGCCTGCTTCTCGTCAACCTGGGTGTCTGCCATGACCAGGATGCTACTCGCGAGTAGATCGACTGGCGACAGCCGGACCACGTGGCCTCTGCCACGCCCGCGTCAGCGCAGGAACGGGTCCACGGCCACCGCTACGAACAGCAGCGACACATAGGTGATCGACCAGTGGAAGAGCCGCATCTCCTTGAGCTTGCCTCCGGTCGCCCCGGCCTTGGCCCGGTTCTGCAGCGCGTGCGCCTCCCACAGCCACCAGCCGCCGGTCAGCACCGCGACCGCCGTGTAGAACCAGCCCGTGTAGCCGAGCGGCGTCAGCAGCAGCGAGACGGCGACCATCACCCAGCTGTAGAGGACGATCTGCCGGGCCACGACCTTGTTCGAGGCGATGACCGGGAGCATCGGCACGCCCACGCGCGCGTAGTCCTCCTTCACCTTCATCGACAGCGGCCAGTAGTGCGGCGGCGTCCAGAAGAAGATGACGAGGAAGAGGATGACCGCCGCCCAGGACATCGAGTTGGTGACGGCGGACCAGCCGATCAGCACCGGCATGCAGCCGGCGATACCGCCCCAGACGATGTTCTGCGAGGTACGCCGCTTCAGGAGCATCGTGTAGACGACGACGTAGAAGAGGAGCGCCCCGAGCGCGAGGGCGGCGGACAGCCAGTTGACGAGCAGCCCGAACCAGAGGGTCGAGACCACGGCCAGGGTGAGGCCGAAGACCAGCCCTTCGCGCGGCGAGACCATGCCGGTGACCAGCGGACGCTGGGACGTGCGGTCCATCAGGGCGTCGATGTCGCGGTCGATGTACATGTTGAGCGCGTTGGCGCCGCCTGCGGAGAGATATCCGCCGACGCACGTGGCGACCACCAGCCACAGGTCCGGAACGCCCTGTGCCGCGAGGAACATCACCGGTACGGTGGTGATCAGCAGCAGCTCGATGATTCGCGGCTTCGTGAGGGCCACGAACGCCTTGACACGGGCCCCGAATGGCCGATGGCCCCCCGGGCTGGGAGTCAAGACGACCCCTGCGGGTCGGGACTCGACGGCCGTCACGCACACCCCTGACAAGAGAATTCCCAGCAAGCCGTGCGGGCACCTCCCATGCCCGAAGGGCTATGGGTGGGGCAGCTCCCGGCCCGAAGGGCCAATGGGGGCGAATGCCCGTGAAGACTTGCGCGTACCACGCCACTCTAGACGTTGGCCGCATGCCGATCTTCGCGGGGGTGGGGTCGTGTTGAGCACTCGGGGGCCGCCCTTCGTACTCACGGAACGAACGACGGCGGACGAGCGGCGGACGGGGAGCGAACAGGAGGCGAAAAGGAGCAGTACACCGCAACCTGACAGTGTCCGACGGAAGAGACGGTCGACCGAAAGAACGCGCGTTGCTGCGAGGGTAGGCTCGACAACGCCCGGTACACCCCTCAGTCACCGGGAACCGAACATGTGGAGAGGAGCCCTGACCCAGGGTGAGCACCAAGCCGACCACCACAGACCTCGAGTGGACCGCACTGGACCAGCGGGCCGTGGACACCGTCCGAGTGCTGGCAGCTGACGCCGTACAGAAGGTCGGCAACGGCCATCCGGGTACGGCGATGAGCCTGGCCCCCGCAGCGTATGTGCTCTTCCAGAAGCTGATGCGGCACGACCCGTCCGACGCCGACTGGACCGGCCGGGACCGCTTCGTGCTCTCCGCGGGCCACTCCAGCCTGACGCTCTACATCCAGCTGTACCTGGCGGGCTACGGCCTGGAGCTGGCCGACCTCGAAGCCTTCCGCACGTGGGGTTCGAAGACGCCCGGCCACCCGGAGTACGGACACACGGTCGGCGTCGAGACGACCACCGGCCCGCTCGGCCAGGGTGTCGCCAACGCCGTGGGCATGGCCATGGCCGCGCGCTACGAGCGCGGTCTGTTCGACCCGGAGGCCGCGCCCGGCACCTCGCCGTTCGACCACACCATCTGGGCGATCGCCGGTGACGGCTGCCTCCAGGAGGGCATCTCCCACGAGGCGTCCGCGCTGGCCGGCCACCAGAAGCTCGGCAACCTGGTGCTGCTGTGGGACGACAACCACATCTCGATCGAGGGCGACACCGAGACCGCCGTCTCCGAGGACACCCTCAAGCGGTACGAGGCGTACGGCTGGCACGTCCAGCGCGTGGAGCAGCTGCCGAACGGCGACCTGGACCCGGCCGGTCTGTACAAGGCCCTGAAGGCGGCCCAGGAGGAGACCGAGCGTCCTTCCTTCATCGCCGCCCGCTCGATCATCGCCTGGCCCGCCCCGCACGCGCAGAACACCGAGGCCGCGCACGGCTCGGCGCTGGGCGACGAGGAGGTCGCGGCCACCAAGCGCGTCCTCGGCTTCGACCCGGAGAAGACGTTCGAGGTCTCCGACGAGGTCATCGGGCACACCCGCGAGGCTCTGGACCGCGGCCGCGCGGTCCGGGAGGAGTGGGAGAAGACCTTCGCCGAGTGGCGCGGCGCCAACCCGGAGCGCGCCGCCGAGTTCGACCGGATCCGCTCGACCGAGCTGCCGACCGGCTGGGAGGAGAAGCTCCCGGTGTTCGAGGCGGGCAAGGGTGTCGCCACCCGTGCCGCCTCCGGCAAGGTGCTGCAGGCGCTGGGCGCGATCATCCCCGAGCTGTGGGGCGGCTCCGCCGACCTGGCCGGTTCGAACAACACGACGATCGACAAGACGTCGTCGTTCCTGCCCAAGGGCAACCCGCTGCCGGAGGCCGACCCGTACGGCCGGACGATCCACTTCGGCATCCGCGAGCACGCGATGGCCGCCGTGATGAACGGCATCGCGCTGCACGGCAACACCCGCATCTACGGCGGCACCTTCCTGGTGTTCTCCGACTACATGCGCAACGCGGTCCGGCTGTCGGCGCTGATGCACCTTCCGGTGACGTACGTCTGGACGCACGACTCGATCGGTCTCGGCGAGGACGGCCCGACCCACCAGCCGGTGGAGCACCTGGCCTCGCTGCGTGCCATCCCGGGTCTGAACATCGTGCGCCCGGCCGACGCCAACGAGACCGCGATCGCGTGGCGCGAGATCCTGCGGCGCTACACGAAGAAGTTCGGTGTGGGCGCCCCGCACGGACTGGCGCTGACCCGCCAGGGCGTGCCGACGTACGAGCCCAACGAGGACACGGCCAAGGGCGGTTACGTCCTGGCGGAGGCCGAGGGCGGCGACGCTCAGGTCCTGCTCATCGCCACCGGCTCCGAGGTGCACCTGGCCGTCGAGGCCCGCGCGCAGCTCCAGGCCGACGGGATCCCGGCGCGGGTCGTCTCGATGCCGTCCGTGGAGTGGTTCGAGGAGCAGGACCAGGCGTACAAGGACAGCGTCCTGCCGCCGTCGGTGAAGGCGCGTGTGGCGGTCGAGGCCGGTGTCGGTCTGACCTGGTACCGGTACGTCGGCGACGCCGGGCGGATCGTCTCGCTGGAGCACTTCGGCGCTTCGGCCGACGGCAAGGTCCTCTTCCGCGAGTTCGGGTTCACCCCCGAGAACGTGGCTGCCGTCGCCCGGGAATCCATCGCCGCGGCCTCGCGCTGACGCCGGTACACGAACTAGTAGGAGATGCAATTCTCATGGCAGACGCACTCAAGCGCCTCTCCGACGAAGGCGTCGCGATCTGGCTCGACGACCTGTCGCGCAAGCGGATCACGTCCGGTAATCTCGCCGAGCTGATCGACCAGCAGCACGTCGTGGGCGTCACCACCAACCCGTCGATCTTCCAGAAGGCGATCTCGTCCGGCGACGGTTACGAGCAGCAGCTCGCCGACCTCGCCGTCCGCAAGGTCACCGTCGAGGAAGCCATCCGCATGATCACGACGGCGGACGTCCGCGACGCCGCCGACATCCTGCGGCCGGTCTTCGACGCGACGCAGGGCCAGGACGGCCGGGTCTCCATCGAGGTGGACCCGCGTCTGGCGCACCACACCAAGGCCACGGTGGCCGAGGCCAAGCAGCTGGCCTGGCTGGTGGACCGGCCGAACACGCTGATCAAGATCCCGGCGACGAAGGCCGGTCTGCCGGCGATCACCGAGACCATCGGTCTCGGCATCAGCGTCAACGTCACGCTGATCTTCTCGCTGGAGCGCTACCGCGAGGTCATGGACGCCTACCTGGCCGGTCTGGAGAAGGCCAAGGAGCGCGGGCTCGACCTGTCGAAGATCCACTCGGTGGCGTCGTTCTTCGTGTCCCGTGTGGACACCGAGATCGACAAGCGACTGGACGCGCTGGGCACGCCCGAGGCGAAGGAGGCCCGCGGCAAGGCGGCCCTCGCCAACGCCCGCCTCGCGTACGAGGCGTACGAGCAGGTCTTCGGCAGCGACCGCTGGGCCGCCCTCGACAAGGCGCAGGCCAACAAGCAGCGTCCGCTGTGGGCCTCGACCGGCGTCAAGGACCCTGCGTACAAGGACACGCTGTACGTGGACGAGCTGGTCGCTCCGGGCACGGTGAACACCATGCCGGAGGCCACCCTCGACGCCACGGCCGACCACGGGCAGATCACCGGCGACACGGTGCGCGGTACGTACGAGCAGGCGCGCGCCGACCTCGACGCCGTCGAGAAGCTCGGGATCTCGTACGACGACGTGGTGCAGCTGCTGGAGGACGAGGGCGTCGAGAAGTTCGAGGCGTCCTGGAACGACCTGCTCAAGTCCACCCAGGCGGAGCTTGAGCGCCTCACTCCCTCGGAAGGCTGAGCATCTTGTCAAGCAGCAATCCGCTGCGTGACGCCGCGGACCGACGGCTCCCGCGTATCGCGGGGCCGTCGGGCCTGGTGATCTTCGGCGTTACGGGCGATTTGTCACGTAAAAAGCTGATGCCTGCCGTGTACGACCTCGCGAACCGGGGGCTGCTGCCGCCGGGCTTCTCGCTCATCGGCTTCGCCCGCCGCGAGTGGCAGCACGAGGACTTCGCGGAGGAAGTGCACCAGGCGGTCAAGCAGCATGCCCGGACCCCCTTCCGCGAGGAGGTCTGGCAGCAGCTCATCCAGGGGATGCGCTTCGTCCAGGGCGACTTCGGCGACGACGACGCCTTCGAGACGCTCAAGAAGACGATGGAGGAGCTCGACCAGGCGCAGGGCACCGGCGGCAACTTCGCGTTCTATCTGTCCGTACCGCCGAAGTTCTTCCCCGTCGTCGTCCAGCAGCTGAAGAAGCACGGGCTGGCCGATCAGAAGGGCGGCTCCTGGCGGCGCGCGGTCATCGAGAAGCCGTTCGGTCACGACCTGACCTCCGCCAAGGAGCTCAACGGGATCGTCCACGAGGTCTTCGCGTCCGACCAGGTCTTCCGGATCGACCACTACCTGGGCAAGGAAACCGTCCAGAACATCCTGGCGCTGCGCTTCGCCAACACCCTCTTCGAGCCGATCTGGAACCGGTCGTACGTCGACCACGTCCAGATCACCATGGCCGAGGACATCGGCATCGGCGGCCGGGCCGGGTACTACGACGGCATCGGCGCCGCTCGCGACGTGATCCAGAACCATCTGCTCCAGCTGCTCGCGCTGACCGCGATGGAGGAGCCCGCCTCCTTCGACGCGGACGCGCTCGCCGCCGAGAAGACCAAGGTGCTGGGCGCGGTGCGGGTGCCCAAGGACCTGGCCGCCAACACCGTGCGCGCGCAGTACGCCGCGGGCTGGCAGGGCGGCGCGAAGGCCGTCGGCTATCTCCAGGAAGACGGCATCGACCCCAAGTCGAAGACCGATACGTACGCGGCGATAAAGCTGGAGATCGACAACCGCCGCTGGGCGGGCGTCCCGTTCTATCTGCGGACCGGCAAGCGGCTCGGACGCCGGGTCACCGAGATCGCGGTCGTCTTCCAGCGCGCCCCGCACTCCCCCTTCGACCACACGGCCACCGAGGAGCTCGGGCAGAACGCCCTGGTGATCCGGGTCCAGCCGGACGAGGGCGTGACCCTGCGGTTCGGCTCGAAGGTACCGGGCACGTCGATGGAGGTCCGGGACGTCTCGATGGACTTCGCGTACGGCGAGTCGTTCACGGAGTCCAGCCCCGAGGCGTACGAGCGGCTGCTCCTGGACGTCCTGCTCGGCGACGCGAACCTCTTCCCGAGGGTCGAAGAGGTCGAGCGGTCCTGGGAGATCCTCGACCCGATCGAGCAGTTCTGGGACAAGAGCGGCAAGCCCGCGCAGTACCCGGCCGGCACCTGGGGTCCGGTCGAGGCGGACGAAATGCTCGCACGAGACGGACGGAGCTGGCGTCGGCCATGAAGATCGACCTTACGGACACCACCTCCGGCAAGATCAACAAGGCGCTCGTGCAGGGGCGGCGGGCGGTCGGCATGCCGGCCGTCGGCATGGTCCTCACGCTCGTCATCGTCACCGACGAGGAGAACGCGTACGACGCGCTGAAGGCGGCCAACGAGGCGTCGCGCGAGCACCCCTCGCGCACGCTCGTCGTCATCAAGCGCGTCTCTCGCTCGCCGCGCGACCGCTCCAAGACCCGCCTCGACGCCGAGGTGCGGGTCGGCACGGACGCCGGCACCGGAGAAACGGTCATCCTGCGGCTGTACGGCGAGGTCGTCGACCACGCGCAGTCGGTGGTGCTGCCGCTCCTCCTGCCGGACGCACCGGTCGTGGTGTGGTGGCCGGTGAGTGCGCCGACCGACCCGGCGGCCGATCCGCTGGGCGCGCTGGCCCAGCGCCGGGTGACCGACACCTTCGCCTGCGAGCAGCCGATCGCCGAGCTGACGGCCCGCGCGGAGGCGTACACCCCGGGTGACACGGATCTGTCCTGGACCCGGATCACTCCGTGGCGCTCGATGCTCGCGGCGGCCCTGGACCAGGTGACCTGCGAGGTCACCGGGGCCGAGGTGGAGGGCGAGGAGTTCAACCCGAGCTGCGAGCTGCTCGGGATGTGGCTCGCGGACCGGCTGCAGGTGCCGGTGAAGCGTTCGGTGTCGGCGGGGCCGGGTCTGACGGCCGTCCGCCTGGAGACGAACTGCGGTCCGATCGTGCTGGACCGGGCCGACGGCTCGCTCGCGACGCTGTCCATCCATGGCCAGCCGGACCGGGGCGTGGCGCTGAAGCGGCGCGACACCTCGGAGCTGATCGCGGAGGAGCTGCGGCGGCTGGACCCGGACGACACGTACGCGTCGGCACTGCGGTACGGGGTGCACCGGCTGGGTGAGCCGTCCGCCGACGCGGCGCCGGAGGCCCCGGAGGGTTCCGAGGGGCAGCCGTCCCGGCCTGCGGCGAAGAAGGCTCCGGCCAAGGCACCGTCTCCGGCCAAGAAGGCGGCGACGAAGTGAGTGCCCCTCAACTCGTCGTCCACCGCGACAAGGAGCTGATGGCGCAGGCCGCGGCGGCCCGGCTGATCACGAAGATCGTGGATGCCCAGGCCGCACGCGGCTCCGCGTCGGTCGTCCTCACCGGCGGGCGCAACGGCAACGGCCTGCTGGCCGCGCTCGCCGCCGCGCCCGCCCGGGACGCGATCGACTGGCACCGGCTGGATCTGTGGTGGGGCGACGAGCGGTTCCTGCCCGAGGGTGACCCGGAGCGCAATGTCACCCAGGCTCGGGAGGCCCTGCTGGACTCGGTGCCGCTGACCCCGTCCCGGGTGCACGCGATGCCCGCGTCGGACGGCCCGCACGGCAAGGACGCGGATTCGGCGGCCGCCGCCTACGCCGCGGAGCTGGCCGCCGCGGCCGGTCCCGAGCATTATCGATCAGCGACTACCGCCGCGGGCGGCGACGTACCGGCCTTCGACGTGCTGATGCTCGGCGTCGGGCCGGACACGCATGTCGCCTCGCTGTTCCCCGAGCACCCGGCCGTCCGGGAGACCGACCGCACGGTCGTCGGCGTCCACGGCGCGCCGAAGCCCCCGCCGACGCGGATCTCCCTCACCCTCCCCGCGATCCGCGCGGCCCGCGAGGTCTGGCTGCTGGCGGCGGGCGAGGACAAGGCGAACGCGGTGGCGATCGCGCTGTCCGGTGCGGGTGAGATCCAGGCTCCGGCGGCGGGGGCGTACGGCCGCGCGCGGACGCTGTGGCTCCTGGACTCTGCGGCGGCGTCCCAGCTGCCGCGGGACCTGTACCCTCCGGCGTCCCCCTGACCGCGACGCGCAAACACGACAGCCCGGGCCCGCCCCCTAGGGGGCGCTCGACACATGCCGGGACTGGGACGACCTGCGGCTGGAGAAGGGGCTTCCC
>NZ_JBEPDM010000068.1:0-27826 GCF_040300305.1 Streptomyces sp. NPDC000410
CCGGGGCGCCCTTCCGCGCTTTTTCGTTGTTGTCCTATCACTTTATTACCCCTTCGTTCCGCGCGTCCGGCCACCCCCCTCCCCCCACCCCCCCCGCGACTCTTCGTTTCAGACTGGTCTACCAAACAGTCCAGCACTTGGTGGCCACGGCCTGGTAGCCGTCATCCTGGAAGTGGCCCCATTCGCGGGCGCAGTCGTCGCCGCCTTGAACGTTTGCGTTGGGGTGCCAGTCAAAGCGGGACCAATGGCGGGCCCCCTCCGTGTTCCCGTTGCCGATGTGGCCGGGGAGTGTCTCTATGTCCTTCGTCAAGGACGTAGAGACACCCCCAGATCGCCCGGCTACGTCGACGTGGCGCCCCGTCGACATCAAGAGCGCGCCGCCCTGTCCGTGAACCCGGGCGGCAGGTCCGCCGTTTCCACAATCGGACCCCGGCCGAGGAGAATCGCGAGGTTACGGTCATGAGAGAAATGGCACCTGCCCCCTGGGAGACCAAGCCCGACGGCGAGGCGGACCACAGACAGGCATGCCCCGCGAAGCCGACGACAGGGGGTAATGCACCCGCCGGGAGCGCCAGCGGCTCTCGCGGCATCGCAACCACCCAGAAAGGCTTCTCCCGCGACAGGAAAGGGGTCTCCGGTGCCGCGGCCAGGATGTCCCGGCTCCGTCCCTGGCAACGACGTGTGGGCTTGGTGGTCACGTTCGTGATTCTCGCCCTCGTCACGAAGACGTTCCTCTTCCAGGCGTTCATCATCCCCTCGGCATCCATGCAGAACACCCTCCAGGTCGGCGACCGAGTCCTCGTGGACAAGCTGAGCCCGTGGTTCGGAGGCGAGCCGGACCGCGGTGACGTCGTCGTCTTCCATGACCCGGGCGGCTGGCTCGGGGCACCCGGAATCGGTTCCTCGGCCGAACCCGAAGCGTCTGGCATCCGGACCGCTTTGAGCGCGCTCGGCTTCGTTCCGCCCCCCGGGAACGAATACCTCATCAAGAGGGTCATCGCGGTCGGTGGAGACACGGTGGAGTGCCGGCGTTCGGAGCCCGTCAAGGTCAACGGCAGGGCGCTCGCCGAGCCGTACATCGCACCGGGCGCGACGCCCTGTGACAACTTCCCGGTGGGCGTGGTGAAGGTGCCGAAGGATCATCTGTGGGTGATGGGTGACAACCGCGACAACTCACTCGACTCGCGCTATCAGCAATTGAGGCACCCGGGAGCCGGATTCGTGCCCGTCGACCTCGTGGCCGGCAGAGCCTTCACGGTGGCCTGGCCCGTGGGGCATTGGAGCGGGCTCTAGAGCCTCTCCCGCCCTGATGCCCGGTTCCCCTGTCTCCCCTGCGTCGCCTCCGCTCAGCGCTACACGCACGCTCCGCGAGCACCCGACCGCCTCCGAGCCGAACGGACCGCCACATGGCCTTCCTGTCCCTACCCAGGCCCGCGCGCAGAACCACAACCACCCCCGTGGCGGGCTCACCGAACACGGAAACGGAATCCAACTCTCCGCGCCCCGCACCCGAGCCGTGCCCACCGCCCGGCGCCCACCTCATGCTGTCGCCCAGCAGTCCTGCGTACGGCTCGCTTGCAACCGGGGGCCTGACGGCGGAGGCGGTCGTCATCGACATCCAGGATCCATCCGCTGCGCTCGGCGGCGTACGATCCCTCCTGGAGCACCGGAACCGATACGTCACAGCGCAGATCTGGGTACGTGTGCATTCAGTACGCAGTTCGGAGAGCGAAAGTGAACTCCGCCTGCTACAAGGACTCGTCGACGGCTTCGTCATCCCGGACGTCCAGTGCGTGCAGGATCTGGAGTGGGTAGCCGGCCACAGCCCGGGCACCCCTCTCATCCCGGTCCTCGAATGCTCCCAAGCGCTGCCGAGGGTCCTGTCGATCGCCCGGCATTCCAGTGTGCGACGGCTCGGCTTCTCCTCGCTCTCCACCTCGTGTGATCTGTCGGACGGCATGCTGTCGCTCGAGAACGCTGTGTCGTGGGCGCATCGAATGATCGTGGGCGCCTCGGCCTCTGCCAAGCTACCCGGCCCGGTCGGCGGACTCCATCCCGCGCTCCAGGATGATGCGCAGCTCTTGCAGGACGCGACGCTCGCGGTCCGTACCGGGTTCACCGGGTACTGCTCCACCTCGATCAGTCAACTCGCCTATGTCGAGATGCTATTGGCGGAGGGAGTTGCGACGGGCCGAGGCCGCCCCCGGGCCGCCCGTTCCGTGTGAAACCCCTGAGGGTTCACCGTGAACTTCCGCGGGCGCCGTCCGTAACTCGGAGCGCGGGTCGCGATGACTGCGGCCCCGGTCCGAAAGGAGTGGTTCACTCGTGATCAGGAGAAAGATCGCTGTGGTTCTCGCGGCCGTTGCAGCGACTCTGGGCATGGTTGTCGCAGTTCCCAGCTCTGCTTCGGCGAACTTCCAGGGCTGTGAGGATTTCAATCTCGGTCTGACCTGGGGCGGAAGGGCCTGCCTCGACGTCTTCTACGACGGCGACAGGGTGTCCATGTTCAGCGCCTCCAGCGAGTCCATCGGAGGCACCCACCACGCGGAACTCAGTCAAGAGCAGCCGAGCAAGTGGGTCGTGGCGAACTCCGCCGCCAAGCCCGCATACCAGAAATCCCAGGTGTGGTACAGCCCGAGCTGGGCAATCACCGACGGCAAGTACTGCGCCACCACCTGGGAGCACGCCATCGCCGGCGGCTACCGATGGAGGGAAGACGTGTGCTTCTGGGTCTGAGCCGGCGTCGTAACTGATCCGGCCGACGACCGACGACATGCCCTGGAGCCGGCTCCCCACCGCGCTGCAGGGCATGTCCGTTCCCGCTGGGCCTGCTCGCGCTCTCCAGCACCCCCACCCCAGGTCGCCCTACTCGCCCCAGGAGAACCCTATGCGCATCCCCACCGCCGCGGTTGCGGCGCTCCTCGTGTTCGTCACCGTAGCGGCGTGCGACGCGGCCCCCACGACGCCCTCACCGAGACCGGCCACCTGGGATCGCTCCGCTGCGCGGGACGGACAGGCCTTCGCCCGGGTCTGCGCGGACGTTCTGGCCAAGGTCCGTCCCGGCGGGATGGTCCAGTCCTCATCGCCCGTTCATGCCGGTGACCTCGTCGAGGAAGCAGGTCAGCACGGCGGTCACGGCAAGCCCTGGGACACTCTGCCTCCCGATTCGTTCCTCGCACTGTGCTCCATCGGCGGCCCGCCGGACCTCGACGCCACGGCGCCGGCGACCGCGCGATGCCCCACCGGAATGGTCCCCGTGATCGGCCCTGGACCGGCCGAGAACTACGTCGCCGACAGGAATGGCACGATCACGCCCTATCCGTATCCGATACCGGGCAGGGATCCGCTGCCCCCATGCATGGCCGAGGTCACGACGTCCGGCGACTGACGCCGCCGACATCTCGTTCACCTTGTCGTCACCTTGCAGACAATTACTGTCCATCAATTCGACACGTTGAGAGAGATTGTCGCCGTCGAAGACTTGGATCGATGAGGATCTTCACCGTGCATGAAAATAGACAGTAACCTGCGAGGCATGGGTGACCTGGCGGACACACCGAGTAAGGCCGGTGCCGGGGAGCCGGGCCCCCCCGGCACCGGGTGGGTCGGCCGCGCCCGCGAAGTCGCCGAACTGCGCACGCTGCTGGCGAACCTGGAGCAGGGCCGGGGCGGCTGCGCCCTGATCGAGGGCGAGCCGGGAATAGGCAAGTCGGCGCTCCTCGCCGAGGCCTTCCGGGACGTGGATGACCGCCGCTGCACCAGGCTTGGTGCGGAGGCCGACGAGCTCAGCGTCAAACTCCCCTTGAGGATGATGACGCAGGCGCTTCACTCCTCCCCCGCGACGGCCGAGGCCCTTGCCCAGCAGACCGGACGGGCTCCGGCCGAAGGTGCTTCCCTCTGGGTTCCGGGCGCCGCAGACCCCGTGCTCTCCGCGGTCGAGAGCGTCCTGCGGGCACTGGACCAATCATGTGCGGCAAGACCTGTCCTTCTGGTTCTGGACGACCTGCACTGGGCGGACGAGGCCAGTTTGCTGGTGATGAACCGGCTGGTCGCCGCAATCGGCCAGTTGCCGCTCCTGATGGTGTGCACCACGCGCCGTGTCCCGCGCCGGCCCGAAGTGACGCGACTGCTGCGGACGATGGTGAGTCGCGGAGCTTCGCTGATCCGACTCGAGCCGCTGTCCACAGCCGAGACAGTACTCATGACAAGCGGACTACTGGGCTCCGCGGCGGGACCCGAGCTCAGCCGTCAGATCGAGCTGACGGGAGGAAACCCGTTCTACATAAGGGAGTTGACGGACTCGCTAGTACGGGAACGGCGACTCGCGACCGCTTCGGGAACGACCGACCTCATACCGACGGACGAAGCGGCCGACATACCCGCCTCCTTGAGCGCGGCGATCGCCGACCGACTCGGCTTCCTGTCCGAGGAAGCGGTGGAACTCCTGAAATCAGCCACTCTGCTCGGGTCCGAGTTCACCCTGACCGACCTGGCCGTGGTAATCGGCCGGCCCGTCCGGTCGCTGGTCGCCTCGGTGGAGGAGACGGTCGCGGCGGACGTCCTGGCCGACGGGAGTAGCCGCCTGAGGTTCCGGCACCCGCTGATTCGTGAGGCGCTCTACCAGAGCGTGCCGTACGCGGTGCGAGTCAGCCTGCACCTGGAAGTGGCACAGAGCCTGTCCAAGGCGGGGGCGCCGCCCGCACGCGTGGCGGGTCAACTGGCCTCGCTGAAGGGAGCACTGGACAACTGGGCCCTGGACTGGCTTCTCCATGCCGGACCTGAACTTCGGCACCAGGCTCCGCAGCTGACCACCGAACTCCTGGTGCGCGCCCAGCAGTCCGTGCGCGGAAACGATCCCCGACGCGACACGCTGGAGGCGCTGCTCGCCACGATCGCGTTCCAGCTCAGCCGCGGCGACGATGTCGAGCGGGCGGCTCGTCAGGTGCTCGCCCGGACCACGGACGCGGGGCTGGCCGGTGAGATGACCTGGGCACTGGCCTACTCGCTGCTGCGCTCGAGCCGTTCCAGTGAGGCTGTGGAGATCCTCACGCAGGGCCCCAGGAGGTGGCCTCTCGACCCGGTGTGGCAGGCACGGCTCTCCGCACTGAGAGCGCTGACCCTCTACGCCAGCGGAGTTCCCGCCCAGGCTCTGCGGTCGGCCCGGGCCGCCCTGGACGAGGGCCGGCGTCTGGTCGACCCGCTGGCCACCGCCTACGCGTTACTCACGCTCTCCCTATTGGCCGCGCGCGACCGTGACTGCCAAGCGGCGCTCGATCTCGCCGATCAGGCGATCACGGTGCTCGGTGACGCTCCCGAGTTCGTCGACCCGAGCTTCGTCATGCGCAGCCTGCGACTTCGACTCCTGACGGTCCTCGATCGCTACGAGGAAGCCACTGCGGAGGTGGCGTACATCCGGGCGGGAGCCGACCGTGCCGCCCCCGCCCGGGTGGCCATGACCACAGTGGTCGCGGCGGAACTCGCCTTCCAGACGGGGCGGTGGGACGACTGCGTGACCGAGCTGGAGGCGGTCGAGGATCTACCGGAATCCTGGTTCCTTCCCATGCTGCTGCATGGCCTCAGCGCCCTCGTCGCCGTTCTGCGCAATCGGCTAAGGGAGGCACGGGTACAACTCGCCCGTGCTTCACAGCAGTCCATCGATCAGGGCGGACCGCGCAGCAACGGCGGCTACCTTCTGATGGCCAGAGCGCTGCTAGCCGAGCGGGAGGGCAAAGCGGAGCAGGCCGTGGCCATCCTGAACGAAGAGCTGGGTTCCGCAAGCGTCATCGACAGCGCGCGCCCACTGTGGCTGCCCGTTCTGGTCCGCCTTGCCCTCTCGGCCGGACATCGCACACCGGCAGAGCGGGCGGCGGCCTTGGTGGCTGCGGAGCTCGCCACTGATTCCTGTGGCGTGCTCCGCGCCGTACATCTGCACTGTCAGGGGTTGCTGGCCGATGACCCCGAGGCACTGGTGGCCGCCACGGAGGCGTACCGCGCGACGGGGCGGCCCTTGCCTATGACGATGGCCATGGACGACGCGGCACTGCTGCTGGCACGCTCGGGGGACATGGTGCGGTGCAGAGCACTCCTCCAGGAGGCTGCCTCCTCTTACCACGAGCTCGGAGCTGCGTGGCTGCTCACTCGGATGGACGCCGCGGTTCGCGAGTACGGCATTCGGCGCGGTGGCGCGAGCCTGCGCAGGCGGCCGGTCAGCGGCTGGGAGGCACTGACCCCCACCGAGCAGCGGATCGCCCGCCTCGCCGCGCAAGGGCTGTCCAACCCCGACATCGCGGACCGGCTCGTGTCCTCGCGGCGGACGGTTCAGACCCATGTGTCGCACATCCTGGGCAAGCTGGGTCTGCATTCACGCAATGAGATCGCACGCGTGGCCGCCGCGAACCCGGAGGCATAGGCCAGCTCGACCTGCGAGAGCGTCTTCCACGGTCGTCGGGGCTTGATCAGCTCCGTTTTGAACAGGCCGATCGTGGACTCCATCAGGGCGTTGTCATACGCGTCACCGACCGACCCGATGGACGCCGCGCTGCCGGCCCGCGTCGAGGTGCTCGGCGAGCTTGAAAGACGTGTACTGCGATCCCGCGTCGGAGTGATGCATCAGTTCGCCCGGAGTGGGTGGCCAGCCGTCTCGGTCACGCTGCCACAGCGCCATCTCCACTGCGTCCAGGACAAGTTGGGTGTGTCTGGTGATGGATGCGGCCCAGCCGACGATGTGGCGGGAGAAGGCGTCCACGACGAAGGCGACGTAGACCGCCCCGGACCAGGTGGCGACGTGGGTGAAGCCGGCCACCCAGGTGCGTTTCGGGGCCGGGCGACGAAGTCGCGGTCGAGCAGGTCCGGGGCCCGGGTGGCGGCCGGGTCCGGCATCGTGGTGATCACCTTCCCGCCGCGGACGGCACCGGCGATGCCGATCTCGCGCATCAGCCGCTCGATGGTGCACCGGGCCACCTCGTGGCCCTGGCGGTTGAGCTGCCGCCAGATCTTCCTCGCACCATAGACGCGGTAGTTGGCCTCGAAGACCTCCTTGATCAGGGGCTGGAGTTCCTCGTCGCGCCCGCTGCGGGCGGATGGTGTGGCCTGGCGTTTCCTGGCCGCGGAGTAGGTGGAGGGGGCGATGCTGATGCCGTGCCGGGCCAGCACGGTCCAGATCGGCTCGACGCCGCCGAAGCGGTCCCGGTGCTCGTCGATGAACGCTACGAGCGTGTGTGTGGCCGGTCGAGCTCGGCCGCGAAGAAAGCGGGCGCGGCCTTGAGGGTCTCGTTCGCCCGCTTCAGCTCGGCGCTCTCCTTCTTCAGGGCTTTGATCTGCGCGGACTCCTCGGTGGTCGTCCCCGGCCGGGTGCCGGTGTCGATCTGGGTCCTGGCGGATCCACGTGCGCAGCGTCTCGCGCGAACCGATACCCGGCTTCGCGACGACAACGTTGATCGCCGCCGACTCGGTCGGGTAGTCGCCGCGGATCTCCGCGACATTGCGGACCGCGCGCTTACACAGCTCGGGCGGGTACATCGAGGGTCGTGCTATGACTCTGATCCCTACACGGAATTGAGCCTCCATCCCACCCGGGGCGGTTCAGGCCCTTGAACCTCCTGGGCTACTTGTGCGTAGCATGACGCGGGAGACGTTGCGCTCGGGTGATCCTCGAGTCCGCACCGCGGTGTGGCGAACAGAGGGGCAGGTTGATTCATGCACGAGGACGCTCAGGCCGAGACGGAACCACGCGGCTCCTTGCCCAGTGCCCTCTCCCCCGCGCGTTCCAGCAGAGCCGAGCAGCGGACCGTGCGGATCGGTGAATCCGGGCCCACCGCCTTGTTGATTGCGGGACATCATGAGGTCAGTGCTCTGCTCACGGATCCACGGCTGAGCGTCGACCGCCACAGCGCCGGCTCCGCGCTGCGCGGCAGCTGCCCCGCCCTGTTCGCCAACGAATCGGCGGGCCTGACCCGGTCTCTCAGCGAACTCGACCCCCCGGATCACACGCGGCTCAGGGGGATGCTCGGCAAGGTATTCAGCCCCTTGCAAGTGGAGCTGCTGCGGCCACGCTTCGAGCTGATCGCCAGTGAACTCGTGTCCGCCTTCCTGCCTTCCGGCTACGCTGATCTCGTGGTTGACTTCGCCGCACCGCTGAGCGTGCGGGGCGCCCTCGACTTTCTGGGCATACCCGCCGCCGAGCAGGCCGAGTTGATGAGCGAAGGTGTCGCAACGGCCCCTGGATCGTGGGAGGAGGCATGTGCCCGGTTTCCCGCCCTGCACGACTACCTCACCGGCTTGGTGGCGGCGAAACGTAAGGGCGAGCGCTCCGATCCACACACTCCTGACCTGATCAAGGACCTGATCTCCCTGCGTGTCAACGGCCAGGAGCTCACGGACACGGAGCTGTCCTCGTCCGTATGGTTGCTGCTGCGCGGCAGTACGTATCGCGGCGTGGCTCAGGCGATCTCCGGCGCGGTCCTCGCTCTCCTGCGTCACCCCGACCGCTTCGAGGAGCTGCGAGCCGACCGAAGTCTGCTGGAACCGGCCATCGACGAACTGCTTCGCTTCGCAGACCTCGGCCCGTCGGTGGTCGTCCGCTTCGCACGGGAGGCGTTCACGATCGGGGACTCGTCCGTCCGGGCCGGTGATCCGATTCTCCTCGACCTGACTGCCGCCAACCGCGACCCGCGAGTGTTCGAGGAGCCCGACTCGTTACTCTTCGACCGACATGTCAATCCTCACCTGTCGTTCGGTCAGGGCTTGCACTACTGCCTCGGGGCTTCCCTGGCCCGGATGGAACTCGAGGTGGCCCTGGGCGCCCTTCTGGATCACTGCCGGGGACTCCGCCTGGCTGTCGAACACGCCGACCTGCCCAGCCGTGAGAACTGGTCCGGGCGCAGGCTGCTGCAGCTTCCTGTGCTCTTCGAGAAGGCTTGATCCCCGAGCATCCTGGCGATCCGCCCCTCCGCTCAGTCGACGTCGCCTCGGACTCCCGCATCCTGCAGAGCTGCTGCCTGCCGAATGACCTCATTGCGTGAGCGCAGGCCCAACTTGCCGAGGATGTGGGACACATGGGTTTGCACCGTGCGCCGTGACGAGAAGAGCCGAGCCGCGATGTCGGGGTTGGACAACCCCTCCGCGACCAGGAGTGCGATCCGATGCTCGGTGGGTGTCAGAGCCTCCCACCCGTGGGTCGGGCGTTTGCGCGGTCCCCGCGCGCCCCGCCGGACGCCGAGGTCACGCATACGGGCGTCGGCCCTGGCCAGATCCCCCACGGCCCCGAGCCCCTGATACTGCTCGGCCGCGTTATTGAGGGCCGATCGTGCCCTCTCCGTGTCACCCGCTCCCACCAGGAGCACGGCGGCATCCTCGAGAACCTCGGCCAGTTGCAGCGGCCGCGAAACCGACCGGAAGTACGCGGCGGCCTCCAGGAGTGGATCGGGGTCGCCGTCGATCAGCCCGCGGCACCACAGGTCGGTGGCTCGCCATCCGGGGCGGGCATCCACAGCTCGCTCCGCGGCCGTCGCGGCCGCCGCGGACTCGGCCAATGTGCGGTCGCCGGCCTTCAGCGCCAGTCTGACCAGGCTCGGAAGCCAGAGGTGCCGCTCCGGGTCATCCATGGCCCAGTCGTCCGAGAGCGTCTCCGCGAGGATGGCGAGGGCTTCACCGCCGCGCCCCTCCGCTTCGGCCACCAGGGCCCGTGCCATGACCAGGTACCCGGCGTTGGCCCGCGCGTTCCCGGGCGGAATCTCACGTCCGGACAGCGGCTCCAGGAAGGCCCGGGCATCCTCGGGCCGGCCGCGGTGCACAGCGACGAGCGCCTGGAGTCCATGGAGGAGCAGGGGCATAGCCGTGATCTCGGGCAGGTCTCCGACGGACTCGAGCTCCGCCAGCGCGTCGTCCCAGCGGCCGACGCGAAACTCCGATTCCGCGGCGTTGACCGCAATCATGCCGAGGCGGGCGGTACCGGCTCGCTCAGCGAGTTCTCGTGCTTCTCCGAGGGCGTCGGCGGCTTCGTCCAGGCGGTCGAGCTGCCCCAGCACGAGCAAACGGTTCCCCAGGAGCAGCAGGCGGCAGTCCGTCCACGACGGAGTGTCCCCGAGCGTGACCAGCGCCTCGTCGATCAGTGCCAGCATCCTTGCGTGATCGCGTGCGTGACCGGCCAGGAGGGAGAGTGTGTGCAGGGCGTACGCGGAGGTGAGGTGGTCGTTCAGCTGCCTGGCTCTGGCCAGGGCCTGTCGCGCCAGCTTCTCCGCCGCAGGGTACACACCGCCGCAGTAGAGGATCAGTCCGTGGAGCGCACCGAGGCGCGCGCCCCACAGCTCCCCCACCGGCCAACGTCGGGGGGCGGTGGACGCCACCTCTACGGCCTCGCTGTAGCGGCCGACCCTCATCAGGGTGTAGCCGAGAAGCCAGGACATCTCAGCCGCCCGGTCCACGTCGGTGGTCCGGGCGAGGAGCTGACGGGTCGTTCGTTCGACGTCCTCGCTCCTGCCGCGCAGGAAGCTCACCATCGCAAGAACGGCTTCCAAGGGCTCCCTGCGGGGATCATCCCCACGCACTCTCACCAGAACGCGTTGCAGGAGTTCCGCGGTGAGAAGCGGTGCCCGGTACATCAGTTCAGGACCCGTCGAGGCCAGCCAGTCCAGCGTCCAGCGTTCCTCGGTGTCTGGGACGAGGACCAGTTGTCCCGCGACACGCTCCGGTGGCGCACCGGAGGAGGCGAGCGTCCGCGCAGTCTGCTGATGCAGACCGGCCCGCACGGCGGTCGGCATGCTTTCGTAGAGCGCGTCCTTGATCAGCGCGCTGCGGAAGCGCAGCCGGCTCTTCCCGTCCTTGAGCACCCCCGCCGTCACGGCTTCCTCCAGTGGTGCGAGGAGTTCGCTGGCGGACATGTCGAGTACGGCGCTGAGGTCCGACACGCTGAACTCGCCGCCGAGCAGGCTTGCCGCCCGCAGCACATCGGTGGTGTGGGGAGTGAGGAACCCCAGCCTGTCGGCGATCGCCGCAGTGAGGGAGACCGGAGTGCTGTCGCTGTCGGGGCCGGCAACCAGGTCGACGACGTCGTCGTACGCGTCCAGGCGACGCTCGCGCATCAGCGCGTCGGTCAACTCCCTGATGTACAGCGGATGGCCGCCGGTCAACCCGATCTGGCGGCTCAGCGCGGGCCCCGGGGTAGCGCCCATCAGGTGACCGGCCATCGCCAGCGACTCTTCGGAAGAAAGCGGCCCCAGGGTGACGATGTCCGCGTTGACGCTGAGCATGGTTCTTCGCAGTTGCTGCAGCTCCGACCTCCTCGGGACGGGACGCGCGGTTCCCACGAACAGCAGGGGGTGCTGCGTCGTCGACCGCACCAGACTGTTCAGTACGAGAAGGCTGGCCTCGTCTGCCCATTGGAGGTCATGGCAGACAAGCAGTACCGGCCCCATGGCGCAGAGTTGGTCGAAAGCGTGCAGCGCCCGTTCCACGGCTCCCAGTACGGGGTCGCCCGCCCCGCCCGCCCACAAGGAGATGGGGCCGGCGACGGCCGGCGACGGCGTCCCGGTGACGGGCGGCCCGGCAGGGACCGGGGGCCGGTATCGGACGGAGGTGCCAAGGGCCTCGTCGATGAGGTGGAGGGGTAGCTTCAGGCCGAGTTCGTCGGCCGAAGCCTCCAGCACATCGCAGTCCATCCGTGCCACGTCGGTGAACGCCTCGGCAAGCAGTGAGGACTTTCCGATCCCGGGTTCACCCATGAGGAGGGCGCAGCCTCCCTGCCCCCGCT
Source organism: Streptomyces sp. NPDC000410 (assembly GCF_040300305.1). NCBI lineage: Bacteria > Bacillati > Actinomycetota > Actinomycetes > Kitasatosporales > Streptomycetaceae > Streptomyces > Streptomyces sp. NPDC000410. The sequence goes on from NZ_JBEPDM010000068.1 coordinate 11,747, forward strand.
CAAGCGCCGTGAGCAAGGCCCCGAAGGACGCTAGCTCGGAGGTGCGCCCCACCCATCCGGACGTGCCGGAGGGCTGGTCGATCGTGCCTCTAGTCATGTGGCCCACCTCGATCCATTCGGCCGATGGTAGGCGGCTGACCTGGCCCGGAGAAGACCGAAAGCCCAGGTGAGCCAGAAACTGGAGGCTTCGTTACGCTTCCGCTACCAACCGGTCACTCATTGTTACGCGTTGGCCTATGCGGCAGGTGTGCTGCGTCGTACGTACGTCACGTGGCGGATGATCCGCGCCGCACCAACCCCGACTCTGGAGTACACCAGGCAGCGGCGTTCAACGCCGACTCGACGAAGGGCGTGCACGATGTCGACAACGCTGACCCGACCCCTTCATTCGGCCGACATTCTGCCAAGCACCCGGATTCCCGCTTTGATCGCCCGCCATGGCCAGGCGCTCGAACGCTTCGCCTTCGCGCTGACCCAAGGCGATCGGCTGCGGACCGAGCACCTGCTGCAGGACACATGGGCCAGCGTCTCGCAGCACGCCGACACGATCGCGGGGTTCGGGTCGGACACCGCCCTGCGCCCCTGGCTGTTCGGCGTCGCACGCGGGATCGCCATCGGCGGGGAACGCGCCGATGGCGAGGCCTGTGTCGCACGCAAGGCGCTGATGACCCTGGGCGACGAAGAGCGAAGGGTGCTGTTCTGCACGTACCTCCGCGGCATGTCCGCCCGCGATACCGCCAAGGCCTTGGGAGTTCCGCTTCGCACGGTGAAGGCACTCGCTCACCACGCCACGAGGACCTTGCGACAACTCCTCCACGCGACCGACGCGTACTGATCGCGGCCGGCGGCGTGCCGGGAGCCGGCCCTCAGACGGCCGGGTCTCCTACCTTCCTCAGAGTCACCGACTTCATGGACGGCCAGTGACTCCACATGGCCTCCAGGCCCTCTCGCCGACGGTCCGTGGACAGGACGACAGAGCACCCGAAGGGGACGCCTGCATCGGCCGGCCACAGGGAATAGCGCCCCTTCCCGTCGACAAGCATCAGATAGGAATCGCCGGCGTTTTCGCGTCCATTGAGCACGGTCTTCTCCGCTCTTGATCGGGTTCGTTCGCAGACTCACTGCCAAGGACACGTACGGGGGCGACGGTTGGTTCACCGGGGCGTTCTGCTCGCCACCTTCGGCGATCATCAATGACCTTTCTGAACTATTCCTCTGGACGCTCCGTATTACTGAGGCGAACGGTGACAACCACCGATTTCCCTGTTTTCTTTCCGAGGAGAGGACCACTCATGACCATACGGAGCCGGCGAAGCTGGGCACGGAATGCAAGAGCTCCGCATGGGTTCACCACCGCCGCGGGCATCGCGGCTGCCGTCGGCGTCTTGGGCGGGTGCGGCATGGTGATCGGCGGCGAGGATCAACAGCATTCGCCCCCTGAAACAACTCGCTGTCCCCAGGTCGCCCCCAAGGCGTGCACCGGCGCGGCCGCTCCGGATCACCAGCCCCCGGCACCACCGTGCTGAACAGATGAGAAGGGCTGGGTGGCGCCGCGATCGCGGCGCCACCCAGCCCAGCGTCAAGTCACGGGGAGACTACACGGCCCGCCTTTCCGGATCCGGGCTCCAGACGGTCCAGCACTGGGTTCCCCAGTCCTCGATGCCGCTCTCCGTGTGGCTCCACAGCCGCGCGCACCAGTTCCCACCCGCCACGTAGCGGTTGTACTCCGCCTGAAGCGTGTTCCACTCGCCCGGGGCGGTGGTCACGGTGTTGCCGACCACACCCTCCGGGCCATAGAGCTGGATGTGGAACGGATTGATCGCCCCCGTGCCGTATGCCTGCATGTACTGCACGTTGTTGCCGCCACCCACGATCTTCAGGCAGATGTCCCCAAAGTGCTTGCCTGTACCGCCCTGGGCCGGGACGCAGCCGTCCACACTCGCCGATGCCGGCGTGGGGACCGCTATCACCGCCGAGGTCGCGGTCATCGCGACCGCTGCACGTTTGAGCCACTTGTTGACCACGTTAATGCTCCTTTCCGGATCAACCGACAGAGGGGAACGGCGCTTTACGCGCCTATGCAGGAATACGTGGATTCGGGAACCCAGTTCGAAAGTTGAGCACTTCTTGAGCCTGCTCCACTTGACGCTTATTGATCAGCTGAATCCGGTGCACCACTCAGCCCGCGTCGTGGGCCACCGCCACCGCGTCCTCCGGAGCGGAGCGGATGCCGTTGACGGGGCCTGGCAGCCCGGCCTCTGCGGACGCATTCACGAGGATCGCGTGAGCCCACTCCTGGACGTGGCGTCGGTCCGGTACGTCGGTCGGCATCCGCTTGTCGATGCTCTGGATGCTCAGTGCAAGCCGTACGACGCTCGGACGGCAGGCGATGGATACCGCCTGCGACAGGGCCTGATGGGACTCGAAGACCGGGATCACCGCCGTCTCCGGGCAGACGGCGGCGACCCAGTTGATATCCCTGGCCGCCACTACCTCGGGCAACACGATTCCGCTTCCGAGCCCCCCGAAGGCGGCGAGATCCGCCGCGCACTCGCCGGAGTCCACGGGATGCACCCGGAACCACACCTGCCGCGGCCACGTGCGCCTCGACGACTTCAGCCAGCCGATGGCGGCCGCCCTGGCCTCGTCGGGCCCGGCCCCGTCGCCGTACACGTCGATGATGAGGGCGTCAGGGAGCCGGTCCGGCTCGATGCCGCGCAGCTCCTCCCGGCAACGGCTCGCCGCAACGATCAGATAGGACTGGGCGGGGTCGCGAGCCACCGGGTCGAGCAGACGCCGGCGCAGGGTGGACGCGCGCCCGGGCCACAGTCGTTCCATCAGCCGGGCCGTGTGGGAGAGCGTTGCGGGCATATCTCCTCCGGTTCGAGACGGGTGGTCAGTTGAGCCGTATGGCCTGGTGCCGATCATCGAGCCCGACCGGGAGGCGGTGGCGGTCGGGAGCCTCGGACAGATCCTGGGAGCCGACTGCGAGTGACGTGGCCGAGGTACGCATCCGGTCGAGCAGCCCGGTGGCGTTGTCCGCCCGGGACTCGGCAGGCCGCACCCCGGGCATCTGCTCGGAGAGCAGTACGAGGCGGCCGGCGCCGTCGGACCAGGGCTCCACGGCCAGCACCGTGAACTCCGCGCCTGCGGGGAAGAGCACCTCGTCACGTGAGCCGGAGCTACCGAGTACCGCCGTGCGCCTGCCGGTGCGGCACCAGATCGCGTACAGGACGTTCCCTCCGTAAGCGGCCTTGCGACTGGTCGCCCCGAGGAAGCCGGGTTCGACGACCGTGGCACCCGGGGTATAGGCGTCGAGTGCGGCGGCAGGGAGTTCAGCGGTCCGGTACACGATCCCGCTGTGCACCGGCAACACCCTGAGTCCGGACACCACGCAAACGGCCGCGTCCTTCATCTGCGGGTTCCGTTCGCGCAGGGCGACTTCGATGTCCGGCAGATCGCCTTCCAAATACGAGCGCAGGGCGGCCAGGTCGGTCGTGACTCCGTCGAGCGGTTCATGGGACAGGGCGCCACGCAGAGCGGGGCGCTGCGCCAGTACGCGGCTGACAGCGATGAGGTGTGTGTCACGCCGGGGGCCGATCAGGTCCCGCCAGCCGTACCGTTCGGCATCGGTGCTGCGGTCACTGCGGCGAACCAGCAGAGTGATGGGCGCCGAGGGTTCGAGCACAGCTTGCGCGAGTTCTTGTGTGCTGTCCGTGGTGTCGGAGGGGCGAGGCGGGACCTTGCCGGGCTCCGGAGCTCCCACGGACGCGGGAGTCGGGGGGAGGGCTTCCTCGGCAGTCGGCGCCCTGGGCGACTTCGGCTCCACATCGGGGCCCAACTGCCCGTTCCGGACCGGCTCCTCGTCGGTTCGCGGCTCCCGGTCCGCGTCCGGCTCCTCGTCGGATTCCGGCTCAAGATCCAATGGGACCCAAACCGGCGGCTCTTTCTCCCGCTCCACCGGAGGGAGGGGTACGGGCGGGCTGGTGTCCTCCAGAGGCCTGCGGGCAGGTTCGTCGCCCGCGGAACCGGCCATGGCAGGGCGGGATCCGCCGCCGAGCGAAGCCAGGTAGCCGATCGGTGCTGGCGGAGCCAGGAGGGCGGAAAGGTCCTCATGACCGACCACCGTCTCCTCGGACGGCGTCGCCTCCGCCGGCGGCGCTGCAACATGAGGCGCCGGGGTTTCGTCCGCCAGGTCGACCGGTGCCGCTGTGGGCTCGGCGGGCGGTCCCACGGCCGGCTCAGCCGCAGGTCCGGCAGTGAACTCGGCCACGCCGAGGGCCACGTCGGCGATGCTCGTCCCGGTTGTCGGGGTCAGTGTTGTCGCGGTCCCAGTTGTCGCGGGCGACGTCGTCGCGGTCCCGGAAACCGGTGAGGTCGCCGCGGGCGAAGTCGTCGCGGTCGGCGCAGCGGCAGGGGCCGCTCCCAAGGAACGCACGGCACGGACTGCGCGCACAGCCGGCAGAGCGGGTGCCCCGCTGGGTGCCTCCGACGAGTTCCGGGCGGTGATGGGAACAACCACCTGAGTGTGTGTACTCGTTTGTGTCGGGGCCGCATCCGCCGTAGGAGCCTTGGCGACAGCCACCGACTTCAAAGGCGGATTGACGGCCGTCGCACCGGCTGTGCGAACAGGCACCGGAGCCGTGGCCAGCGGCCGGAAGGGGATCCAGTCCAGGGGCGACTGTCCGGCCCGGGCCACGGCCTCGTTCACGGACTCGGTCGTCGCCACGCTGATCCTCGCGCGGTAGCGGTTGGCCACCATCTGCGCGAACGACCCAGATCCCGCATCAGCCGCGGAGCGCATGACCAGCCGAAGGCCCGCGAGCAGCGAACTGTCGATTCCGTCGAGCAGCGACAGCAGCGACCCGCGCTCCTCCGGTCGCGTGGCATCCCCCTCCACGAAAACCGTCATGGCTTCGCGGTCGGGCAGCAGGGTGCCGACGAGCGCACGGTACTCGGGCTCCGCCTCTCCTCGCATGAGGTAGAGGCCCGCCTCGACCCGCGCCAGCATCAGGCTTGCGGGCAGCGCTCTGGGCCTGTTCCGTAGCTTCGCGTTCCACCGAGGTACTGGAAGCAACGCTCCCTCCACGGAGTCGGGCTCACCGGGTGTGAAACGCACCCACTGGCCGAGCGTGCCGTTTGAGCGTACCCCGTACACATCTCCGTCGCCCTCGCCGAGGCGCAGTCCGGCCGCCGGCGCCGTGATCTCCGCACCGAGGTCCTCGGCCAGTTCCCGGACCGACTGCCGGGTCGCCTCGGTCGCCGCGTACGGCCAGATCAGCTGTGTACGGCAGACCGTCTCCCAGGGGAGTTCGCTCAGCAACGTGGTGCAGGCCGACATAAGAAGGGGGTCGAGGCCGTTGGCCTGGACCATCACCTTGAACGTGTCGATACTCGGGCGGATACCGGTGGCGAACTTCACGAAGCGGGGATCGGGTGCGCCGAGCGGGCTCAGGGTGAGCCCTGCGGGAACGCGACCGATCCTGGCACTCGGCACGACCGGATGCCGTCCATGCTCCGTGAGGGCGCGCTCCCAGGCCGGCTGGGGATGCAGTGCGCCGTAGGGGGCCTGGCTTCGACCAGGGCCTACGCGGTACCACTGCCAGAAGCCGTCACCCCACCTGTCGTCCAGGCCCGATGTGACAACACGGCCGGGCTCGAGAGTCAGCCGTCCCTGGGTGGCGACCAGGTCGACCCGGTGCTGGGCGGCGAAGGTCTGGGCAACTCTCATGTCGAGGAGAGGCATCAGCAGACGTACGGCGCGTGGCGAGTCCGGCGGCAGGACGGTCAGCAGGGCACCGACGGCATCCAGGATGGCCTGGCTGGGGACGCCCACGCCGACAGCGATGGCCATGCGGTCAGGCTCGACGGGAATGCTCGCGACGCGGGTCGCGGCCTCCACCGGAGGCGTGCCCGAGTAGAGCCAGATGCCCGCCGGAATCAGCCGGATGTTCCAAGGGGCGGGCAGAGCGGGCAGCCCGGCTGCCACGTGCTCCTCCCACCAGGGCCGGGTGTTGAGCACCCCGTCGGAGAGTGCGCCCGACCAGTCGTGGGCCGTCGTGGCCGGGGCGTGCATCACCAGGCCCTCGCCACCGCTGACTGCGCCCAGGAGCGGATCGGGCAGTCGCTTGAAGCGGGATGTCATGGTGGGTCCCCTCCCGGGTGGTCGGCTACCGCGCGCCGAGGTACAGCCCTGGCCGCTCATTCGTCTTCTTCGCTGTCTCCCCGGGATACGCGGGTCCTGGAGGGCCAGTTCAACGCCGGGTGGAGCGAACCGTTCGCACTGCCCCGACGTAAGAAAGGGCAATCCCCGAAACCACGAGGTGAACCATGAACCCGCACCTGACCGGCGACGCATGCCGGGATTCCCACGGCGCGCCGGTACAGGCGGCCTGCCACGACGCGGACCCTGCCCTCTTCTTCCCTTCGGGACACGGTTTCGACGTGGAGGAGATGGTGGAGAGTGCCAAGAACCTCTGCCGTCGGTGCCCCGTGCGCCTCGCATGTCTCGCCCAGGCGATCCGGCACTCGGAGACCGAAGGGATCTGGGGCGGATTCACGATGCCGGAACTCCGGCGGCTCCGCGCGCGCGCCAACCGACTGCGCACAGTGGACCCGGGCATCATCACGGAGCTGCGGGCCGGCTTGACCGTACAGGTCCCGGTCAAGGAACGGCCTGGTGTCGTCTTCCGGCTTCTCTCGCTCGGCTGGAGCGAGGCCCGAATCGCCGACGCGCTCGACGTGGCCCCCTTCGTGGTCCAGACAGCCCGGCGCATCGCGGAGGACGCAGCCGACTACGAGGCCGCGGAGCGGCAGGCGCGTGGGACCCTGCCTTTGAGCGCCTGACCGAAGGCCGTGCGCCCATTTCATTCCTCTTGAGCTTGCTCAACCCGAACTCTTGAGCCTCTCTTTGCGTTTCAATGCTGTCCGCAGCCACTCGGCTGCGGTAGAGCGGGACGAGAAGAGGGATCTGATGACCACGGACGATGTCCTCCGCGTGTTCACCCCTGAGTTCAAGGCAGATGCCCACGCCCGGTACGCCGAGTTGCGTAAGCAGGGACCGATCCATCGCGTACAGACGCACACCGGACTGCCCACCTGGCTGGTGGTGGGGTACGAGCTCGCCCGCGAGGCCCTCGTCCACCCGCTCCTGGGGAAGGATTCGACGCCTGCCGATGAAGCGCTGAGGGATGCCGGCTACACCGTCAACCGGCCCGGTGTGGGGCTCGGAGGCAACATGCTCACCGCCGATCCGCCCCACCACACGCGCCTGCGCAAGCTTGTCGCCGCGGCGTTCACGCCGCGGCGAATGGAGGCGCTCCGTCCACGTGTTCAGGAGATCACCGACGGGTTGCTCGACGCTGTCGCGGAGGACGGTCGGGCCGATCTCGTTCCCGCGTTCACCACGCCACTGCCGGTGACCGTGATCTCGGAGCTGCTCGGTGTCCCCGAGGGACAGCGCGGCAACTTCACCACGTGGACACAGCACGCGCTGGGCAATCCGCCGGAGAAGCAGGCCGAGGGAGCCCTGAACCTCAACCGGTTCCTGTCAGAGCTCCTCGCCGACAAGCACCGCTCCCCCGGCGACGACCTGCTCTCCGCGCTCGTGGCGGTCCGAGACGAGGACGACGGCAGGCTCTCCGACACGGAACTGCTCGGCACAGCGGTGCTGTTGGTCGTCGCGGGACACGACACCACGGCGAACCTCCTCGCCGACGGAATCCTCGCCCTGCTGCGGCACCCGGATCAGGCGCGGTTGCTGCGGGAGCGGCCTGACCTGCTGCCCGCCGCGATCGAAGAGGTCCTCCGCTACGACGCGCCCGTGGAGTACACGCCGCTGCGCTGGGCCGCGGAGGACTTCGAGCTCGGTGGCTCGCGGATAAGCAAGGGGGACGGTGTCCACATCGCGCTCACTGCGGTCGGCCGGGACGGCGATGAGGATGCCGATCGCTTCGACGTGACACGCGCCGACGGCCGGCATCTCTCGTTCGGCCACGGCATCCACCATTGTCTGGGGGCACCGCTCGCCAGACTCGAGGGAGTCGTCGCGCTCGGCACGCTGCTGCGCCGCTTTCCCGACCTCGAGCTCACCGTTCCGGCGGAGGAGCTGCCCTGGGTGCCGGCCGGCATCACGCACGGTCCTGCCGCGCTGCCCGTCCGGTTCAGCCCCGAGCCCCCGGCGCCCGCCGGGTCCTGAACCGCTGTGGGGCGGGCGGCTCGTTCATCGCCGGCCGCCCCGCATGCGTGGTCTTCCCGTACACCTACGCCCGAAGGGGACCTGATGCGACGATGGTTCCGTCGACCACCGGGAAGAACGGCCATGACCACGCCTCGAAACGAACACGCACGGGCCTCCGGCCTGCTCACCAGCTACATTCTGGGGATCCTCGACCGGAACAAGGACTCGTTGGTGACAGCCCATTTGGCGCGCTGTGCCGACTGCGAGCGGGAACTCATCGGGCTTACGGACACACTGCTGGCCCTCGCCGAGCTCGACCCCGCTGAGTTCGGGGACGACTGACAGGCTGCCGCCCTCCGGTGCGACGAACCAGTCCTGACCGACAGGCGCGCCGGCCCTCCGGCGGGACGAACCCGCCCGGCCTCCGATCCGTAGCACTGGGCGTGGTGCCGGATGAGCGGGACGCGGCGCCACCGCCCGCACAGCGAGGGCCCGTGTGCGTCCCGCGCTGGAGGTATCCATGGCCGGTCTCTTTCCCCGTCACGCGACCCGGCTGCGCGATCGCATCCGCGGCGCGGGGCCACTTTCATCAGGCACGCCCGGGCGGCAGCGTCCGCCTCGCAGTCTTCTGATCCTCCCGCCGGACTCGCCCAAGGAACTCGCCCAGGCAGTGGACCTCGGGGCCGACGCAGTGGTCATCGACTGCTTCCACGACGGTGCCGAACCGGATCTCGCGCTGCTGCGAGCCTGCTCCCGCTCGCTGATCGACGCACGGGGGCCAGGTAGGTCGCCCCAGGTGTGGTTTCGGATCCACCCTGCCTTCAGCCAGGAGTGCGCCTCCGAACTCGGCCGGCTGGCAGGCATCGGGGAGGGGCTGATCCTGCCCCAGGTGCGTTCGACGGATGACGTCGAATGGGTAGCGGATCGCGCTACGGACGTGAACCTTCTTCCCGTGATCGAGAACCAGGACGCGATGAGCCGGGTCGTGGCCATCGCGGCGCACCCCGCGGTCTGCCGGCTCGGCTTCTCCGCGCGCGGGTTCGCTCAGGAGGCGATTGACGGTGACGGACTGCTCGCCCCTGCGGAGGCGCTGCTGTGGCAGCGGAGGATCGTGGCCTCCGCCGCCGCGTCGGCGGGTCTCCCCGGGCCTGTCAACGGTGTGCACGGGGCCGGTGAGGCGGCCTTCGACACGGAGGCGTTCACCCAGGACGCCGGCCTAGCCGTCGACGCCGGGTTCACCGGACAGTGCGTGACGGACCCGGCCCAGCTGGTCCACCTGCGGGCGCGGTTCGGTGACGATGCCCCCACGGGCTGACCGGCGCGCCGGGCACACGTCGAGGCCGCAGCCCCCAAGGGGACCGCGGCCTCGGTGTTGTGTTGCGTCCTACTGCTCCACGCCCCCGGTCTCCATGACCGGCAGAGCCACTGTCGCGGGCGCGAGGGTGAAGGTCTCGCCCATGTTCACGTCCTGAACGAGCAGGGTGCCGTCCCCCCACGTCTCGAGTTCCTGGAGGTTCCCCGGAAGCGCAGTCGCCTCCACGCCCTCGGCCGCACCGGTGACGCCGGCCTCGTCGGCAGCCGCGGACGCGGCCCCACGAGGGGAGCGATACCGATGAAGGCGACAGCGGTGACAGCGCCGGCAATCTTGGCAGTGAGCTTCGACACCGAATTCCAATCTCTCGACGAATGGAATGAATCCATGCGGTTTCTCTGACCACACGTCCCGGAATACGGTCGATCCACTTCGAGGGTTCGGAATCGGCGACGTCACACTCGCTCAGGCCGGGCGGACCACCGCATAGACCGGCATCGCGTGGAGGGACTGCACCGTCACGTCGCGGCCCGGCCGGGGCGCGTGGACCACCTTGCCGCCGCTCATGTACATCCCCACGTGCGCAGCGCTCCGATAGAAGACGAGGTCGCCCGGCCGGGCGGCGGAAACCGGTACACGCCGGCCGGCTTTGATCTGATCCCAAGTGGTCCGGGGAAGACTCAGCCCCGCACGGCCATAGGCGTACTGCATGAGCCCCGAGCAGTCGAAGGAGGAAGGGCCGGCCGCCCCCCACACATACGGCTTGCCCCGCTGCTCGAGGGCCACCCGCAGCGCCTCCGAGGCCCGGTCCGACGTGCGCTTCTGCGCCAAGGCCTCTTGGCGCCTCTTCTTGGAGGCCTCGGCAGCCGCCTTCCGCTCGGCGAGGGCCCTTGCCTCTGCGTCCGCCCTCTTCTTCAGGGCCACGGCCTCGGCGGCCGCCGCCCGCTGCGCGTTGTCGCGCCGGGCTTCCAGCTCGACCCTCTCGGCAGCCGCCTCGATGGAACGGCGGAGTGTGACGCGGTCGGTACGTATCACCCCACGCATCTTGTGAACGTCGGTATCACCGGTATACGCGTCGGGTCTTGACGGAGCATCTTCGGTCTGCGGAGTCGCTGCGACGGCTGCGGACGCGGTGGCCATCATGACCGTCACGGAAACGACTACCCGGGGAACACTGAACAGACTCATGTGACCGCTCTCTCTCGGATTCGGCAATTCAGCCGGAACTACGTGACCGGGAGGGGTAGGGTTCGAATGGGCAATGCACCCATGTGTTGACGCCAGTCCGTCAGATCGAGAATCTCGGATTCAATTGTGGTGACTCTCACATTGACGAATGCGACATTGCCTTGCCTGACGACGGCGACCACGTCCTGCGGCATCTTCGTCAGCCACGCGGACTGCTCCTCTCCGAGGCGGAGCGCCTCCGCCAGGCGCCCGGCCACACCCTCCGTGGGGCGGTGCACGATCACGGTGTCCGTTCCGGCGATCTGGGCGGCGTTCTCGCTGCCGACATCGGGGTGGACGGTGATATGTGCCTGCCAGCGCCCGGTGGGCTCGCGCAGGCCGACGGCCAAGGCAGCCGCGTCGGCGATGACCAGTACCGGACTGGCACAGGAGCCAAGGGCGACGGCCTCCCCGGCCGGCGGAGTCACCGTCAGCGCGCCCTCATGACCGACCGCGGCCGCCTCCAGTTCCGTCCAGGCCTCGCCTCGGGGAGTCACCACGTGGACGCGGGCGCCTGCCCCCAACGCACGCACCGCCAGCAGGTGCGGGACCACGAGTGAGCCGACGACGGCGACCCTGCCCGGCTCGGGGCGGAACAATCCCAGCGCGACTCGCTTGCCGTTGCTGTCGTGGCCCAGCAACAGGCCGTCCCTCTCCGCGGGCAGGGGAACCCTGATACCGCCCGCCGCCGCGACCTCGTGGCGGGAGGGCCAGGCGCCCTCGGACAGCGTGCCGCGGCCGAAGGGAAGCGTGGCCACGACAGCCTGCCGGTGGCAGCCGTCCAGGACGACGACGACGGCTCCTGCCTCCCGGGCGCCTTCGGCCACGGCCCGTCGTTGGTCACCGGCGTGACTGGTCGCCGCAACGTCCACGCGAAGCAGGCAGAGGGCCTCAAGGGTGCCCTGCCCCCCGTCCGCCAGCGTCAGGGAGATCGTCGTCGCGGCGACCGGGAGGCGCGCAAATGCGTCGTGCAGGCGCTGCCAGTCCCGGGGCCATGCCTTCATCCAGAAACCAGTGGAGACGGCTTCCCCCGTACGCCAGTTCCGCCAGTTCTGACGTGCCTGGGATCCACACTCGGGCCCAGCGGCTTCCAGCAGTACGGCGGTGGCCTCCTGCTCCTGAAGCGTGGACGCACGGATGCCCTGTGCGCCAAGCAGCGCGACCGCGCGACGGGTCTTCATCCGCAGGGCGCGGTGAAGGGACTGAGTGCCCCAGGGCTCGGCGCCCTCCTGTCGCAGGCCCGGATCGAGGCGGAGCACCAGCCAGCACCGTCGGGTTCGCACCGCCCCGGAGCCGGTCAAGGCGGCGTACGAACTCTCGGGAACTGTCGGCGTCCGCCCCGCCGGAGGGACAGCCGGACAGGACTGGATCAGCAGCTGGACCGAGGACAGCCGAATGCCATCCTCGTCGAGGAGCGTGGCGACCACGTCGCACGGGATGCCTTCCAGGCCCGCGCCCGCCTCTTCGAACTCGATCAGCGCGGCCCAGGCCGATCCGTCGGCCAGCACGCCGATCCTGGACGAGGCCGACCCAGCCGACGTGACCTCCAACTCCGCCACCAGGCAATGCCGGAGTGCCGCCAATGGGTCCTCAGGGGCATCCTCACCGGAACCGGCCGGCGACGCGGGCTTCGTCCCGTACCGCCGGAACGTGACGACTGATCGCAGCCACTGGTGTGCCCACCGGGATCGCCACCGGATCAGACTCAGCAACACGAGCCCGGCCGCCACGGAGGCAATCACGGAGGCTCCCGGCAGGGATTGGTCCAGCACCGCCCATACGGGAAGCCCTACTGCTGCCCACAGCACCCACTGGGCCGGCCGCGCCCCGAGGAGCGTGCCCCTCGACGCCCGCCGCCTTGCAACCAGCACCGAGGGCGCGGGAGGTTCGGGTGGCACGGGCACCGGTACCGGTGGACTGCTCAGGGAGGGCTCCGGAGCCGGAGCGGCACTGGTCTGCGTACCCATGGATCGGTGCCTTTCTGGGGCAGGGAACAACGCGGCGGCGGCTGACGGCCACACGCGGGGTACGTCGGCACCGGGCGAAGCGTTCACCGGGGCCCAACACACGGCACCACCGGACAACTCCGAGCTGAACCGAGGCGCCCGCGCGCGCGTAGTCCGGGGCACCGAGCACCGGGTGGCCTTCACCTCGCGTGCCTTTCCGGCGTACCCGGTTCGACGCCCCTGCCCTCGACACCCCTGCTTGGAATGGAGTCCCATGCCCCCGACACCGAGCAGTGAGACCTGCCGCATCACTGTGGTGACGCCTACGGGCTGGATCGAGGTCTCCATACCGACGGACATCCCGGTGGCGGACATGCTCCCGGTCCTCGTACGTCAGGGAAAGGAGGACGACGCCGACCTCGTGGAGATCGGCCTGGAGCACGGCGGCTGGGTCCTGCAGCGCCTCGGCGGCAAGGCGCTGGACGAGCAGCGGACCGCGCACACCCTCGGTCTCAAGGACGGCGAAACCCTCTATCTGCGCCCGAGGGACACGGAACTCCCGGTACTCGAATTCGACGACGTCGTCGACGGGGTCTCGACCGGCGTGGCCGTGAGGCCCGGCCGGTGGGCCCCGGAGCAGACCCGACGGGCCGCTCTCGCGGCCATGTCAGGGGCGGTCCTGGCGACCTTGTGGGTCCTGCTGCTGCCAGGCGAAGGCGGTTCCCGCGCATGGGCCGCGGGGCTGCTGACCGCCGGCCTGGTCCTGGCCGCCACAGCTGCCTCCCGAGCCCTCGACGACGCCACTGCGGCAACCCTGCTGGGCGTCCTGTCCCTACCCGCCGCCGCCGTGTACGGCTTGCTGGCCGTACCCGGCGGACCGCTCCTCAGCGCCCCTCACGTGATGGCCGCGGGCGGTGCGGCCTTCGCCGTCACCGTGCTGTCACTCGTCGGCGCCGGCGTCGCGACACCGTTGTTCGCCGGTGCCCTGCTCCCCACCCTGGCGCTCGCCGTCGGCGGTACGGTCACCGCCACCACCGATCTTCCCGCCAGTTCGGTGGGTGGTCTGGTGGCGGGAGCCGCTCTGCTGCTGGCGCTTCCGCTGCCGATGACCGCCTCGCGGCTCGCCAGGATCCAGTTGCCGATCCTGCCCCGAACCCCGGAGGAACTCCAGGAGGAGATCGACCCCATCCCCAGCGCGAGTCTGCTGGAGCGCGCCGCGCTCGCGGACCACTATTTGACCGCGCTGCAGGCAGGCCTCGGAGTGACAAGTGCCGCTGCGCTCACTCTGCTGAGCACAGGCCGGTTCTGGGAGCCGCCGACGCTGATGTTCACCGTGTCCGCGCTCCTGCTTCTGCGCGCTCGGAATCTCATCGGCACCGGAGCACGGTCGGCAGCGCTGTTGCCCGGGGGGTACGGCATGGTGCTGCTGGCGGTGGAGCTCGCTGAACGCCTCTCGACCGGCGACCGGATCCTGTGGGTGGCCGGCCCGCTCGCCCTGCTCGCGGGATCTCTCCTCGCGGGGGCCCGTTGGCTGCCCGGCCGCCGCCTGGTGCCGTACTGGGGACGTGGCGGAGACCTGCTGGAGAGCATGCTCGGCTGCGCCATGCCGATGTTCGTGTTCGCCGAACTCCACCTGTACGGCCTCGCAAGGTCCCTCAGCGGCTGACCCGAATCCGCTCCGCCACTCGCCGTCCCTCAGGAGAGACCCCTCATGCAGACGCGCCGTGACCAGCTCCAGGCACATCTCACCGTAGTGAGCCGAATGAACGCGGCCATGCTCGCCGGGGAACCTGACGCCCTGGAGACACCACTGCGCCGGTTCCGGGCCTCGGCCGCCACAGGAATCGTGCTGGGCATCCTGGTCGTGGTCGCCTTCGGCGTCATCGGCATCTTCAAGCCCGGCGGCGCCAAGACCTGGCAATCGCCCGGCGTGCTCATCGCCGAGAAGGAGAGCACCGCCCGCTACATCTACACCGACGGCATGCTACGCCCGGTCCTGAACGTGACATCGGCACACCTGTTGGGGGTCGGCTCGAAGGTGGTGTCCGTTTCCGCCAACTCCCTGAAAGGAGTTCCGCACGGGCTGCCGGTGGGCATCCCCGGCGCTCCGGACGCGCTGCCGGGTGACAGAACATTGTCGAGCAGTACGTGGCTCGTGTGCGCGACGTCGGTCGTCAACGCATCGGGGAGCCCCCAGTCGACTGTGTCGGTGACGGTCAACTCCGACATCCCCGCTGCCGCTTCACCGGGTGACACCCACGCCGTCCTCGTGGCGACCCCCGGCGGCGCGACGTATCTCCTGTGGCGAGGCAGGAGTCACCCCGTGCCGGACGCCTCGTCACTCATCGCCCTGGGCTACGGCGGCGCACGGCCGCTCCCGGTGGCCGACCGCTGGGTCAACGCCCTCCAGGCCGGGAGCGCATTGCGGGCCCCGACGATCGCGGGCGTCGGCTCACCCGGTCCCGCCCTGGACGGACACCCGACACGGATCGGCCAGGTTTTCTCCGTAGCCGCTCCGGGAGCGGACGCCACTCACCTCGTCCTGTACAAGGACGGACTGCACCGCGTACCGAAGACGATCGCCGATCTGCTCCTCGCCTCGCCCGCGATCCAGAGCGCGTACGCGGGGCAGCCGGTCGCTCTGATCCCGCTGAGTGCGACCGGCGCCGCAGCGCTGCCCGTCCTTGAGGCCTCGTACAGCGATATTCCGGCGTCGCCACCGCCACTGCTGCGGCACGGGGACGGTGAGACGCTGGTGCCCTGCAGCAGGAAAGAGATGGGAGCCACCGCGTCGCCCTCCGAGCAGGTGGTACTCGTACGGGCCGCCGACGTCACCGCCCGCGGCATCGCGGCGGCGCAGCCGGGCTCCAACCGGACCGCGGACCAGATCTCGGTCCGGGCCGGCACCGGCCTGCTGGCATCGGCCACGTCGGTGCCTGGCGGTCGCGGCGGCGCGCTGTATCTGATCACCGACGCCGGCATCAAGTACCCGCTCCCCGCACTCGACGTCGCCGCGAAACTGGGAGTCAGGAACGGCAAGAGCGCTGCTGTTCCGGTCCTGGTGCCGGCACTGACGCTGGAGTACCTGCCCACCGGGCCGCTGCTCGATCCGGCAGCAGCGAGCGCGACACAGCCTGTGTCCGGTTCTTCTCGTCAGCGCTGATGAGGGGTGTTGGACGGTGGATGGGTCGGAGTGTCCTGAGGCTGTTTATTGGTTGTGTGGGGGGTTTTCGGGGGATGTGTGGCCGACGGCGGATACGCCGGGGATGGAGGAGTTCGGGGCGGCGTTGCGGGGGTGGGCGTCGTCGTTTGATGGTGGGGCGGGGGTGTCGTCGTTCGCGTTGTCGATGACGGGTCCGTCGGGTCGGGCGTTGGTGGAGTCGGTTGACTCGTTGGATGGTCTGGCTCGTGAGGTT
>NZ_JBEPDM010000069.1:0-25794 GCF_040300305.1 Streptomyces sp. NPDC000410
CGAGTACGAGGAAGCCTTCTGGCAGAGCCAGGAGCAAACCCCGCAGTCCGCCTGAACCAATCAAGATCGGACTCTACGAAACTCGGGGCAGCTCAGACACACCTGAACTGCGAAAGTGGTTACGCGGCAGACGCATCGGCGTCCGTATCGCCCGCAAGGGCATCGAGTCCAGCGAACGACTCGGCCGCCACAGATGGGCCATCGAACGCACCATGTCCTGGCTGACCGGATACCGCAGACTCAACCACCGCTACGAACGTCACCCCCGCAACTACCTGGCCTTCCTCGGCCTCGCCGCAGCCCTGTGCCGCTACAAGCGGCTCATCCGCCTCACCACATAGGACACGGTCTAACGCGTTCAAAACGGTGAGCGGTCCGCGGCGAACTGATCGAGCGCTTTCCGGAGCCCCTACGCCGTGAGGCGCTGCGCCAGACCGGGCTCCATCTCCCCGGCCAGGGCTCCCTTGGCTCTTTTGCCGAGCGACTCATCGCGCAATCCGAGGTCACCCAGAGTTTCGGGAACGGCAAGCTGTTTCGCACCAGCATCGAGAACATGTTCAACAGAATGCGCGACATGGCCGCCAAGTGGCAGCTGGAGGTCCTGACTCCGGAGAGCGGGCAGTTCTTGATCGGGGACACCCCGGCCGTGACCGTGCGCACGGACGCCAGGCCCTTCTCCATCAACATGGCCTTCGGTGATGCCCACACCATCGTCCTGCCCATCGGCCCAAGGCACCTGCTGGCCCTGGGACCGAACAACCTGACAGGCGCGATCTCCAGGGCCGCAGTCGCCGAACTCAACGCCGTACAGATCCGAGCAGCCGACCGCTACGTCTACATGCATCCTCGCAGCGGGCTGGAGACCTTCGCCAAAGACAAGGCGAAGCAGCGTCGCTGAATCCCATCAGGAACCCGCCAGGGCCTACCTCCGCGCCCGGCGCCGCCGGCGGCGCCGGGCGCGGAGGTACCGCGGATCTGGTCGCTGTGGGAGTACGCCGAACGGACGAGCCGCACTGCCTGCTCCGCATCGGCCAGCTCGACGGGGGACAGCAACGCGGTGGCGATACATCACGCCTCATGCTTCCTGCGGCACGAGAAGTGCTCGGGCAGCCCTTCGGGCCCTGGAAGGCTTGCGGGCTGACCGCAGCCGAAGCGGCAGAGCGGGATCGCTTGACTCGACGCGTCAACCAGAACCCTGGCGGGCTCGGTTTCCCGGGGGCGGGACTCAACGACGATCGCGCGGCTGCCACGTCTTTGCTTCGGTTCAGCCCGTACCTCCGAAGCCGGACGGTCCTCAGTGCACCTGTCGCGCCGGTCCCCCTGTCGTACAGATGGCTGGCGCTCCTTGTCGTCCAGGGCAGGCCCGTTCGCCTCGAGGTACTGTTGCCACTGCTGTGCGGGGAGCCAGCCGTGGTGGCCGTCCCGCTGGAACGGGATCCGCTCACCGGCCGCAGCTTCCACGATGAACCGGGTAAGGGGCAAACCGCCTTCCCCTGTGAAGGTGCTCGGCTGATGGGCGGGCACGAGGACGCGGTGCCAGCCCCCGCAGTACCCGGTGTCGGTGGGGTTCTCCGGATCGTAGGGCTTCTCCGGGCACCGCGTGAGCGCGCCGTTTGGCTGCACTGGCCCTCCTCCAGGACGAAGTTGCCGTCCTGGACCGCAATGGGGTTTTTCTGCACGCGGATGACGGAGGCCGACAGGTTGGGTGTGCGGACGTAAGGGACGGTGCCGATGCCTGCGTGCTCCGGGTCGGCGAAGTTCCAGACCGACTGAACACCGCCGCGGCGCCGGAACCCCTCCCGTGCACGCATTCCTCGGGCTGTCTGGGGGCTCAGCTGAGGCTCGTAGCCCAGGACAATGCCGTTGGCGCCGTTGATGCGTACATCGAGGCGCGCGTGCCCGTCTGCGGTCTGCGACTCGATGTCGGCGTGGAAGCCGTGATCTATCTCGCTGTAGAGCGCCGAGGCGGCGACGGTGTTCTCGTGCAGGGCCGTGGTGTGGATCGAACCCCACTTTCCGTCCAGGCGCTGCCCCTTCACCGACAGCAGCAGATGGTCATGGAGCAAGGGCATGCCGGAGCGTGCCTCGTAGTGGCGGAAGCGGGCGGCGACCAGACCGCCGGGCGGCCAGTCCCTGTGGATGCCGTCCTTGCCGTACCGGATCACCGCCACCTCGTCCTCGATCCACACAAGCACCCGCGCGATCGCGTACTCGTGGGCGGCCTCGATCACACGCCGGGTCTCCTCATCCCCCAGCGCCCACAACAGAAAGATCGTCGGCTGCGGCCGAAAGACGAGATCGACACCGGTGACCGTCACCCGCCGTCCGAGAGCGCCGGCCTTCCACGCCTCCTTCGGGGACTCGCCCCTGGCCAGCGGATCGGCCTCGATCCGGTCCGCATACGGGTGCCGACCCCGCTCCCCGAACAGGTTCCGCAACTACTCCTCGGTGACCTCCTCGTTCGCTCCAGACCAAGCACCGCCAGGCCGCGGCCCATCCACCGCCCGGCCGGAACACCGGCCTCCTCCTGAGCCTCACGCAGCGGCATGCGGGCCGGGCGGCGACCGTCGCCAACAACGGTCTGACGCATGAAGTAGCGGTACATCTGACCGGCCCGGACGAGCCTGATATCCACTGTCATGGAGACCACGCAACACCGCCCTGACCTGCAAGAAAAGGCCAATCAGCCGTACGTCCCGCCAGACGGGAGCAGCAGCCGAACTTTCTTCCCCGGTGCCCGCCAGACGGGACGCGGCCCCGCGCCGGAAAAGAATGTCATCGCCCTCCGGTCCGGCAGCCCTCAGATACGCCGCCCCGCGAGCCCGGTCGCCTGGCAGTCGGCGTCAGGAGACGCCCACCGCCCCCAGTGCGACCGAGTAGGCCGGACTCAGGAGGAGAGGTGGGCGAGGCTGCGGTGCAGTGCGCTGTCGGGGCGGCCGGTGAGCTCCTCCCAGGTGCCCTCCTCGGCGATGCGTCCAGCTTCGAGGACGGCGATACGGTCGGCCCGCCGGATGGTGGCGCGGCGGTGGGCGATGACGATGGTCGTGCGGCCTTCCTGGTGGAGTGCGGTGGCGAGTTGGGCATCGCTCGCGTTGTCCAGGTGGGCTGTGGACTCGTCCAGTATGAAGACTCTTGGCTCCGCCAGAAGGGCGCGGGCGAGGGCGATGCGGGCCCTCTGGCCTCCGGAGAGTGTGGAGCCGCGCTCGCCGACCAGGGTGGTCAGCGGGGCGATCCGGTCGACGCCGCACAAGCGGGCCGTCTCGGCGAGGAGGTCGTCGTCGGCTTCGGGGGCGGTGAGCCGTAGGTTCTCGGCGAGGGTGCCGTGGAAGAGGGGTGTCTCCTGCCCCACCAGCGCGACGGCGCGGCGGAGTTCGGCGTCGCCTACCTCGCGTAGGTCGATGGGGTCCCCGTCGGCGGATATCAGCTGAACCTGTCCTGCGGAGGGGTCCCAGAACCGTGCGAGGAGATGGGCGCAGGTCGACTTACCGGCGCCCGAGGCGCCGACCAGGGCTACCGTCTGCCCCGCGTGGACGGTCAGCTCGACGCCGTCGAGGACGGGACCGCCGCCGTAGTCGAACCTCACCTGGTGCAGCCGGACGCCCAGCGGGCCGGGGGGAAGCGGGCGGGGCGCGGCGGGCGACGGGGCGAGCGCGGGCGCCTTGACGGCCGCACCGACGCGGGCGGCGGCGGCGCGCAGGGACACGGCCTGGCTGAGGGACCGGGCCGACTCCGCGACGGGGCCCAGTACGGCCAGGGCGAGCGCCATCGCCGCCGGCGCCCACGCGCCGTGCAGCCGCCCCGAGGCCATGGCCTGTGCCGCCGCTGCCACCACGCCGAGGACCGCCCCCACGATGAGGAGATCGCGGACCGCGGCGGTGACGGCTTCCGACGTGGCCTCGGCACGCTGGGCGTCGCCCAGCTGTCGTCCACGCTCCGCCAGTCGGTGTCGGCGTCCCGCAAGGGTGCCGAAGGCGAGCAGCTCACGTAGCCCGTCGACGATCTCCACCGTGTCGGCGGACAGCGTGGCGACGGCCGCCCGGGTGCGGGCGCCACGTACCGCACGTCCTCGCGCGTCGGCGAAGGGAGCCGCGGTGAGCAGGGCCGCGACCGGCAGGACGGCCACGAGCAGCCACGGCTCCAGCATGGCGAGGACCGTCGCGCCGCCGGTGAAGACGGTCCCCGCCGCCAGGAGCTGGGCGGTGGTGTGTGCGTAGAAGAACTCCAGTGCCTCCACGTCGGCCATGGCGGTGGCGGCGAGGTCCCCACTGCGCCGGCCGGCGACCCGGGCGGGCGCGCTGCGGGCGAGCCCGTCGAAGACGCGTACCCGCAGCGCGGCGAGAACCCGGTAGGCCAGATCATGCGAGAGGTCCATCTCGCGCCAGGTCATCAGGGTTCGCACGAGGACCAGGGCGACGAGTGCGGTGACGGTGCCGGACGACGGGATCTCCGCTTCGATGACGGCGGTGCCCACGGTGTGGGCGGCCAGCGTGACCAGCGCTACGAGGGAGCCCTGTTCGAGGAGTGCGGCGGCGCAGGTGCGGACCGTCATGGCGCGGTGCCCGGCGAGGGCGGGGAGCAGGGCGCGCAAAGAGCCTCGTTCAGGCACGCCCGCTTCGGTCGTGGAGGTGTCGATGGCGTTGCTCATGCGGCGAGTTCTCCTCGATGGGTACGGCCGGCCTCGACGAGTCGCGCGTAGACGCCACCGGCCTCGACCAGACCGGCGTGGTCGCCGATGGCGTCCACCCGTCCCGAATCGAGGACGACGATGTGGTCGGCGTGCCGGACGGCGGCGAGCCGGTGGGCTATGACCAGGACGGTGCGGTCGCCGGCGGCGTTCAGCAGTTCGCGGACGATGTCCGCCTCGCGGCGTTCGTCGACCGAGCTCGTCGCCTCGTCCAGGACGAGCACCGGGGCGTCCGCGAGGAGGGCCCGGGCGAGCGCGAGCCGCTGTCGCTGCCCGCCGGACAGGGTGGCGCCGCGTTCGCCCAGGACGGTGGCGTAGCCGTCGGGGAGGGCGGCGATCTCCTCGTCGATGCCGGCTATGCGCGCCGCCGTCGTCAGGTCGTCGTCCGTGGCGTCCCGCCTGGCCATGCGCAGGTTGTCGGCGATGGTGGCGTGGAAGAGATACGTGTCCTGCGAGACCACGGCGACGCCCTGCCGCAGTGCGTCGAGGGAGTACTCGGTGGTGCGGCGCCCGTCGAGGGTGATGCGGCCTTCGTGCGGGTCGTGGTGGCGCAGGAGCAAGGCGAGCAGGGTGGACTTGCCCGCGCCGGAAGGGCCGACGATTGCGGTGGTGCGTCCCGCCGGGGCGGTGAAGGAGACGCCGTGGAGGGCGGGCTCCGACGCGCCGTCATAGGCGAACCGGACGTTCTCGAAACGGAGTTCCGGGGGTGCCGGCCAGTCCGCGGGTGCCGCTCCGTTGTCACGGACCGCCGGTTCGGCGGTACGCAGCGCCGCGATCCCGTCCGCGGCCGAGACGCCGAGGTATCCGGCGTGCCACTCGCGAGCGAGATCGCGGACCGGCCGGAAGCATTCGGAGGCCAGCAGCAGAACCAGGTAGGTGCCGGTCGCCGTGGTGGATCCGCTGACGGCCGACCAGCAGGCGAGGATCGCGGCGGCGGCGGTGCCGCCCTGGATGGCAAGGTCGGTGATGCCCGTGTCGACCAGGGAGACACGGAGCTTGGCGACGGTCGCCCGGTGCAGCGCGGTCGAGCGCTTCTCCAGGCGTTCGCGGGTGCGGCCGACCGCGCCCGCCGCACGCAGGGCGGGCATACCCTGCAAGGCTTCCAGGTAGTCGGCGCCCAGCCCTTCGTACGTGTCCCAGTGCTCCTTGCCGCGGGCGGCGAGGAGTCGGTCCCAAGCGCGCGGACCGCACAGAGCGAGGAGTAGGGCGGGGACGAGACCGAGCAGCGCCACCGGTTCCACCACGGCCAGGGTGGCGAGGATCAGGGGCGGCACGGTCAGGGTGATCAGGAGCTGGGGCAGGTAGCGGGAGACGTAGGCGTCGACGCCCTCCACGCCGTCGACCAGGGTGGTGCGGACGGCCCCGGCGCGCGCGGTCGTCAGGTGGGCGGGGCCCAGCCTCCCCAGGTGGGCCAGGAGTTCGTCCCGCAGTGCGACCCTGACCTCGGCCCCGGCTCGGGTAGCGGTCCGCCGCTGCCACGTGCCGAGGCCGGCGCGGGCGGCGACGACGGCGAGCACTGCCGTGAGCAGCCACGGGAGTTGTCCTGTGTGGCCGCGGGCGAGGTCGGCGAGCGCGAGGGCCAGCAGGACCGCTTGTGCCAGGTGGGTGAGGGTGACGGCGCCTTGCAGGAGGGTGGTGGTGAGCAGGGGGCGCGGTGCGCGTCGGGCGGCCCGGTGCAGCTCGGGGTGGACGATCATGCGGTGTTCTCCTCGTCGGCGTGGAGGGTGCCGAGGGCCAGTCCGTGGACGATCCAGTCCTGGCCGGGTGTGGCGCCGAGCGCGGCGCCGAGGTCCGCCTGCTGCCATGAGCCCACGGGCCGGGCGGTCAGGCCGTGGCGGCGGGCCGTGACGTGGGCGAGGTGGACGGCGAATCCGGCCTGCAGGTGGGTGCGGCGGATGTGGGGCGCGTCGGCGTCCGCGGGGCAGCCGCGGGCGAGCAGGACGGCGCCCGCGTCCGCGATCCATGCCTGGCCCGCCGCCCAGGCCGCGAGCGTCGGGCGGGCCTCGCCCGCGGCACACCGGCGCAGTGTCGTGCCGTCGGGGGCCAGTTCCATCAGGCCGGGCAATGGGGAGCCGACGGCGGCGCACCACCGAAGGTCACCGCCGCCCGCCCGGGCGGCGGTGGTGAGGACCGCCCGCAGCGCGTCCGGGGCCGGGCTGCCCGGCAGCGGTGGTGGGGTACTGCGGCGGGCCAGCAGCTCCTCGGGCGTGGGCGCGCTCGCCGACGGCTGGGTGCTCTGGGTGGCACCGAGCTGGTGCGCCGGGCCGGGCGGGGGGATGCGTACGGCGGCGAGCGGGCTCTCGGCCGCTCCGTGCAGGCGGAGTTCGGGCTCGCCCGCACCCAGAGCGCGGGCCGCGAGGAACAGCGCCGCGGCGGCATGCCCGGTGTCGAGGAGCAGCAGCGGCCAGGCGCGGTGACCGTAGTGCGAGACCGTACGCCGTGCGGTGACGGAGAGTTCGGCGGTCACCCCCGGCGGCGTGCCGTCGGGCTGCGGGCCGAGGTGATGGACGCGGTGGCGCAGCGGGTCATAGCCGTAGCGGCCGGGCGGCAGGGAACAGCCGGCGCCCACGACGAGTTCGGTGTCCACTGGGTGCAGCGCGCCGGCCGAGGATGCCGGGCGCAGCCGTCCGGCGCGGTCCGAGGCCCTCAGAGAGAGGCGGAGCAGGGCCCGCAGGTCGAGGTCCGCAGGGCCGGCTCCCGGAATCGGGCGCGGCGGCCCCGGCCAGGCCGGGACGGCGGTTCCCGCCGGTGTGTCGTGGCCGGGACGCCGGGGGGAGCGGGCGCGGGCCAGAGCGGCGGTGAGATCCACCGAACGGTCCTCATCGAGGTGTTCCACAGCCATAGGGCGGCCCTCATCAAGATGTTCCATGGCGGTCCTCACATGTGCGGCGGAGGCGCCAGGGTGAAGTCCTCGGGCGCACCGGGCGCCGTCGTGCGCCAGCCCCGTCGGACGGCCTCCTCGGCGAGCCGCGGGCAGCCGAAGTAGCCGAAGGCGGCCGGGGCGTTCGGGAGGAGCCCGGAGACGAGGACCCGGGCCACCCGCAGGGACGTTTCGGCCACGTCTTCGGTGGTCAGGTCGAACGTCATGACGCGGTGGCCTCGTGTGTGCAGCGCGCTCTCCAGCCGCTCCCGGCTGCCATGCTCGACCGCGTCGATGGACACGGTCCCGTGGGTGGGGTCGGTGAACCGCCGGGCTTCGGCCGCCATCCGTTCGTCAAGCCACACCTGGGGGTGGGCACCCAGGTCCCGGACATGTTCGAAGTGCTCGCCGGACGCGTCGAGATACCGGCCGTCCGCGCGGTGCTCCAGGTAGAGGCCGCGGGCGAGCAAGCCGGCCTCGACAGCCTGGAAGACCCAGCCGTCGGAGTTGGTCAGGCCCTGGGTGAAGACCCAGGTGTGGACCGCTTCGAGTACCGCCTTGCGGGCTGCCTCGGCCGGGTCGTACTTGCAGGCGAACCCGGCAGCGTAGAGGCCGAGTCGGGGGTCGTGGACAAGAGCGGCCATGCACGGGGCGAACTCGGACGGCATCTCGACGATGTGGACGATGAGTGCGGATCCGGCCAGGTCGTCCATGAGGCCGGGCACGCTGGCCGGATCGATGCCGCGGGTCGGTCCGTCGAGGTGCCACCACAGTTCCAGGGCGTCGCGTTCGACGATCTCCAGCAGGCCGCGTTCGACGGCGTCGTCGAAGCCCTGCCCGGTGGCGATGCCGGCGTAGTTGAGGTGGTGGGTCCGGGGCAGCTCGCGCAGTTCGCCCTGGCGCCAGTTGAGGTGGGTGAGGGCGACGGGTGCCCAGACCTCTGTCGTGCGTCCGTCGGGGAGCCGCTCGGTGCCGCGCGTCCACAGGGACGGAGTGTCGGCGGTGAGGGGGCGGTAGGGGAATTTCTCCCGGGCGTACTGCCACGGCGCGTAGACAGGCAGGTCGTCGGGGCCGTAGATCCGCAGGCCCTTCTCTGCCAGCTCGGCGGCGGTGGCACGCAGTGGGGCGTCGGGATGGCCGGCCGGCGGCACGCGGTTGCCGCAGTACCGTTCCATCCCTTCGGCTATCGCGGCGACACGGGCCTGCTCGGGGTCGCCGAAGGTCGTGCCGAGGGAGACCCGGTCGGCGGGCCACAGGCCGAGTCTGCGGGCGTCGGATATCTCGGCGGTGAACGCGGTGTAGCGGGGTGGGGCGCCTGCGGGGTGTTCGACGGGCTTGACCTCGCGGACGATGCCGCAGACGGGGTCGACGAGTGCTTCCAGCGGCAGCGCCGTCATCGCAGGATCTCCTTGGTGGGATCGGTGGAGGTGGGACGAGAGGGGAGGACGTGCAGGGTCAGCGCCACGCTCGTCGGGTCGACGTCTCGCCGGGAGGCGAGCAGCTGGTCGGCCGTGATCGGCTCGTCTCCGGTGTGGGGGTTACGGGCGTGGGCCGGGAAGTGGTGGCCGGCGATCTCGATCCGCAGCCGCGTGCCGGCCCGCAGCCGACGCGCGAGTCGGCCGAGCTCGACGGTGAACTCTGCGTGGCGGTCCGTCGGTTTCTCGCGCCGCAGGACGCCGACGGCCAGTCGCTCGGCGATCCCTTCCGGTGTGAGGGCGACGAGGCGGGCTGCCCAGTCGGCGGACGGGGTGTCGGCGGTGGCCTGTAGCCGTATCCGCGCCGGCCCGACGGCGTCGAGTGGGCGCGGGAGCGGCGGGGTGGCCAGCACGCAACGGTCGGGGACTCCCCCGGTGGGCACGGCGAGGTCGTCGGAGCGGACGGGGCGGTCGGGGTCGGCGGTGAAGCGGGAGCCGTGCAGCATCCGCAACCGTTGCGTGCGCGGTACGCCTTCAGTGCCTGCGGGCAGCCACAGGTCTCCGTCGCCCAGCGCCAGCGCGCCGTGGCGACCGGGGGCGAGGTCGCCGGTCAGGGCGCGACGGGCCCACCGCACGTACAGCTCGCCGAGGCCCAGCCGGTGGGCCGGTCCTGCGTCGGGTCCGGGCGCGGAGACGAGACTGTGGCCCCAAGGCCCGAGCAGCAGGCGCGCCGACGGTCCGCCCCAGGTGCGCCACAGGGCGACGGTGTCCTCGGTGAAGTGGTCGTGGTGCCCGCCGACTGCGAGCAGGGGCACGGTGGCGTGCGCCGCCCGCGAGGCGAGTCGGCCGCGCTCACGGTGGCGCCACAGGCCCGTCCAGGAGGGCAGGTCCCGGCCCAGCCGGTCGGGGAGGCTGGTGAGGGGCAGTTGGGTGAGCAGGTCGGGGTCTGCGGCGAGGGCCTTGTCCAGCGCGGCCTCGTCGGAGTCCGGGCGGTCGCCGTGGGCGGCCCACCATCCGGCGCGGGCCAGCAGCCGTTCCACACCGGAGGGTTCGCGCGCGGTCTCGGCGGCGCCCAGCGCGGGCACCGCGGCGATGACGGCGTCCGGTCGGGCCTCCGGGCGCGCTTCGAGGGCGAGGACGAGGGCGCAGTAGGCGGCGTAGGAGGCGCCGACGGCAACGAACCGTCCGTCGCTCCACGGCTGTCGCCGGATCCATCGAGCTGTCGCCGTCCCGTCGGCGGCCTCGTTCTCGTACGGGTGCCACTCTCCCGGCGAGGCAAAGCGGCCGCGGACATCCTGAACGACGGCGGCGAACCCGCGGCGGGCCCAGCCGCTGGCCTCGGCCAGGTGCCGGGCATGGTCATAGGGGGTGCGGATGAGGACGGCGGAAAAGGGGCCGGCGCCGTCGGGGAGGCATACATCCGTGGCGAGAGCTCCGACAGCCGCACGGAAGGACGTCATCCGTCCTTCCTCGGCATCGATGCGACGACGGGCACCGGCAGGACAGGGTGCTCGGTGACGGTCAGCGTGCGCAGGTCCACGTGCCGGAGCCGACGCCGTGCCGTGAACCCGGCCGTGTCAGCGGTGTCGATGGCCCACCGGCTGAGATCGTCGGCCAGCAGAGCCGCGAGCAGCGCGGCGGCGGGAACCGTGAGGCGGACCGGTGCGCCCGACGTACGAGGGCCGGCCCAGTAGGCGGCCAGTTCGCGGTGGGCGGGGGTGGCGGCGAGCCGGCGGACCCGTACGTGGGCCGCGGTGATGTCTCCGGAGGTGGCGGCGATCGGCTCGACGTACGCCTGCCAGCCCTCCCGGTGACAGCGAAGCCAGGCGACCCCGTGCTCCGGCAGCCGGTCGGCGGCCTCCCACAGCCCGTCGGGTACGGGTCCGTCGAGGCACCACACGACGGCGGCGGGGTTTCCGTCGAGCAGGTCCTCGATCTCCACCGGCGACGTGTTCGCATCGGTGACGGCCGGTGTCGTCCGGGGCTCGGCGCCCAGGGCGACCAGCTGCGCGGCCAGCGGTCGGGTCAGTGCCGGGTCGCCGAGGAGCCGGATGTCCCGGCGGCCGGCGGGCCACAGCGGTAGCTGCGGCTCGTCCGCCAGGTATCCGGCCTCCTCGAAGGCCCCGACGACACGATGCAGTTCCTCGTCCAGCGGGGCAGCGTCGGCCCCGGAGAGCAGGGAGAGCAGGACGCTCTCGTCCGCGTCTCGTGTCCTGACGCTGAGGAACTCTCCTTCGGCGGTGCGGACGGCGAGACCCCGCCCGGGCACGGCGACGACTTCGACACCCGGTACGAGCCGACTGCGGGACACGACGATCTCCTGACGACAGAGGCTGGGATGGGCGTGGGCCCGCCCGTAAGGCAACGGGCGGGCCCACGGTCGAGGGTGGTGAGTCCCTCGCTTACTCGGCGGCGGTGTCCTCGAAGGGGTTCTCGACGAGCGCGTTGGAGTGGGTGGCCGAGGCGTGGGCCAGCTGACCCGGGTCGGCGATCGGGGCGAAGATCTGCTCGTTGTCCATGAACTCTCCTTGTTCGTAAGGGAGATGCGGCGTTCGGATGAGCGCCACAACTCGAACATTAATGGAACTGATTTTCATTTTCTAGATCAGGGAGAGGGTGATCTGGGTAACACACGGGCCAACCACCCTCGGGGTCCCGGCCTACCCGACCGGCCACCTTCAGCACGTCCGCAAGGAGTCCCGGCGTGACCACCTCCTTCGGCGCCCCGTCGGCCACCACGCGGCCTTCGCGCAGGGCGACGACGCGTTCGGCGAACCGAGCCGCGTGGGCCAGGTCGTGCAGCACCATGACCACGGTGAGCCCGCGTTCCTCCCGCAGGCGGACCACCGTCTGCAGCACGTCGAGCTGGTGGTGCAGGTCCAGATAGGTCGTCGGCTCGTCGAGCAGCAGAACGCGGGTGTCCTGGGCGAGCGCCATCGCCAGCCGCACCCGCTGCCGCTCACCCCCGGACAGCGCGTCGACGTCCCGGTCGGCATACTCCTCCACCCCGACGTCGCGCAGCGCCCGGTGCACGACGGGATCGTCCCCGTCGCGCAGCATGCCCAGCGGGCCCCGTGCCGCGTACCGCCCCTGCCGCACCAGGTGGCGGACCGTCATTCCCGGTACGGCGGGCGCCGCCTGGTGCAGCAGCGCGACTCTCGCGGCCGTGGCGCGCCGGGAGAGTCCGGCGAGGTCGTCCCCGCCGAGCAGCACACGCCCTCGGTCCGGTCGAAGCAGCCCGGCGGCCAGCCGTAGCAGGGTCGACTTGCCGCAGCCGTTGAGGCCGATGAGCGCTGTCAGTTCGCCCGGCCGGACGGTCAGGTCGACACCTTGAAGCACGGGTCGTGCGGGGTAGCCGAAGTGGACCCCCTCGACGTGTATTCCCATGGACTCGCTTGTGGTCATGCTCGGTCCTCCGTCGGCTTTCAGTAACTACGGCCCGGCGCGCGGCGCACCACGACCAGCAGGAGGGCGGCGCCCAGGCAGGCGGTGAGCGCCCCGACCGGAAGCGTGAGCCGTCCGGCGTCCAGCGCCTGGGCCAGCAGCCGCGAGGACAGCTGCGCCGCGGCATCCGCCCCGCACACCACGACCGCTCCCAGCAGGGCGGAGCCGGGAAGGCTCGCCCGCAGGTCCGCACCGAAGACGGCCAGGGCGAGATGCGGAACGAGCAGCCCCACGAAGCCCAACGCTCCGACGACGGCCACCGCACCCGCCGTCAATGCCACCGCACACAAGAGGGCGACGGTGCGGGCCCGCCGGGCGGCGAGACCGGCGGCCAGCGCGATGTCGTCACCGCAGCGCAGCAGGGTCAGAGGTCCGGCCATCAGCCAGGCCGCAGCCCCCCAGACCAGTGCCCATGGCCACAACAGGTGCCAGTGGTCCCAGACCCGGCCCTCCGTGGTGCCTACCAACCACTGCACGACGCTGCCGAGTTCCCCCGGCTCCACGAGCAGGGCCATGGCGGTGAGCCCGCCGAGCACCGCCGACACCAGGACTCCGTGCACGGCGGTCTGGGCGGGGTCGCCACTCGAGCGGCCGGCGAGCAGCCAGAGCAGCAGCGCTCCGGCGCATCCGCCCGCGCACGCGGCGAGCACCACGGCCAGCGGCGAGTCCCACCTGGCGAGGCCCAGGGCCGTCGCGGTGACGGCCCCGAGGACCGCCCCCGGGGTCACACCTGTCACTTCGGGACCGGCGAGGGGGTTGCGCAGCGCGGACTGCAGGATCAGCCCGGCCACGGCGAGGGACGCGCCCGCGCCCAGGGCCACCAGCATTCTGGGCAGCCGTAGTTGCAAAAGAATGTGTCGTTCCGTCACATCACCGCCGCCGCCCAGCACGTCCCAGACCGCGCCCGGGGACATGCCGCGTCCGGCGACCAGTTCCACCCCGGCACACACGACGGCCAGTGCCGCGAGGGCCGCGAAACGCCGGCTCACCGAGCGTCCTCCGTTCCGGTCTTGTCTACAGGGAGTAGGGAGGGGCCGCGCACCTCGGGCACGCCGTGAGGCACCGGTCCGCGCGTCGAGTCGGCCGGCCTTCGCCCGCCGATCCGGCCACGGGGGCGGCCTGATCGCATCAGGGCGACCCCGGCCGGGACTCCCAGCAGGGCCGTCCAGGCACCGGCCGGGGTCTCCACGGGTGCCAGCGCCAGCCGGGCGGGGACATCGGCGACCGTCACGACGACCGCACCCCACGCGGCCGACCACGGCAGCCAACGCACCGCCCCCGAGGTCCGGTTGAACCACCGGGCCAGGTGCGGGGCGAGGAACCCCACCCAAGCGACCGGCCCGCACACGGCCGTGACGGGCGCGATCAGCACGACGGCGATGGCCAGCGCGGCCAACCGGGCCCGCTGCGCGCGCACGCCCAGCGCCTCGGCATCCTCGTCCCCCAGCCGAATGACCGAAAGCACCGGCGCGCAGAACACGAGCGCGGGAACCGCGACGAGCAGCCACGGCCATAGACCCGCGACGTCGTCCCAGGTCCGGGCGGACAAGGACCCCAACAGGTAGCGGTAGATGAGCTGGAGGTCGAGCTGGTCCGCCATGACCATCAGGACGAGCAGCGCGGCCTGCAAAGCGGCCGCGACCGCGGCGCCGGTCAGCAGCACCGCGGACGGGCTGCGCCCGAGCCCGGCGGCGAGCAGAGTCAGCCCGCCGCCGAGCGCGGCCCCGCCGAGGGCCAGCAGGGGCTGGACCGCGGCGGGCAGTGACAGAGTCAGCACCAGCGGCGCGGCCACGCCCAGCGCCGCCCCGGAGGAGACACCGAGCATCTCCGGCACGGCCAGGGGATTGCGGAGCGCCTCCTGGAGCACGAGCCCCGCCGCGCCCAGACAGGCTCCGGCGATCAGTGCCAGCACCAGACGTGGGACCCGGAG
This sequence comes from Streptomyces sp. NPDC000410, assembly GCF_040300305.1. NCBI lineage: Bacteria > Bacillati > Actinomycetota > Actinomycetes > Kitasatosporales > Streptomycetaceae > Streptomyces > Streptomyces sp. NPDC000410. The sequence continues at coordinate 14,334 of NZ_JBEPDM010000069.1, forward strand.
TTCGGTGACGACGACCCCGGCGAGCGTGGTGTCCCCGTCCAGCACCGCGCCGACGAGCCGGTGCGGCGGGACGTAGGGGGTACCGAGGCACAGCGCGCCGACCGAGGCGGCGAACAATAGCCCCACCACCAGGAGGGGTTGCCCCCTCCGCGCATGCAGCAGTGGCCGCCGGGCCCTGCCCGCCGGGCCGTCTACCGCGGTGGGCGCCGAGGAGGGCGACCTCACCGCAGCGCGGCCGTGGCCTCGTCGAGGACGATGCCCATCGAACGGGTACCGCGCCCCTTGGCCCACACCTCTGAGTTCACCTCGTGGACGTCGCCGTTCTTGACTGCCGGGATCTTGCTCCAGAGGGGGTTCTTCGCCAGCTTCTCCGACAGCTTGCCGTCCGCGCCGCCGAAGCTCATCGTCTCGACGAACAGGACATCGACGCCCTGGGCGAGGATCTCTTCGAGGCTGTAACTGCCCTCCACGCCGCGCGACTTCCACGGATACTCGGCGATCTTGGGGAACAGGCTGGCGGTCACATCACCCTCCGGCGTCGCGACGCCGAAGTTCTCGTCACTGCCGTAGATGATGAGGGCGGTCTTGTCGCTGGGGGCCTTCTCCGCCTTCGCGAGCTTGGTGCGGAAGGCCCGTTCGGCCTTCTCCCCCGCGGCGGTGCGGCCGGTGAGGGCCGCGGCGTCGCGCAGGTAGCCGACACTGTCCTCCCAGGACTCGGGCTGCATGGCCCAGAACGTGGTGGCGCCCTTCAGCGCGGGGGCGAGCTTGCCGTGGGTGTCCCCCAGGCCGATCACGAGGTCCGGCTTGTGGGAGAGGATCGCCTCCACCTCCGGGGCGATGAATCCGCCGGGGATGACGTCGACCTTCTTGGCCTTGTCCTCTCCGAGGAAGCGGGGGTGGGCGAGCAGTGCGCTGTTCGTGGCCGTCGGGACGATGCCGAGTTCGGTCAGGATGTCGTCACAGAGCGCGAACAGGCAGACGATCCGCTCCGGTTGCTTCTTCAGGGAGACCTTGACGCCGTTCACGTCGGTCAACTCGGTCGCCGCCTTGATGGGTTCGACGGCGACCTCGGTTTTCGTGGTAGGTGCGGCCTTGCCGCTCGCGGGCCCGTCGGGAGTCGAGCCGCAGCCGACCAGAACGGAACCCACCACCGCTGCGGTGAGCCAACTACGAATGAATCTCGACGGTGCGCGCTGCATCGATGCCCTCGCTTCTTCTTCGGGAACCTGGAACGCACCGAACATACATGATAATCGTTTTCACTAGACATACCTGGAGGACCCATGAACGCTGCCGCTTCCGCACTGCTCGTCTCCGACCACGTGGCCGGCTCCGTGTACGCGCTGACCGTGCCGGACGGCACCGTCACAGGACGCCTCACCGGGCGCCATCTCTCCGAGCACGCGGGGTTCTTGGCGCTGCCGGGAGGACGGGTGGCTTGTGTCGACGACCGCCGGGGGGAACTGCTCGTGCTCGACCCGTTGGGCGACGAGCTCGTGGAACTCGCGGTCCCGGTCGCCGTGCCGGCCGAGCACCTGGCCTGCGATCCGTCCGGTCGTCGACTGGCCGTCACGACCGGCCTGGGCGAGAACACCGAGCCGTGGTCGGATCTTTTGACAGTCGTCGACCTGGCCACCGGAGAAGCATCTCGGGTACGCACGCATGTCGGCGAGCCGGGCGTGACAGTGCTGGGCGGCGGCGATCCGCTCGTCGTACTACGGCACAGGGAACCAGGCGCGTTGGCGGTCCACCGGTTCGCGGATCTCCTCGCAGCTCCGCCCGGCTGCCCTGCGGTCACGCCTCACGCGCTCCTGCCACTGCCGGACGACGGGCACGGTGACGCACAGGACCCCGGCTCCAGCCAGGTGTTCGCGGCCACGGGCGCGGGAGTGCACTCGGCCCGGAGGAAGGGCGACACGATCGTGGCCGAGACGGTGATTCCCTGGGAGTCGCCCGCCCGGGGCTGGTACCTCCGCCTCGACACCCGTCGGCGGGCGCTGTGGACCACGCTGCGCGGTGGCACTCCGGACCCGCTGCGGTGGCCGGACTGGACGAACCAGGCATGGTGCCACGACCTGGAGACGGGCCGTACGCTCCTCACCGAGCTCGGCCCCGGCCTGGTCTTCCGGCTGGCTCTCGCCCGGAACCACACCGCCTTCACCCGCGTCCACCCCGACGGCGACGAACTGGTACTGCTGGGCGCCGACGACACCCTTCGCCGCGTCCCCCTCCCCGCCATGGACGCCGCGCCGCGGCGCGGAGACACCCCCTGGGAAGGCGTGGAACGCCGAGCGGTGGCCGCCTCACCGGGCTCCGACTGGGTGGCCGTCACCCGCGGCGGTCACGGCGAAGTCCATCTGGTCGACGCGGAGTCGGGCCAGGAGGTGAATCGTCTGCGATTGAGTACGCCGCTGCATCATGGCGGCCATGTCATGTTGCTCGGCCGGAGCGACGGCGCCGACGGCGATCCGGTGGGCCGCTGACGGGGTGCGCCCGTAGCCGTTACGCGCAAGGAACGCAGTCGGCCCTTGACGATCCCGATCGTCAAGGGCCGACTGCGGACCGGCAGTCTCCGCACACCCCGCCGAGCTCGATGGTGTGCTCCAGATCCGTGAAGCCGTGGGCAGCGGCGATCTGTCTCGCCCACTGCTCCACGGCCTCGGTGTCCACGGGTCTGCCGGTGTAGCAGCGCCGGCAGACGAGGTAGTGCCGACGGCCTTCCGTGGCACGCATGCGAAACAGCCGCCTTCCTGCCCGCACGTGGGTGATATCGAGGACACCTGCGGCTTCGAGCTGCCGGAGTGCGCGATAAACAGCGGTCAGGCCCATGCGGACACCCATGCCGACCACGAGCGTGTGCAGTTCGTCGGCGGAGACGAAGTCACCGCGGTCGGCGAGCGCGGCCTGAACCGCCGACCGTTTGAGCGTCACCCGTAAGTCCACACCAATTCCCCCTTGTTCCGGTGCGGAAGCCCTGCCCCGCACGTCATGTGCGCAGGTCAGCGACTCGTATATGGCAGGAGGGCCATCTCGCGGGCGTTCTTGACGGCGGTGGCGAGTGCTCGCTGCTGCTGGGCGGTCACCCGGGTGACGCGGCGGCTGCGGATCTTGCCTCGGTCGGAGATGAACTTCCGCAGCAGGTCGGTGTCCTTGTAGTCGATGTAGGTGATCTCGGCCGCGTCGAGCGGGTTGGGGCGGGACTTCGCGGGCTTGCGGAGCTCGGGGCGTCGGGTCATGGCGGCTTCTCCTTGTGTGTTCGTGTCGATCGTTTCGTACGGGGCGGTGGTCAGGCGGCGTCGAGGAGGGAGTCGAAGGCGGCGGGCAGGTCCTGCCACGCCTCCGGCCCGGCCGCGTACTCCGCGTCGGTCAGCAGGCAGGAGTCGAGGAGGTGTTCAAGCCCATCCCGGTCCAGGCCGGGCGAGGTGAAGACGAGGTGCTGGCAGGAGTCGCCGTGGTCGGGGTCCCAGTCGAGCGCGGCCGCCGCCCGGCGCAGGGGCGGCACCATCTCCCAGGCAGCGTCCGGCAGCGACGCCAGCCAGGGCCCGGCGCTCTCCACGCACAGCGCCCCTCCGGCAGCGTCCCAGGCGAGCAGCGTGTCCGGCCGGCCGGCGAGCCAGAACCGGCCGCGGCTGCGGGCGGCGGCGCAGCACAGGTCCTCAAGGGCCTGGTAGAGGCGTTCCGGATGGAACGGCCGTCGGCGGTGCCAGACGAAGGTGGTGACACCGGCCTCGTCGGCGTCCTGGGGTAGCAGCGCGCACGCCGGGTGCTGGGCGGCAGCGGCGGCCTCGACGTCGAAGCCGGCGAGCGCGGCCCGCGCGAGTTCGGCGGAGGCGGCCGGCACCCGTCGTGCAGTGGGGTGCAGTTGGGCGAGCAGCGCACGGTCCTCGTCGTCCGCCTCGACGCTGTCGACGACGGCGAGGACGGGCGCGTACTCCAGCTGGCGGGCCCAGGTGTCGCCGATGGTTCGCTGGTCGGTGGGGGCGGCGGCGAGTCCGGCTTCGGACAGGTCGTCGCCGTTGGCGAGGTACGGCAGGACGAGCGCGGGGTCCACGGCGGTGATCACGCTTGTCACGGCCAGGCCGGCTCCGCCGTGTCCCGCGATGACCTCCGCCATGGCCTTCGGTTCGACCGAGTCCCACAGCTCGACGACGGCGAGCCGGGTCAGGCCGCCGTCCGCCAAGCGCTCCAGCTCCGGGACGAGGTCGTCGCGCAGCGCGCAGCAGGCGCAATCGTTCACCAGCGGCGTCTCCTCGCTGGAAAGGGGGCCGGACGCGTCGCGGACGAGGCGGAGCACGGTGCCGTTCGGGGCCGATGCCAGGTCGTGGTGCAGGGCCAGGCTCCCCGGAACGGTCCGCAGGAGGTGGTCGACGACCTCCCTGCGGGCCTCGGAGTGGAGCCCGGCGACGATCGCCACGGGAAGTCTGCGGTCGTACTCCATCAGCGGGCTCCGTAGCGGCGCTCGAAGCGTTCGACGCGGCCCGCGGTGTCGAGGACGCGCGCGGTGCCGGTGTAGAAGGGGTGGCTCGCCGAGGAGATCTCGACGTCGACGAGCGGGTAGGTGTTTCCGTCCTCCCAGGCGATGGTTTTGTCGCTGGTCATCGTGGAACGGGTGAGGAACGCGGTGCCGGAGGCGGAGTCGCGGAAGACGACGGGCCCGTAGGCGGGGTGGATGCCGGGCTTCATGGCAGGAACCTTTCGACGGTGTGGGCGGGGGCGGGTTGCGGGGTATGGAGGCGGTCAGCGCTCTTCGCGGAAGTCGACGTGGCGGCCGGCCACGGGGTCGTACTTGCGGAGCACCAGGCGGTCGGGGTCGTTGCGTCGGTTCTTGCGGGTGACGTAGGTGAACCCGGTGCCGGCGGTCGAGCGGAGCTTGATGACAGGGCGGATCTCGTTGCGTGCCATGGACGCTACTATATGGCAACGGTTTTCATTACCAACAGTCACCCGCCCCAGAGAGGCACCACCACACATGTCGGCCCACTGCCAACTGACCGGCGCCAAGCCGGGATTCGGCAACTCCATCTCCCACTCCCACCGGCGCACCTCGCGCCGCTTCGACCCGAACATCCAGCGCAAGCGCCACTGGCTGCCCAGCGAGGGACGCCACGTCCGCCTGACGTTGAGCACCAAGGCGATCAAGACCGTGGACACGATCGGCATCGAGGCCGCCGTGGCCCGGATCCGGGCGCGAGGGGGGAAGGTCCGATGGCGAAGAAGAGCAAGATCGCGCGGAACGAGAAGCGCAAGGAGGTCGTCGAGCGGTACGCCGCCCGGCGAGCGCAGCTCAAGGAGATCATCCGGCGCCCGTCAACGGCCCGGCGGAACGCGAGGCAGCCCAGGCGGAGCTCCGCCGACAGCCGCGTGACGCCAGCGCCACCCGGGTGCGCAACCGCGACAACATGGACGGTCACCCTCGCGGCTATCTGCGCACGTTCGGACTCTCGCGAGTCCGTATGCGGCAGCAGGCTCACGCCGGGTTCCTGCCGGGAGTGACCAAGTCGTCCTGGTAGGCGTCGGCGCCGCCCGGCGGGGGCCCGCGGCCGGGGCGGCGACCCGCCCGTATCTCCCGCCATAGGAACGAGATCAAATTGGTAACGGAACCCATTTTCATTTAACCTCTCCCCCGCACCTCCTCACACATCACCTTGGAGTTCACGATGGCCGTTCCGAAGCGGAAGATGTCCCGCAGCAACACCCGTCACCGCCGCGCCCAGTGGAAGGCGACCACACCCCAGCTCGTGCCGGTCACGATCGACGGCTCCGTCTACCAGGTGCCGCAGCGCCTGGTGAAGGCGTACGAGCGCGGCCTCATCCACCCCGAGGGCTGAGCGCGTGACCTCGTACGCCCGCCTGCCGGTCACGGTCCTCTCCGGTTTCCTCGGCGCGGGCAAGACCACGCTGCTCAACCACGTGCTGAGCAATCGCGAGGGCCTCCGGGTCGCGGTGATCGTCAACGACATGAGCGAGGTCAACATCGACGCCGCGCTCGTCCGTGGCGGCGAGGCGGCGCTCTCGCGCACCGAGGAGCGGCTGGTCGAGATGACCAACGGGTGCATCTGCTGCACCCTCCGCGACGACCTCCTCCACGAGGTCGACCGGCTCGCCCGTGAGGGGCGTTTCGACTACCTGCTCATCGAGTCCAGCGGCATCTCCGAACCCATGCCGGTCGCCGCCACCTTCTCCTTCCCCCGCGACGACGGGGCCACCCTCGGCGACCTGGCCCGCCTGGACACGATGGCGACCGTGGTGGACGCCGCGAACTTCCTGGCCGAACTCGACGGCGGCGACGAACTCGTCGCGCGTGGTCTTGACCAGTACGAGGACGACGAGCGCACCGTCAGCGATCTCCTCATGGACCAGGTCGAGTTCGCGGACGTCATCGTGCTGAACAAGCTCGACCTGGTAGACCCCGACGGGGCCTCCCGACTGCGGGCGACCCTATCCCGGCTCAACCCCGAGGCCCGGATCGTGCCCGCCGTACGCGGCCGGGTGGCCCTCGAACAGGTGCTGGGCACCGGCCTGTTCGACGTGGAACGGGCCCAGCAGGCCCCTGGCTGGGTGAAGGAACTCAACGGTGACCACGTGCCGGAGACGGAGGAGTACGGCATCTCCTCACTGGTGTTCCGCGCGGACCGGCCGTTCCACCCACACCGACTGTGGACCTTCGTCACCAAGGGGCTCGAGAGCGGCACCTTCGGACGGATCCTGCGCTCGAAGGGCTTCTTCTGGCTCGCCAGCCGACCCCGGGTGACCGGGCTGTGGTCACAGGCGGGTGCCGTGGCGCGGTTCGAACCCTCAGGCGCCCGCGGTCCTGAGACGACGCAGGGCCAGGAACTGGTCTTCATCGGCACCGGCCTGCGCATCGAGGCGCTCCGGGCAGCCCTCGACGCCTGCCTGCTCGGCCCGGACGAAGCCGTACCCTGCGAGGACGACTTCCCCGAGTGGGAGACGTACGGCATCGACGACGCGTGCGAGCACGAGCACGCGCCCGCGTGATGCCACCTCCGCCCCGCGATCACGTGACCTCGCCGACCCGTCGTTCCTCCAGCGGCGCCCGCCGCAGCGCCTCGTCCCCCACCGGGGGCAGGTGCGGGGTGTGGTTGACCAGCCGCGCGGAGTTCCCGACCACCGCGATGCTGCTCGTGTTGTGCAGCAGGGCCGCCAGGACGGGGTTCATGGAGCCGCCGGCTCCCGCCACGAGGCCGAGCAGATTGACGCCGATGGCCAGCCCGTAGTTCTGCCGTACGACGCGCAGGGTGTGACGGCTGAGCTCCACGACGGCGGCGACCTGCCTCAGGTCGTTGCCGGCGAGGGCGATATCGGCGGTCTCCAGAGCCACGTGCGAGGAGTGCTCGCCCATGGTGATGCCGACGTCGGCCAGGGCGAGGGCGGGGGCGTCGTTGGTGCCGTCCCCGACCATGGCGACGGTGTGTCCTTCAGCCCGCAGGTCGCGGACCAGCTGGAGTTTGGCCTCCGGCAGCGCGTGCGCGTGTACCTCGGTGATGCCAAGGGCGTCGGCGACGACCTGGGCGGTCTCGGGGGCGTCGCCGGTGAGGAGGATGAGGCGGGAGACCCCGAGCTCGCGCAATTGCTGGATGACGGTCTCGGCTCCGGCGCGCACGGCGTCGGACACACCGAGCATGCCGATCAGGTCGTCGTCGTGGGCCAGGCAGATGACGGTCTCACCGCCACCGCGCAGGCGGTCGGTCCAGCCCTGGGCCTCCTCGGTCAGTCCGACACCGTTCTGGCGCAGCAACGCGGGGCTGCCGACGAGGAGCCGGGTGCCGTCCAGTTCGGCGCGCATCCCCATGCCCAGGACGACCTCGCATGCCTGGTGGATCGGGATGTGCAGATGCTGTTCCTCGGTGCGGGCGACGATGGCCTGGGCGAGGGGGTGGCGGGCGTGGAGTTCCCCGGAGGCGGCCAGGCTGAGGACCTCGTCGGCCGTGAACTGCTCACTGAGGGCAACCACGCTGGTGACGAGAGGTTTGCCGAAGGTCAGGGTGCCGGTCTTGTCGAAGACGACGGCGGTGACCCGTCCGATGCCTTCGAGGTGCGTACCACCCTTGATGAGGGTCCCGCGGCGGGCTCCGTTGCCGATGGCGGCGCTGATGGCCGTCGGAGTGGCCAGGCCCGCGGCACAGGGGCAGGCGATCAGCAGCATCGTCATCGCCCGGCGCGCGTCGCGTGTGATCGCGTACGTCACGGCGGCCAGCGCGAAGGAGACGGGCACGAAGCGCCGTGTGAAGCTGGCCGCCACGGTCTGGATCGGCGCACGGTCCGACTGCGCTTCCTCCACCCGGCTGATGATCCGGCCCACCGTGGTGTCTCCGCCGACCGAGTCCGCGCGGACGGTGAGCGAGCCGGAGGTGACGATGGTGCCCGCGTACACGTGCGCGCCCTCCCGGGCGTAGACGGGCAGGGCCTCGCCGGTGACGGCCGCCTGGTCCACGAGTGCCTCACCGGAGAGCACATGCCCGTCGACGGGGATGCGGTGGTGTTCGTACACGGCCACGACGTCGCCGGGCTCCAGCTCCTCCAGCGCCACCTCGACCTCGACTCCCTCGCGTACGAGCCACACTCGCTCCTCGCCGATGGTGAGCAGGTCCTCGATGGCGCGGCGGGTGCGGCGCAAGGTCAGCGTCTGCAGGAATTCGCCGATGTTCAGCAGCCACAGCACTGTCAGGGCGACGACGTTCTCGCGCAGCACGAGCGAGATGACGGTGGCCGCGGTGACGAGAGTGTCCGTTCCGGGGCTGCTGCGGCCGCGCAGCGTGCGCAGAGCACCCCGGAAGAACGGCAGACCGGTAAAGATCGTGACCGCCCCGAGGAGACCCGAGGAGCCGACGGTGATCCGGGGCCTGCCGAGCAGGCGACGCACCGCCACGAGTGCCAGGACGGCTCCACCGATCACGAGACGGGCGACTTCCCCGGTCGAGGAGTCGGGCAGGGAGCGGGAGGGCTTGGCCGCGACCACGGAGGCGGGCGGGGCCTCTTCCAGGGCTGCGACGAGGCGGTCGACGTCCATCTCGTCCGGGGCCACCCAGATCACGACACTGCCGGTGCGTGGGAAGATCCGCAGGGCCCGGAAGCCGCCGATTCCGGTGAGACGTTCGTCGACGAGTCCGGCACAGCCGGGCCGGTCGCGCAGCCACGGAACCGTCAGGCGGGCCCGCCCCGATGCCACCGAGCGCACGAGCACGGCCGACATGATCAGTGCTCGTGACCGTGGTCGTCGTGGTTGACCTCGACCGCGGAGGGTGGTGGCACCTCCTCGCCGAGCGAGGTGCGGGCCTCGGCCAGCACGTCGCCGGCCTTGAGACGGGCTTCCTCGGTGGCCTCGGCCAGCCATCGGCCGGCGACGATCCCGCCGGCCAGGCCGCTGACGAGCGCCTTGCGGGCGGCCGGCTTGGCAGCGGGGAGGTTCTTGATGATCAGGCCGCCCACCACGCCGGACACCGCGTAGTGAGCCAGTTTGCCGGCGGTTGCGCCGACGATGGCGAGGGGATGCATGGACAGCTCCTTCTATCTGCCCGGGCAGGCGCGACGGTACCTCCATTTCAGTGTCCCCTCATGACGTCGCGGGGTCGACCCGAGGCTGCCGCGCCTACTCAGACAGGACAGGAACAGCACGCGGACGGGGATGCCCCTGGCCTCGGCCACCTCGGGATCGCGCTGGTGAACGTCAGCGGCCGCCAGACGACCGCGAGGGCGATCAAGGCGCCAGTGCGCGAACATCCGCGGGAACCGCTGCGCGATCTCCACGAGCTTCGCGTGGGCTTTCCGGCGGCTTGCGAGCCGCTTGCATTTCTTGCGGATCCAACGCACCAGGTAGGCGTTGATGCGCATCACGAAGGCGAACAGCTCCCACGGCCGGAACTCCGTAGTAGTTGATCCCCCCGACCACACGGTTGATCGTGCGGGCGAGGTCTCCGAAGGAGGTGCCCGACGCGGCGGTGCAGTTACCAGAAACGCACCTCGCGACCGATCCGGGTCAGGGCCTGTCTGCTGATGGCCGGCTCGAACGACAGGAACTGCTTGCCGTGACGATTCCGGTTCTTCCTGGGGCGGAACGTGTACCCGAGGAACGTGAACGACGTGTGCTCGTAGGAGCCGCGCCGGTACGAGTCCTTGCAGTAGACGATCAGGGTCTTGTCCGGGTGCAGCTGCAACCCGACTTCGACCAGCCTGTCCCTGAGCGCGGCCAGCGCATGGCGGGCCTGGCGCTCGGTGACGCAGTGCAGCACCGCATCGTCCGCATAGCGTTCGAACCAGACGCTCGGGAACTCCCGGGCCATCCAGGTCGAACGCGTAGTACAGGAACAGGTTCGCCAGGACGGGAGACACCGGGGCCCCTTGCGGGGTCCCACGTTCTCGTTCCAGCAGCGAGCCGTCGGGCAGTACGAGCGGGGCGGCGAGCCATCGCCGCACGTACAAGTTTACCCAGACGGCGTCAGTATGAGCCTCAACCGCCTTGAACAGCAGGTCCCAGGGCACGCTGTCGAAGAACTTGGCGATGGCGAACTCCACCACCCAGTCCCGCTTCCAGCGGCGCTCCCGGCACCTTTCCACCGCGCCCAAGGCGGACCGTCCAGGCCGGTATCCGTAGCTGTCCGGGTGGAATACAGGGTCCACCCTTCGCTTCAGATGCCGGGCCACGACGGTCTGCGCCACACGATCGGCGACAGCGGGAATGCCAAGCATCCTCGTGCCGACTCCGCTTGGCTTGGGGACCTCCACCGCGCGTACCGGCGGCGGGAAGTACGAGCCCGAGGACATACGGTCAACGTCGTGCAAGGGTGAGGGTTGTCCCAGGGCTGCCCCGGACAAGACCAGCGTATGTCCGGGCTGGTGGCGACCCCTGCCTCGGACAGGGCACAGTCGGCGCTCGCCATTCTCGGCGGTATCGGTGAGGTCGGGCTCGGGCTGCTGCAGCGCCTCGACGAGCGGCTAGTAGGGCTTGGTCAGGTTCATCCGTCGGTGGCGTGTCTGGATGATCGGTTGTTCCGTTGATCGGATGTGACGCCTGAGGAGCTGGCCGCGGTCCGGTGCGATTTGGAGGACTTCGCGGCGGATGTGTTCGAGCCGTTCGCGCGGAACGATCAGCGTCGGTGGGGGCAGGTCTACCTGCGGGGGCTGCTTCTGGACGGGCAGCGCAAGTCGGTCGAGCCGATAGCCGCCCGGCTCGGTGAGGACGGCAACCGGCAGGCCCTGGCCCACTTCATCACCTCCAGCCCGTGGGATCCGTCCCATGTGCGGGCCCGGCTCGCGTGGAAGATGCAGGACGCCGTCCGGCCGACAGCGTTGATCATCGACGACACGGGCTTCCTCAAGGACGGCGAGGCATCGGTGTGTGTGGCACGGCAGTACACCGGTACCGCGGGCAAGGTCACCAACTGCCAGGCCGGGGTCTCTCTCCACCTGGCTTCCGATCATGCCTCGGCCGCCATCGACTGGCGCC
>NZ_JBEPDM010000070.1:0-25285 GCF_040300305.1 Streptomyces sp. NPDC000410
GGGTATTTACGGGGTGCTGCCATGGTGCTGGTGGGTCTCCTTCGCCAGGACCGTAACCCTGGCATCAGGGACTCCACAAATCTCAGTACAGCTCAAGGACCAGGACCAGTCGATCCGTGCGGAACCCAATTCGCGGGCTCGACACAGATCGACAGACCCTCTCCTCGACAGCGGCCGGGGGCCGGTGCGGCGTCGTGCGAGGCCGGCTGGACCGGTTGGGAAAATCCGCCTCTCCCTCGGTCCTCCATCCGCGCATCGACTTGTGGGCGGTGGCACGCAATAAGCCCATCCCGGCTGCCACGTGGGCGACCGGGCGGCCCGATGCGGCCGTTCGACCAGCAACCGCCTCCCGAAGACCGTAAGCCGGGCCCTACGGTGGGACGCGAAGCCCTCCGTGCGGTGAGTTCCTGGACAGTTCCCACCACAACGGAGGTCTTCGCCATGTTCAAGACCCAGCGAGTGTCAACAACGCTCGTGATCAATACAGCCAGGCCAGCAATTCTCCGACGTGGGGCGGACTCAGTTGGCCGGGAGCAGGCGCGGGAGGGTGTATCCGCCGGGTTCGGCGTAGACGGCGTCGTAAACGGGCCTCTCCTTGCCGCCCGGGTTGGCGATCGCGTTCTGAACTTCGCCCTCGACGACGAACGTGGTGGAGCCGCCTCCGTCCAGGTTGAGCGCGTCGACGGCCCCGAGATCTTCCATGATCTTGGCCAGGTCGTAGATCGGCACGCCGAAGCGCTCCCCGTCGGTCGTCGAGGTGACGGTGACCAGGAGGGTGCGTCCTTCGCCGTCCGTTCCGATGGCCGTACGCGGGTCGTTCTTGATGACGCTGTCCATCTTGGCCTCGACACGACCGTGACGCATCAGCAGGTGGGTACCGTTGATGACGTCGATGGACGGATAGGCGGGGTTGAGGGGAAGGTCTTCGGCCTCCACTGTGTCGGCGTCGGTGCCAATGTCCGTGGCGCGCTGTGTGTAGGTCAGCTTGGTACCGACCTTCGCGTGGTCCTCAAGCCATTTCTTGCCGGACTCCTCGGGCTTGTCCGGCGTACCGATGCCCTGCAGGACCATGCCGCCGACGGGGATGTCCATTCCGCCGCGCGTGGACGTCTTGCGCGTGACGATGCCGTTGGCGTCCACGGCAACCTCGACACCCTCGGCGTTGTCGGCCTTCACCCAGTCGGTGTGGCCGGGCAGCGGCGTCTTGTGTCCGTAGGCAGAGGTGAAAACGACGATCTCGCTGTCATCCTCGAAGGTGGAATGACCACCGTCCATCTCACGGCCGTACTCGTCGAGGTAGACCTTCTTGCCCTCGGCGTTCGTAGTGTGTGGAAGGTGTCGTCGTCGGGACCCTGCTGGCAGAAGGGGATCCAGCCCGGGTAGCGGTTGACGCCGTCGACCGCACGTGTCGCGTCATCGGCGGGATCCGCGGTCCCTTCGCCCGAGCGTATCTCGAGCGCGGTGGTGATCCTGGCGAAGTGAGGGCGGCCGTGCTGGAGAACTACGGCGTTCTGTCCCTTCATGCAGGAGGCTCCCTGAACGATGTCCTCCTGAATCGACGTCACCATCGGGACCGACCGGTCCTCGGATATCTCCTCCCCGGGGGCCTTCTGGCCCTTGTTGGGGACGGAATAGCTCGCGTTGACGCCCACGTACGCCTCTGTTGCGGTGCCGAGCATGGCTGTGGTCGTCTCCTTCACGCCCACCGCCGCGCCCACCGTGCTGGCGAGGTTGAGCGCTCCCGCGTCGGGGTCGATGACGGCCACACGGACGACGAGGGGGCTGTTGGCGCTGGAGTACGTCGTACGGATGATGCCGTCCGTTACTTCCATGCGGTGGGCCGTCAACCCGTCCAGCTTCGAGACGATGTCGTTGCGCGTGGGATCGGAGACCGCGGTCGCCGCGGACTGCGTCAGGACCAGCATGGTGAGAACGACAGGCAGGGTCAGAGCACGGCGGGCACGGAACGGGGACCGCGCCGCAGAGTGTGCGGAGGTCATCATGGTCAGCACTTCGCTTCCGAGTCTGCGAGCTTGTGGGAACTGACGGACCGCTGGACGAAGCCGGGAAGCGACGTCTCCCGTCCGGGCAGGACGACGAACGTCTGGAATGCGGACTGGCCGTCCTCCCACGTGTAGCCGGGTTCCGGGTAGAAGCAGGCCACCTGCTGCGACCTGTTCGCGACGGACACGAGCTTGTTGTCCCACGTGGCCGAGTACTTCCTGTTGCCCAGCACTCCGTCGCCGAGGTCCTCGGTCTGCATGGCCACGCCTCCGACACCTCGCCCGCTGGGCTCCTGGAAGATGCACACACGGCCCGCGTCGCAGCGTTCGAACCCGGTACGGCAGCCGGCCTTCGATTTGGCGAACTTGTGCGAAGCCGGGGTTACTTTCTGTTCGCCGGCCTGGTTTCGGGGCAGATCCGCCCCGGAGTGGGCGGGCAGGACACTTTGCATTTCCGTCCCGCCGTAGCTCGGATCGTCGTACAGGCAGGCCCAGTACGCGGTGTTGTTGCGGAAGGACACAAAGGCTTTGTCCTTCAATGCCGGATCATTTCCGTAGTCGAGGAGCGCCCGGGGCGACACGGCGACCATCTCCCCGTTCCCGCCGCTTCCGGTGTAGAGGCAGAACTTCTTCTCCGGGCAGTCAGCGTACGCAGCCTGCGCCGGCCCTGCCTGCAGCCACATCAAGGATGCGGCTACCAGCACCATCATCAGCCCGAGAACGGGAAAGCGGCATGCGAATTGTTTGATTATTTTCACGAGCGGAATCCTTACTTCGGGGATTAAGCAACGAACGCATAGTCACTGACGAGTCCAGCCCGGCGTACAACCGGTAATGCCGCGGCAGTAATCGGGCCGGCTGGACTGCCTTGTCCTGGCGGACGGTCAGCAGCCGGCGGCCGGCATCGCATACGGGAGTCCCGACGGCCAACCGGTACACCTGCCCAATATCAAGCCGACTGGGACGGACACCAACTGGTCCGGCCCCTGCTCGTCTAGAGCAGTAGGCGGACGCGGGCGGGCACTGGCCGCCGCACAGAACGGCAGGTCCACGCCGCCAGCGCAACCACTGGCAGGAAGTGAGAAGAATCGCCCCGGCGTCGCAGGCCCGGTGTCACGACGCCGGACGTCGCGAACTCACCGGTGGGCACCAACCGGCATCGCTGTGGCCGGGGTTACTTGTCCCGGCCCCCTGCTCTGACCGACTGGTTGAGGAGGGCTTCAGCGCCGCGGATGAGCCCGTAACCGGATTTCATCCAGCCGCGCCATGCCAGCCTGGGCTCGCACGTTCGCACATTCCCACTGCTGAACCACTGCGCCGTCCACGCCGCTTGGGGTGTTTCACTTCGGGGCTGGATTCGGAATGACCAACCGCCGGACATGCCATGACCATCACCGATGCCGCTACAGTAAAGGACATCGAGCGCCTCTTCAGAACACTCTCCTTGAAATCCCGAGAATGATACTCAAAAACAACAGCATTGAACGCCGCGAATTTTCCTAAGTGGAGGCATAGAGTCGTCCCACTACCTCCATTACAGGTATCCACAGATCCGCCCCTCATCAGGTGGGCACGCAGCGACGATCACCAGGACACCCTTCGGACACCAAGGGGAAGTTCGCAACAAAAGAGTGGTTGGTATGCCACGCATATTGTGGTTCGGGGCGGCGGGAGTGAACAAGTATCAGATGTTCTTCGATTGGTGTGCGCGGTTCATCGATCGACGACAGGCCTGTGTGCGAACCGACGTCTGCCCGTGCAGCAGCGGTGTCATCGGCACGGGCCGCTCCTCCATCCGGCGTCGCGGGGCGCCATGAGCTGGTGCCACAAGCCCCTGCGTCGACGATGCCGCGGCGCTGCGCAGGCAAACGGCAGCGGCGGTTTTGCAGTTGTGTGGTGTGCAGCTCGCCGTCGGCACCATGGATCGGCCGGAGTGCGGCCGCATCATGCCGGTCGGGCAGTGGTGCGGTCGCCTCGTCGCCTGGGATCAGTGCCCTGCAGCAGGCGGAGGAACGTCTCGGCATGCGAGGTCAACCCGGCCTTCGGCTGGATGACGGCGTACTCGATCAGTGGCCCGTCGCGGTAGGGGATCCACACGGTGTCCGGGCGGCTGTAGTACTGCTCAGCTCGCGCACATGCGAACGTCACTCCCCTGCCGGCTCCTACCATGGAAAGGGCCTCCTGCCAGTATCCGGCCTCCACGCGAGCGATGGGCCGGCCCAACGGGGTTTGTGTCGGGTAGTGATAGTCCACCCAGTACGTGGGAATGCTTCCTGTGAAAGTGATCACCGTGGCGTCTGCGAGGTCTTCCAAGCCGACCGACTCGTATGCAGCGAGTCGGTGGCCACGCGGCACCATCAGCCGACGCTCCTCGGTGAACAGGACGGGCCCCACGGTGAGGTCGGGTTCACGCACGGGCAGCTCGGTGAGTTGCATGTGGACCTGGCCGCTACGGATCGGCCCCAATGGGTCGGCGAGCTGGATCTCGTGGATCTGCACCGTGGACTCCGGGTAGCTGCCACGAAACCGCTCTGCTGCCTTGAGGACGAGATCGGCCGCCATCGGACTGGAATATCCGACCCGTAGGACCCTGCGCTGGTCCCGGCCGGCGGCGACCGCCTTGGCGATCGCGCGCTGGACCTGTTCGTGGGCTGGGAGCAGTTCATCGCGGAGATCCGCTCCGAGCGGAGTCAGGGACACCCTGCGGCTGGTCCGCTCGAACAGCGGTGCACCGATCTTGCGCTCCAGCTTTTGAATGATCTGACTGACCCGGCCCGGGGCCGCTCCGATGCGTTCCGTGGCTCGACGGAAGTGCAGTTCCTCGGCCAGCGTCAAGAACGCCTCGATCTCGTGACGTTCCATGACCCGCCCCTTGTCTTGAGGTTGTTGTGACCGGCTTTGATGGTAGATGACAACGAAAATGCTGGAACCTCGGCGTGCCGGGCTTGACGATCGGCGGGTTCTCATCGCGTGCACGGGGCGAGGCCAACGGGGGCTGGTCATGACGAGTGAGAGACGCTTGCCGAGAAGCGCGATCAGCTCCCACTGCAGGTTGCGCTGTTGGTGGCGCGGCACTCCAGGCGCCCTTCTCCATGGAGAATCACGGAGGCACGGCATGGCGGATCCCAGCGACGGCGGCAAAGTAGCTCACAGAGAACCGGAGAGCGACCCGGATGTGAATCGTGCGATCCACTTTGGGCTTCGTGAGGCGTCGAAGCAGCAGAACCTGGAGAAGCGGCTCGGCTTCTGCCTGATGCTGAAGTGCTTCGAGATCGGGGTCGGTTCCCCGATCTGCTGGAGGAGATCCCGGCCGCCGCGATGGAGTACGCCGCCGGTCTGGTCAGGGTCCCGGCTGCCGACTTCGCGAACTACCCCCAGACCGGCCGGACTACCGGGTGCCACCATGCGCAGGTCCGGGAGGCTCTGGGGTTCCTGGCGGCGACGCTGGAGGACGAGGAACAGCTGACGGCGTGGCTGGCCGCGGAGGTGTGTCCGGTCGAGCTGGTGAAGGGCCGGCAGCGCGACGCCCCGTTGGCCGAACGCCGGACGAGGAACATCGAGCCGCCCGGCCGGACCTGGATCGAGAAGGTCCTGGTCGCCGGGCGGGGGCCCGCTGGAGAAGGCGTTCTGCACCCGAACCATCGAGCGCCTGGGCGATACAGGCACGGCCGGCTGCTTGCGCTGGTCGCGGAGGACAACGAGGACGGCATGGCCCTGCTGGCCGCGCTCAAGCGCGACCCGGGCCCCGGTCGGCCTGGACTCCCTGCCGGCGGAGATCACCAAGCTGAACGACGTACGTAAACTCGGCCTGGCTGATGGGCTGTTCGCGAACTGCCCGCAGAAGCTGCTTGGCCGCGTGGCGGGCGCGGGCGATCAAGATGTACCCCTCGGACTTCCGTGACACCGCCGAGGACGTACGGATCACACTGCTCGCGTCCCGGTGTTCCTCCCGTCAGGCGGAGATCGCCGATGCCCTGGTGGATCTGCCGGCCGCCCTGGTACAGAAGATCAACGCCCGCACCGCCCTCCAGTCGTCTTACAGCATGTACTACCGGCAGATGCTGCCGCCGCTGCTGAACACTCTGGGCTTCAAGTGCAACAACATCTCCTACCGGCCGGTGAAGGAGCACGCCGAGACCTCGATGGTCGCCCTGCACCTGTTCCGGAGCAGTCTCGTGCACATCAACACCCTGCTGCTCCAGCAGGTGCTCGCCGAACCGGCCTGGACGAAGAAGCTGAGCGACGAGGACCGGCGCGGGCTGACCGCCCTGTTCTGGTCGACCATCCACCGGTACGGAGCATTCCGGCTCGACATGGACAAGCAGCTCGGCCTGGGGCTTTCCGTCATGGTGCCCCGGCCACGCCCCCCCAGCCCGTCTCAGCCTTGCCTGGCTGAGCGCGTCGGTGGAGGGCAGAACCGACGCGTTCCGGCTAGCCTTCCCCCGGGACCAGCCGGGCCGTGGCGGCGCATTGTGCCAAGCGTGTGCACATCTTCCACGGCTCGGCCACTTGCGCCGCTGGTTCCGCCCCGGCCGGCCTCAGCCCACAGCCTTCTTGACAAGCGCGCTGATGCGCTCTTCGTCGGCTGCGGTCAGCTCCCTCACGGCGTAGGCGGTCGGCCACATGGCGCCGTCGTCGAGTGCCGCCTGGTCGCTGAAGCCGAGCGTGGCATACCTCGACTTGAACTTCTCCGCGCTCTGGAAGTGGCAGACGACCTTGCCGTCTCTGGTGTACGCGGGCATCCCGTACCAGAGCTTGGGCGCGAGGTCCGGAGCGGTGGTCTTGATGATCTCGTGGATCCGCTCGGCGAGGACGCGGTCCGCCTCCGACATCTCGGCGATCTTCGCGAGCACGTCCCGCTCCGCAGCCGCCTCCTTCTCCGCCCGGGACGAACCGCGTCGTGCCGCCGCCTTCTTCTGCGCGCTTGCGTGCTCCTTCATCGCGGCCCGCTCCTCGGCGGTGAATCCGTTGTACTTCTCGGTGGTCGTGCCGGAGTCCTCGGCGGGCGACTTCGTGGACGGCATGGCAGGTTTCCTCTCGTACAGGGTCAGGCGGGGCAAGGAGTGCGGGGATCGGAAGTCAGGACGGCGTGGGAGCAAGCGACGCGGCAGCCTCCCAGGCGAACCCGTCCGGGTCGGTGAAGGTGTCGGCGGTGCTGCCGAGGACGATGCGGTGCGAGCCGGTGCCGTCGGCGGGGACGCCGAGGTCCTTGGCCAGGCCGCGGCGCTTGTACAGTGCCAGCTTCACGGGGCTGGACTGGCCGGGGGCGAACTCGGCGTACTTGCCGCCGAAGCTCTTGGCCACGGTCAGGCCCCGGCCGACGTAGAACTGCTTGGTGGCCTTCACGTCCTCGACGCCGAGCAGCAGGACAACCTCGTCGATCTCGCGGGTGGCGGGGCCGGTGTCCTTCTTCGCCGAGGTCGCGATCTTCCAGATCGTTCCGTCCGGGGCCTGGACGACGCCGCCGTAGCCCCACAGCGACTTCGCGGCGGGCTTCAGCACCGTGGCGCCGGCGTCCACGGCGGCGCCGACGAAACCGTCGACGGTGGCCGGCCCGGACACCGTGAGCCCCAGGGTGAAGCCGCGGAATCCGGTGGAGTGCGCCTCGGACGCCCGCAGGCGTATGTACGTGTCCACGCCGAACGCGGTGTAGAAGCGGCGGGCGGCCTCGGGGTCGGCCACCTCAAGGGTGACGGACGCGAGGGACGTGTTGGCTGCGGTGGAAGTGGTGGTTGCCATGACCATCACGCTACGGGCTGCGCGGCCGCCGGGGCTTCTCGATTCCTGACCGGTCTCGAGACTTGCTTCGCCACGCACGCCGGCATCCCCTCCACCTTGATCGCCGCCCCCGCCTCGCGGGCCGTACCCGCACCATCGGCGTGGTCGGCCGCCGCATCTGCCGCCTGGCGCCGGAAGGCCCCGGGCGGCATGCCGACCAGCTCGGTGAATCGGGTGGTGAACGTGCCCAGCGACGCGCAGCCGACCGCGAAGCACACCTCGGTGACGCTGAGGTCGCCCCGCCTCAGCAGCGCCGTCGCCCGCTCGATGCGACGCGTCATCAGGTACGCGTACGGCGACTCACCGTAGGCGGCTCGGAACTGCCGACTCAGGTGCCCGGCGGACATGTTCACATCACGGGCGAGCACCTCCACGTTCAGCGGCTGCGCGTATTCCCTGTCCATCCGGTCGCGGACGCGGCGCAGCCGCGCGAGATCAGCCAGGCGCTGCGCCTGGACGCGTGCACCCCGCCATTCAGGATCACCCATGAGAACCCTCCCCTTTGTCTTTCATCTTCCCTTTCCATCGACGTCTTCGAGCGTCTGGGGGTGCCCGCCTCGGCAAGCACCCCCAGACGCTCGGTTCAACGAGGACTCTGACGCGCCCCTGGCGGGCGACCGGCGGGGACGGCACTTCCGATCTGGTGCGCCGCCGCGTTCCCTATGGTGGTCGCGATATCGGCCCGCACGGCCGCATCGATACCCGCACAGCTCAGCGCAGCTCCTGGATGCGGACCAGGGAACGCCCTCGACCTGTTCTGCCAGCATGGTCATGCGGTTGTGCTTCCTTCCCACGAAGACGACCGTGTGGTCGGCATCGGCCCGGGTGGAGTCACCGCGTGGCAGAACTGTGATGAGTCACCCCGCTGAGCGGCGGACGAGCTGCTCATCAAGCCAACGGGGTGGGCCAGGCCGACGCCTGCACCCCAGCAGACATCTCGAAAGCAAGGCAGCCCGTGGGCGCCAGGGTGATGTCGTGGGTGCGGCCGGGCCGGGCGGCGGATGTCCAGATCAGGCCGGCCCCGTGCTCAGGAACTGCTCCGCCGCTGCCCTCCTCACTGAACCCGGTCCTATCCCCCTCCGGCCTGGTGTGGGACCTTGGCCTCGAATCCGGGAAGAAACGCCCATTGCGGTGCTACTGCGGTCACTTGGGTGTAGGGGACGGAGAAGCAGTGAGGGGCTTGTCCCAGTTGATCTTCATCTGATCTGGGTCGCTACGACTGACCTGGCAGGGGTAATTCTTGGACACCGCGACGATCTGGGCGACCTGAATGGCGTTCAGTACAGGTTCTCGCGAGCCCTCGCGGTCCGGCTTGCCGGGAACGTGCACGCGATAGCGCACGAAGTAGCTGTAGTTGGCGCCATGAAGATCGTCACCCTGCCTGATGTCGATCACCGTGAGGGTGCAGGGGATCATGTCCGTGCCCTTTTCGGGCTCCTTCTTGGGCTCCTGCCCATCGTCGGATCCGCAGGCGCCGAGTAGCAGGCATATGGCTCCCGTGGTGAGCAGGTACGAGAACTGCCGGACACGCATGTCGTCTCCTCATCATGACGCCGACCTCGACCGGTTCGTTGTCGACATCGCTGGGAAGGACCCTGAAGGAAAACGCAGGCAACCGCAATGTCCGCTGAGCCCTGCCGGCCTCAGTCGGCAGTCCGGCCTTCGGCACGGGATGGTGCCGCCGCCGATGGACAGGTCTGTCAATCCCCCCAGCCCGCGGATCCTCACCCCCTTCGCCGACGCTGAACGACCTCTGGCAGGCCCGCGACCTGTGTCAACCTCCGGAACTCGGCTTCCAGCCGAAGTCCTGCAGCCGGACACCCTCCGCCTGACCCGCCACGGCTCCAGCACGGCTGGGTCACGCTTTGCCGGTGCCCTGGGTGTCATCGCCGGGACGCCCTGGTCCTGCTCGTCGGGGACGGGGCCGGGGTCAGCGCTGCCCGGACGCCGTGTCCGCCCCGCGCTCCCCGCAGTGCGGGCAGCGCTCGCGGCCGTCCCACGCGGACCAGCCGAAGTCTGTCGGGGTGAGGGCGTGGCCCTCCAGTTCGTCGCGGACGGCCTCGCGGTAGGCCCAGACCGCCTCCAGGTAGGGGTGGTAGATGTCGTGGAACGCGGGGGTCGAGATGGCGGCGCCCGCGGCGACCGCCTTTCGCAGGGCGCTGAGGCGTTCGAACATGGTCTGGCCCGTGCCCGCGATCCGGGCGCTGGCGTCGATGAAGAGGCGCTCGCGCACCTCGTAAATTCGGGCGTCCGTCAGCGCTACGCGGCTCGCCTGCTCCAGGTCGCTCTCCCCTGCGCCGTTCTGTGCGAGGCGGCGCAGTTCGGTGTGGGCCGCGCCCGCCGCCGCGATGAACTCCGTGTAGACGTCCCGGCGGCGCGCCTGAAGGCCGCGGCGGTGTTCCTGGCGGGTGCGCAGGCGGTCGGCCAGCACCGTGCCCGCTATCGCGATCAGACCGCCGCCCAGCGTGGCGACCAGCGTTCCCCACTCCACCCCGTGTCCCCCAGTCCGTGTTGCGGGGACGCACGCCCTCCGCGCCGTCCCGTCCCGCAGATCATGCCCGACGGCCGGGGGGCCACGCCGACCTGGTGGTGCTGCGTACGCCGCACTGCGATCAAGTCGCGGTCGACGTCATCCCGGGAGAAGAACCGTCGTCGGTTCCCCGCCGAACATTCCGTACGCCTCGACCGTTATCCGTACCCGGCATTGAGGTGTCAGCGACGAGCGGCTTGCCTCGGGCCCGACCGCCGTCCCAACGTCGTCCTGGACCCGTCCAAGGCATACCTGAACGCCCGCTTCACCGAGTCACAAGGCCAAGCCAGCGGCACCCAAGTGTTCCTGGAGATTCGGGCACGCGGTTTCCGGGGCAGCCGCCAGGTCGTCCGCAAACACGTCGCTGCCCTGCGCGCGGGCACCTGCGAGCCGGTCCGGGCCTACATCCCCAGTCCCCGCGAGATCACTTCCTGGATCATGCAGCCCCGGGAGACACTCACCGAGAGCCAGGACGAACGGCTGCTTCAGGTCCGGCTCGCCTGCCCGGAAATCACCCGGGCCTGCGATCTCGCCCGAGCCTTTGCCGATCTGCTCCGCCACCGACGCGGGAACCCTGTTGCTCGAACGGATCCGGCAGGCCAAACAGGCCGCACCGGAGCCCATGACGGGCTTCGCCGGCTTCCTGCGCCAGGACCTCGACGCCGTCACCGCCGGACGCGCCCTGCCGTGGAGCTCAGGGGTGTTCGAAAGCCGCGTGAGCCAGGTGAAAACTCTCAAGAGAGCAATGTATGGCCGAGTCTCGTGCGAACCCCTGCGGACCCGCATCCTCGAAAACGGCCCATGAGACGGTCGGGCACGGCTCACCGAACATCACCGAGGAGAAGGATCCATGAGAGCGTTGCCCGCCGTCACCAGCCGTGATGAGTTCGATGCCCTGGTCGTCAGAACCGACTACCAAGACGACCAGGCATGGCAGGACGTGACGGCGGCGCTCATGGAGCCCTGGGGAGACAGGCAGTACGAGGCGCACGTCCACTTCGTCGACGATCCGGCCTGGGCAGGCGCGATCGTTGATGAGGTGCTGACCGCGGTCTGCGGCGACGACGACCTGGCCGTTGTCTTTCTCGCAGACCGCGCAACCATGCAGGCCGAAAGCCACCCGCTGCTCGCGGTCACGACGCTGACGCGAGAGGAATGCGTGAACGAAGAGGACTACGAACAGCTGACCGAGTTCGGCCGCGAATTCCGCACCACCCCCGCAGGGGTCCGCGACGTCCACGCGAACCTGAGCATCGGCAACCTGGGCTTCGAGGAATACGCGGCATGGGCTCACGATGATCCCGAGGGGATCTACCGGTCCTACTGAACGGGGCTCACAGAACTGCGGACAGCCGGACGGCAGAGTCGTCGGGAATGCCCCGCCTGTACTGGCGGTAGAAACTGGAGGTCCCGCTGAACAGGCTCATGGCGTGGTCCCTTCAGGGGCGGCGAGGGTGCGGATGAGGAGGCCGCGTGGGGAAGGGCGGCCGCCAGGTGGACATGCTGCCGCCCGGCGGCGGGCGGCATGTCGGGAATCGGCGGTCCTTTTGGCGGTCCACACGGCACGGCGCCGACGTCGAGTGCCCCGGGGCGCCGCAGACCCAGTCGTCGCCGATGTGAAACATGCTGGCCGCCCCACGTGGTGGTGTTCACCTGCGCAGACCCCAGGACTACCTCCACCGCATGTGGTCCACGGCCTTCCCTGCTGCCGACCTCGCAGCCGCTGCCGAGCACGGCCAACAGGCCATGACCAACGACGCGAGGCGATCTGGCGTAAACACGCGCTGAACGCCGAGGGCGCACTCAAGGCCGCGCACACAGAGATGACTATCCGGTGTATCCGCATCGGTGAACTCCTCGGTGAAACAAGTGACTTGGAAACCGCGTAGACCGAGGAATCCGCCCAGCGGGTCACCACCGAGAACACCACCCCCAATCAGCGACTCCGCCAGATCACCGCAGAGAGCAGAGAATCGCACCCTCGACGAGCGACTCAAGGCCGCCCGTTCGAACCTCCGCTTCCAGGACTGACGCGTCGCCGTCCTCGAAGTGCGCCTCACCGAACCGGGACCACCGACCTGATCCTGTCCCGGCCGAGGCCCGCGGATGTCAGTGCTGCGGGCCATACTCGTGCCGCGGCGCCGCCCGGGCACCGCAGCACGAGGGGAGCGACATGGCTGAGGTGCTGGTCTTCCACCATGGACACGGGCTGACCGCCGGCGTTCGCGAGTTCGCCGAGCAGCTGCGAGGGGCCGGACATACCGTCCACGTCCCCGATCTGTATGAGGGGCGGGTATTCGACAGCCTCGAGGAAGGCATCGGTTACGCCGAGAACGCCGGGTTCGACACGGTCACCGCGCGCGGAACCGCAGCCGCCGAGGGGCTGCCTGCGGAGCTCGTCTACGTCGGGTTCTCGCTCGGCGTCCTGCCGGCGCAGAAGCTGGCCCAGACCCGCCCCGACGCAAAGGGCGCACTGCTGCTCGAGGCATGCGTCCCGGTCTCAGAGTTCGGCGGGACCTGGCCCCAGGACGTCCCGGTCCAGATCCACGGCATGGACGCGGATCCGTTCTTCTCCGGGGAGGGCGATGTCGACGCCGCCCGCGCGCTCGTCGAGACGGCCGCCGATGCCGAACTGTTCCTCTACCCCGGCGGCAGGCACCTGTTCACCGACAGCAGCCTGCCGTCCTACGACGAACAGGCCGCAACGCAGGTCAACCATCGGGTGCTCGACTTCCTCGACCGCATCAAGTAGGGGCATCAACAACCTGACCCTGTCCGGCGGACGGGCCGTCCCACGAAGCCACCCGGACGAGCTACAGCAATGATCCCAACTCGCCCCCCTGTCCCCGGCCCAGACGCTACGCGGACCGCACTATGCGATACCAGCGTTCGGCGGCGGCAAGGAGCGTGATGTCGGCGTCATGGCGGGCGATCAGTTGGAGTCCGACAGGCTCGCCCTTGTGCGTCGTTCCGGCAGGCAGCGTGAGTGCCGGATGACCGGAGAGGTTGAAGGCCCAGGTGAGTGCCACATTCATGCGCGTTCCGGGGCCGTCATGGCCGTGCGGGGGGTGTGGTGTGGTGGGGGTGGCCATGAAGTCGACCTGGTCGAAGACTGCTCGCAGGTGCTCGTTGTTGGCCGAGGTCAGGGCCTCGGCCTCTGGATCGGGGGTACCGGCGCGCAGAGCGGTCCATGCAGGGGCGGGATCGTTCAGCGCCACCGGATGGTCGACGACGCCGCACAGCCCGGCGTGCGCGGCCCGGTGCAGGGCGCGCCGGGCGGTGTCTGCGACGTCCGGGTCGGTGGCGGCGTACCCCAGTGTGGGCGACCAGGCCACCCTCAGCGGTGTGGCTGATGGGGGTGTGGTGGTGGGGGCGACCGTGTGGAGGTAGGCAGCGGCGTCACGCGGGTCGCGGGTCAGTACGCCGGGGGTGTTCAGTCCGGCGCGATCCCGGGCGGGCAGGAGCCCGTTGGTGGGTTTGAAGCCGATGATTCCGCACCAGGCGGCGGGGATGCGGACCGATCCGGCACCGTCGGATCCGGTGGCGAGCGGGACAAGACCAGCGGCCACCGCGGCTGCGGACCCGGCTGATGAGCCGCCCGGTGACCATGCCGGATCCAGAGGGTTGAGGGTGGGACCGCGGTCGGTGGAGCCGTAGGTCTGCCAGCCAGTGTCGGCGCGGGGGACGGAGGTCGCTCCGATCGGCACACATCCAGCACCGATCAGGTGCTGGTTCTGGAACGAGGTCGGGCCCTCGCCGGCCTTGACCCCGATCGGTACCCCGGCCAGCGGCAGGCGGGCCCCACCGGCGACCGCGACATCGGCCTCCGCCGCTGCGGCGCGGGCCGCGTCCGCCCAGATGGTCGTGAAGGCACGCAGGGCACCGTCGCGGCGGGCGGTCAGCTCCAGGGCGGTGTCGACGACGTCGCGGGCGGTCACCTTGCCGTGGTTGACCAGATCGGCAATCTCTACGGCCGACAGCGACATGTACAAGTGATCTTCGAGCATTCCGTCTTCCTCTGTCGGTGGTGGTCAGCGCGCCGGGCCGTGCATTCTGTTGGCACTCTGCGGCGGAAGGCTCGCGGCGCTCGGATGGATGCCGCCGGCGAAGCTGCCGTCGGTCTGCGGGCCGAACCCGGAGGCGACGACCACCCGGTGGTGGGGGCGGATGTGCTCGGGGGCAGGCAGACGGGGCTGCCGGCGGTGGAGACGACGATGTCCGCGCGGGCAGCCCGCTTCAGGTCGGTCGCCCTGACCGAGTGGCACCACGTGAGTCCCCTGGTCTGTCAGGAGGCGGACCACTCCGCGGCCGACGAACTCGCGCCCCCGCGACGGCGACCGTGGCGTTGGTGTCGAAGGCCTCCACGATGCGGCTGATGCCGTCCGCGGCCACGCAGGCCCGCTGAAGGGAAAAGTCCTCCGGGAGGCCGTCGATGTCCTTGGCCGGGTCGAGCCGCTGGACGAGCGAGGTCAGACGGGCGGGCGGCGGGAACTGTACGACCACTGCCCGGGTCGCCTCGTCGGCGGTGCAGGCATCGATACGGGCAGCGAACTCGGCGGCGGACACCGTGCCTGGCCGCACCAAGTGGTCGACGGTGATCCCGGGGTGTGTGAAGGCGCGGACCTCCTGCGCAGCCGATACACGTGAGGCTCCCACAGTACGCCAGTGCGACTTCGTGATCGCGTCGGTGGTGTCAGTGGTCCCGCTTACTGTGGTGGGCATGGGCTATGACGTGCACATCACCCGGCGTACGCCGTGGTGGGAGGAAGAGGGTGAGCTGATCACCACGCAGGAGTGGGCGGCGGTGGTCGCTGCCGACTCCGCACTGGAGATGGTTCGAGTGGCCCGGGGTTCTCCGCGCGGCCGGGATGCGGTGTTGGAGTACCGGCACGAGTGGCTGGCACAGATGGTCACCCACCCCGAACGGGACGCCCACGGCGCCTGGTTGGACTGGCGAGAGGGGCGGGTCGTGGTGAAGAACCCGGATGAGGTTCTGCTCAGGAAGATGCGGGAGATAGCTGGGGTGCTGGGGGCGCGCGTCCAGGGCGACGACTGTGAGTACTACGACGAGTGACCGCTGCCGGCCGGCAGCAGGAACGGCCACCGGGTGGGGGTTGCATGGACTCCTGAAGATCGTGCGGCGGCCGAGGGCCATGGCGTGGCCCCTGCCCGACGGCGGGCGATGTTCGACCAGACCGTGACCCGGATCGCGGGACGGTTCCGGCGGGTGGAGCCTCGGGCTGCCTCGGACAGTGCGTCCTGACGTATGTGCTCGTCCAGCACCGTGGCATGGCTCGTCATCGCTCTGGTGGCCCTATGGGAGGCCTTCGCCGAGACCAGGTGAACCGGGCTCATCATGCCGGCCTTCACTGGCGTGCCATCGCTGCTCCCGGCGATCACCGACTTCGCCGCGGCGGAGTACGTAAACCCGAAGACGGGGATCCCGAAGCGTCACCAGATCCAAGGGCTCACCCATGACAGACAGGTCCAACATGCTTACCCACATCACACCAGAAGCTGTGATCGAGGGATTCGGTCTCACCTCCATCACATACTTTCCACAGGCAGCGCCTGGACACCTGCATGGGCCGACAGCCGACTTCCTGGCAACTGTCGGACTCCCAGAGAGTCAGTTCTTCGGCCCTCGGATGGATCTGGAGGACGACAGTGCCCAGAGACTGCGTTTCGGCCCCAGCTTGAAGTCGTCCTTCGAACGAGCCGGATCCGAACTGCCGCCGGAAGCGCAGGCATGGGAGGAGCTCGGGGGCTTCATCTACGCCACAGTCGCACTGGACCCGCGGGACGGGCAGATCTACGCCTTCCCGGAGGGAGAGAGCGACTACCAGCCGATCCACGCGGACGTCTCCAGCCTCGTACACGCTCTCATCGTCCTGAACAGGGGACGGGTGGACTGCCTGAGGCTGGGACCGGACGACGACGAACAGCGTGCACACATCGTGGACCGCATGACTCGGGAGATCAGCGCTGTCGACCCAACACCCTTCATGGGCGAAGAAGGCGAGTGGGAAACGCTCTTCGACCAGATCAGACTCGACATGTGGCGATGAAGCAGCTGCTGTCACTTGCGTCATGGGCACACGGCTGCCCCGAGCGCGATGCGCTGCTCATCTCTCTGAAGTTGACCAGGACCGGCCGGCTCTACCACTGGCTCCAGCCGGGGTGCGTAAGGAAATAGTCCGTGGTGGTGAACTCCTCGCCGCTGTTGAAGTGCACGACGAGCGCGAAGCCGCCGGCCGGCGGCACCGTGAACATGGGCCACGCCGACGGGTAGTGGAGCCTGCCGCTGCAGGACCGGTCCTGCTCGTCACCGCTTACTGGCGAACGAACCTGACGCTGCGGCAGCTCGCCCCGCTGTTCCGGGTGTCCAAGTCGACTGCGGACCGGATCGTCGATCAGCTCGGGCCATCACTGGCCCTGTGGCAGCGCAACGCGGTTTCCGCAAGGAGACCGTGCTGATCGTGGAAGGCACCCTGGTGCCCACCCGTGACCACACGGTCGCCGAGCAGTCGAAGAACGACCAGTACCCCACCGGACACCAGGTCGTCAGCGACGCCGACAGCCACTTGGTCGTCGTGGTCGGCGACTTCCTGACCACGGTCGGGCTGCCCAAAAGCACGTTCCCCGGCTGGACCTCGAGGACGAGAGCCTCTCCCGGCTCGAGTGCGGCCCAAGCGTCAAGGCGTCGTCCTAGAGGAACGGTGTCGAGTGCCCACCCGAGGCTGGACCCCGCTCCCTTCGCCGACCACGAAGGCGCAGGCCAATGGCCGAGCCTCTTCGAAGAAGTCAACCTCGGCATGTGGGGCTGACCACGCCAATGCGACCGTGACGCGTCGCCGGCGGACCGTCGGTGCTCACTCGGCCACACCAGCTCCGCCCGCATCCGCCGCAGCTTCTTCGACGGCGGCCCTGCGTCGTCCAAAGTCTTCCCCGGGCACCTCCACCGCAGGGCAGTCGCCCTCCTCAACGGCGCTGTTTCCGCTGGGGAATATGCTCGGTACATGCACTCCATGGTGGATCGGCTTACAGGGTACGCAGAGATCCTTGGGAAGGTGGGCGACAACCCCTACACGCGGATGGCGATGTCGCGTCAGTCCACCGCGTATGTCACCGGTCATGCAGTCGCCTGGTTCACTCCGACCCCATGGGCGACCCTGGTCTCACTGAATGGCAACACGGACTCCGCCGAAGAGCTGTTCCTGCGGCTCTACCGGTCGGGCGGGATTCCCGCAGGTGCTTGGCTGAGGGTGCCGCTTCCCGCTCACCGCTTTCGCGGTATCCCGGGAGTCCGTCTGCGGGAGGAGTGGCAATTCCGCTGGATCTGCGGCGAACCGTCCGAGCAGAAGGGGGAGACGGAGGTGGTTCGTATCCCAACGGCCCAGTACGACGAGCTGGAGGAACTGCTGCGGGAAGGGAATCCTGACACCGTGGTCCGTGCCCGGGGGCGGGGTATTCACGAGTGGTACGGCATCCGAGAGGGCGGCAGGCTGGTGGCCTGTGGTGCGGACCGGAGTCTGGGAGGCGTCGGGTACCTCGCGGCGATCACGGTGCGACCGGGCTTTCGCCGCAAAGGGCTGGGCACGACACTCACCGCCGCCATGGCGCGGAGGCTGACTCCCGCGACAGGGGCTGTCGCCCTGGGGGTCAACACCGCCAACCACGGTGCCATCAAGCTCTACGAGCGGCTCGGCTTCCGCGAGTCGGTGGAGCTCGCGACGTTCGAGGTGGCCAGTGAGGACGGCCCCCCTCACTCCGGATCGGCGCGCTGAACGGGAAGCCACCGCTCGTTGCCGAGCTGCCACCGCTCCCGCTGCTCGTTGGAGGCGTGGTTCTCCAACCACTCCCACAGACGCTGAATGTTGAGGCCGACTTCACTGGAGAGCGGAACGAACTGATGCCGGAAGGAGGCGGCATACCACCAGTAGAAGGTGTCACCGAACAGCCGGGGAATATGTTTCTCCGCAATGGTGTCGTGCTCGATCGCCAGCCAGAGACGTTCGAAGAAATGCACGACCAGCCTCAGGTCGTGAGCTGTCTGAGGGCCCAGCTCCTGTTCCAGTTCCAGGTAGGTGCTGCCCTGGTGGCGTCTGACCGCCGCGCCCGCTCTGTAGCGGGCGGCCAGCAATTCCGTGCCGTGCAGTTCGCGGTGCATCTCGAACGCCATCACCAGGCGGTCGCGCCGGATGGTGGAGACCCAGCTCATCCCTCCACCCACCAGGACCCCGAGGACCGTTGTCAGTCCGCCGATAAGGAACTCCACCCGTTTCCCCCTCCAAAACGGCCGTCTGTTGCGCAGATCGTCCTTGATGCGGTTCCCGCCGGGCAAGAGCAACGGCAGACCCGGCCGGGGAGGCTCACCGGAGGCAGAAGTTCCGGGAACGGACACACGCCGACACAGCGGCTGGAAGGAGTCGTTGAACCGCTGCGGGGAGGCCGGCCTCCTACGGGCGCCCGCGGAGCGGGCATCGCGCCGCTGACATCGTCCGCATCGAGGTCGTCACCGAGACCGAGCAGGGTGACGCCGAAAAGGTGCTGGGGCGTCTGATCGGGCGGACCGGACTCCTGCGAACGCCTGAGGCGGACACCGTCGGCTTCGTCCACCGCACCTTCCACGACTGCGGTGATCCCGGAGAAGGCCGACCAGCCGCCAACCGCAAGAAGAAGGGACGCTCCGGCGGCCGCCCGGTCGGCTCGCGCCACCTGTCCAGTAAGCAGACCACCGAGCCGCCCCCTCCCCCGCACGAGGGAGGGGAATGGTCCGTGGGGCTGATGCGACCGGAAACGGACCCGGCAGAGCATGAACGGTGAGGATCAAGGAAGCTGGAGATCACGGTGGTTATTCCCGCAACGGCACAGACACACGAGGAAGCACCGCGCCTCGCCCCGGCACCCCGCTGGACCGGGTGGTCACGGCGGTGGCCTGAGTGGGCGCCTGCCGCCGCCGTGACCTGTGGCGCGGTGTACGCCATCGTCGAGGCCACCTGGGCCGTGGCGGGGACCACGGTGCCCTTCACCCTGCACACCCCCTACTCGCCGGTTGTCCAGCTGATCCTGGCCGGCCTGGCCGTCGCTGCCGGTATCGCCTGCCGGGCCACCAGGCGACAGCTGGACCGGCCTGGCCGAACAGCGGTGTGGGGTGCGCTCATCCTGACCACCCCCGTGTTCGCGATGGGCACGACCGGACTGCCCGCCTACTTCGTCGCCCTGGCGGCCGGTTCCGGGCTGGAGAGCGCCACGGGCCTGGCCCATGTGCTGCTGAGCACGGCCCTCACCGCCGTCCTCGCCCTCGTCGCTCTGTCGTACCGCCGACGGCTGTCCGGCGCATGCCCCCGCTGCGGGCAGGAGCACACCGGCGGCCACGACGCCCCACTCATCCATCCTGGCGCCACGACCGCCTCCCGGCGCACCAGGAGGCTGGCCTACCTGCTGATGTGCGGGATGCTGCCGTGGGCCGGGGCAAAGACCATCTGGACGCTGGGTGGTGACGCGCTCGGCATCACGGCCGAGAAGTGGAAGGAGTCGAACTCCGGCGGATCGGAGGTGGCGCAGGCGCTCGCCGAGGCAGGTATCGATGTCACTGTGCTGGCCGCGGGACTCGGATTCTTTCTCCTGACCGGGCTGATGTACCCGTGGGGGCAGGTGTTTCCCCGCTGGACGCTTATCCTCTCCGGGCGCCGTGTACCGCGTCTGCTGCCCTTGATCCCGGGCTGGCTGACCGGGCTCGGACTGTCGGTGTACGGGGTCTTCCTGGTGATCTACGCTCCACTCGCCGCCCTCGGAGTGCTGCCGGCACCCGAACTCGACACGGATCTCGGCGCCACCCTCTCCGGAACTCTCTGGCTGGCCGCCTTCGGTGGAATGGCTTTCGGCGGCCTGGGCTTCGCCCTCCTCGCGGCCGCACGCTCCTACTCCGCCAGGACCCGCCCCGTCTGCGCCACCGCGACGCCCCCGGAAGCCCCACCGACCGAGACGGCCCGCGCAGACGCAGGTGCCTCAGCGGCCCCGGCCGACCAGCGAACTGCCGGCGCGGGTGGGATTCGGCCCACGGCCACCCACCGGCAGGAACGGTTCGATCAACTCCCCTTCGTCATCGGTCATATCACCACGCACCACAGCGGACTTCCACCAGGCCACGAATGCCTCGCGCGGCGCATCAGCAGCCCCGTGATCCGAACCCGGCGCAGGCCCTGACAGGCCCCCAGCGCTGCGCGCTGAGCTGACGAACCACCGCACCGTGCTCGGCGGGAGCCCACTCCGCAGGCTCGGCGGCCTCTTCGGCCCGGACGACCGGTGAGCACGGTCCCGGTGTCGGCACGGTGCACTTCGAGATCCCGATGCCGCGGTGACGCACAGCCCACATTAGGAATGGAATCCATTTTCATGTAGCGTCTATGTCGCACCGCCCAGAGAGGACCCGAACCATGGCTGTACCCAAGCGGAAGATGTCCCGCAGCAACACCCGTCACCGCCGTGCCCAGTGGAAGGCGATCACGCCGCGGCTCGTGCCGATCACGGTCGACGGCGTCGCCTATCTGGTGCCGCAGCGGCTGGCCAAGGCGTACGAGCGCGGTCTGCTGCGCCCCGAAGGCTGACGGGCATGGTCGAACGACTGCCCGTCACCGTCCTGTCCGGCTTCCTCGGAGCGGGCAAGACCACTCTGCTCAACCATGTGCTGAGCAACCGTCAGGGCCTGCGCGTCGCGGTCATCGTCAATGACATGAGCGAGATCAACATCGACGCCGCACTGGTCCGCGGCGGCGAGGCCGCCCTGTCGCGGACCGAGGAACGCCTGGTCGAGATGACCAACGGGTGCATCTGCTGCACCCTGCGCGACGACCTGCTCGAGGAGGTCGACCGTCTCGCCCGCGAGGACCGCTTCGACTACCTCCTCATCGAGTCCAGCGGCATCTCCGAACCGATGCCCGTCGCAGCGACCTTCGCCTTCCCTCGCGACGACGGCGCCACCCTCGGTGACCTGGCGCGCCTCGACACCATGGTCACGGTCGTCGACGCCGCCAACTTCCTGCCCGAATTGGCAGGTGGGGACGGGCTCGCCGAGCGGGGACTCGACCAGTACGAGGACGACGAACGCACCGTCAGCGACCTGCTGATGGACCAGATCGAGTTCGCCGATGTCATCGTGCTCAACAAGCTCGACCTCGTCGATGCGCCGACCGCCGACCGGCTCCGGGCAGCTCTGGCACGTCTCAACCCGGTGGCCAGGGTCGTGGCCGCCACGCGTGGGCGCGTGGGCCTCGGAGATGTGCTCGGGACCGGTCTGTTCGATCTGGAGCGTGCGCAGCAGGCCCCGGGCTGGGTCATGGAACTCAACGGCGATCACGTCCCGGAGACCGAGGAGTACGGCATCTCCAGCACGGTCTTCCGCTCCGAGGCGCCGTTCCACCCGGGCCGCCTGTGGACGTTCGTCACCGAGGAACTCGACAGCGGAACGTTCGGACAGATCCTGCGCTCCAAGGGCTTCTTCCGGCTGGCGAGCCGCCCCCACGTGACCGGACTGTGGTCGCAGGCCGGCTCCGTAGCCCGCTTCGAACCCTCGGGCGCCCTGGACGCGGACAGCGACGCCCAGGGCCAGGAACTGGTCTTCATCGGCACCGGCCTGCACGCCGAGGAACTCCAGGCCGCCCTGGTCGACTGCCTCATGGAGGAAGGCGAGAGCCTCCCGGCCGTCGATCCGTTTCCCGCGTGGGACACCTACGGCATCGACGACGCGTGCAAGCACGAGCACGTGTCCGAGCTGGGGTACGCGCACGAGCACCGCCGCGGCCACGAGCACGCCGAGCTCGTACCGCAGATGTGAATCCTCCGGGTTGGGCAGTGGTCGCAGCCACGGCACTGCCCAACCCGGTACGGGGGTAGCAGAGGCTGCCTCCCCCGCAGCAGCGGATCCCGCGGCTGACGTGATGCCTCTCCCAGACACAACCGGAGCTGACGTGAACGAACAGGACGGGTCGGTGAAAGACCTGCGGGTCGGCATATCCGGGCGGCCCACGACGGGCACAAGCCCGGACCGCCCCGCCCCGGCGTCGGTCCTCGTCGCCGGGGGCGTGTCGGCACTGGCGCTCGCCGGGCTCGCCTGGACCGCAGGAGCGGTGGACTGGCTGAGTCACCCCGGCTTCCGTGCGTGGCAGACGATCTGCGTGGCGATCACCGTTCAGGCCATTCCGTTCCTCATCCTGGGCACGCTGATCTCCGGAGCGGTCAGCGCCTTCGTACCGGCGCATGCGTTCAGCAAGGCGCTCCCGCGCAATCCCGCACTCGCGGTGCCGGTCGCGAGCGCTGCCGGTATCGTGCTGCCGGGCTGTGAGTGCGCCTCCGTCCCCGTGGCAGGGAGTCTGATCCGGCGGGGCGTCACGCCGGCTGCCGCTTTCGCGTTCCTCCTGTCGGCGCCGGCCGTCAACCCGATCGTTCTGACGGCTACGGCCGTTGCCTTCCCGGGCAGTCCGGAGATGGTTGCCGCCCGGCTCATCGCCTCACTTGCCGTCTCCGCTGCGATGGGCTGGCTGTGGCTGAGGCTCGGGCGTCCGGAGTGGCTGCGGATGTCGGCCCGGCATACCGGCCATCAGCACGGGCACAGCCGATGGGAGGAGTTCCGGCTCGGCTTCCAGCACGACTTCCTGCATGCCGGCGGATTCCTCGTACTCGGCGCGATGGCTGCGGCGACCTTCAATGTCGCCGTGCCGCGTTCGGTGCTGGACACGTTCTCAGGATCGTTCTGGGTGTCTGTGCTGTTCCTGGCAGGGCTCGCCGTCGTCCTCGCCATCTGCTCGGAGGCCGACGCCTTCGTCGCCGCCTCGCTGACCGGCTTCTCGCCCACCGCCCGACTGGCGTTCATGGTGGTCGGGCCCATGGTCGACGTGAAGCTGATCGCCCTGCAGGCGGGAACGTTCGGCCGGTCCTTCGCCCTCCGGTTCTCGGCGGCGACCGCCGTGGTCGCCGTCGTCTGCAGTGTTCTCGTCGGGTGGTGGCTGCTGTGAGACGCACGTTCCAGGCGCTGCTGCTCCTGGTGACCGGGGCAGGGGTACTACGCGTGTCGCTGTTCAGCGACATCAGCCTGCGCTACGTGAGGGAAGGGCTCCAGCCGTTCCTTGTCGCGTCCGGAATCGTCCTGTGCGCCATGGGAGTGATCGGCGCTCGCCGCGACGGGATGCTCCTCTGGGGCCGCCAGGGGTCCGACGGGACCCTCGGCGACGCCGCCGCGCACGCGGAGCACGGGAACGGGCACGGGCACGACCACACTCGTGGCCCTCTCGTCGCCTGGCTTCTGCTGCCGCCCGCGCTGGCACTGCTCCTGTTCGCCCCGCCGGCCCTGGGCTCCTACACCGCGGTACGTGACAACCCGAAGATCGTCGAGGACGAGGACTACGAGCGCTTCGAGCCACTCCCCGCCCACGGCCCCGCTCCCCTGTCGCTGACCGAGTTCATCGCCCGGGCGCAACACGACGACAACCAGAGCCTCAAGGGCCGCACCGTACTCATGCAGGGGTTTGTCACGCCGGGCAAGGACGGGACCTGGGATCTGACCCGGCTTCTGGTCGCCTGTTGTGCGGCCGACTCCCAGTCGCTGACCATAACGATGCACGGAGCGGAAGCACCACCCGCCGACACCTGGGTGAAGGTGACCGGTACGTGGCACCCGGGCGGCACTCTGGGCACCACTTCGGCAGCCCTGGCACTCGACGTCGCAACGATCCGGAGCATTCCGCAGCCGCGCGTCCCGTACGTCGACCAAGCCCCTTCCATCGGCTGACAACCCGCTGTGGTGGAAGACGCGAACGGTTCGGCGGAGGCGGAGTCTGTGCGAGCCGCCGAGATCAGGACGCCTCAGCCAACTCACACACGGGACTGTCGCCGTCCCCGGGTGATGCCCGGCGCATCGCCGTGGCGGAGCGTCCGGACCCGCCTGTCCGGACGGGTGAACAGCACTGGGAGAGTCTCGCGGCGGACAAGCTGACCGGGTGCCGGCTATCGCATGGCGAGAGTTGGACCTCGCCCGCGATCAGATCGAAGCCTCGTCGGCCGGCGCAGGCACGGCGCATGGACGGAGGACCATGAGCGAATCCTCCAGGGTCGCCACCATGGCCAGAGGGAACCGGTCGAGCTCAAGACAGAGCGCGACGTCGTCAGGATGGACTCCTTGACGCACACCCTCCGCCAGTTCGGCGGCGGCGCGCGACTCGCCGGCGCGGCGGAGGAACTCAGCTGCGTCCGTCCCCGCCTCGGTGGCCCTCCGAGCGATGTACTGAGCACACGCCAGATCTTCATCGGCCTGCCCATCCTCGCCAGTGACCACGAACGTGACACTGTCACCCCCGCGTGTCCGCAAGAGCTGAGCCGTTGCCTCCGCCACCACGAAGCTGGCGCACAGCACCAGCGACGCCTCCTTGACCGCGAGGGCGCCGACCGTCCCTGCCGTGGTCTTCTGCACCACGGTCCGTCCGGCAAGGTCAACAGACCGCAGCAGGCCCGGCGAGTTGACCATGTCGAACCCCGGCGCGGGCGAACCGTCTTTGAGCGCCATCCAATCCGGGTGGCGGGCCTTGAGCGCCAGAGCTTCGTCCAGCGACTCAGCAAGAACGATCTTTTCCGCCCCCTGGGCAAAGGCCCAGGCAGCCACGGTGAAAGCACGCATGACGTCGACCACGACCGCCACGGGCGGGGCCTCGACCAGCTCAGCGATGCCAACAAAACGAGCGTCCATACCGACCATGATCGCGCACGCCCGACTTGAAGCACCCGGACAGTGATACACGTGACATCGACGGTCCCGGACGCGACACATCCGGCTGCCTGCGTCGCAAAGGTGGTCCGCAACGACACACCTGCTCCATCACCACACAGGGTGAGCTGTACTGAGATTTGTGGAGTCCCTGATGCCAGGGTTACGGTCCTGGCGAAGGAGACCCACCAGCACCATGGCAGCACCCCGTAAATACCC
>NZ_JBEPDM010000071.1:0-24745 GCF_040300305.1 Streptomyces sp. NPDC000410
TCGAGATCACGGCGCCGCCAAGCCCTGTCGCGCTCGCCTGACCCGCTCACAGCGAGTCACCGCAAGGGGTTGACAACTCCATTGGGAATCCTTTCGGGGACGGGGAGGGAGACAGGGCAGGGTCGGAGACGGGGCAAGGGAGGGAGACAGGGCAGGGTCGGAGACGGGGCAAGGGAGGGAGGCAGAGCAGGGTCGGAGACGGGGCAAGGGAGGGAGACAGGGCAGGGTCGGAGACGGGGCAAGGGAGGGAGGCAGAGCAGGGGAGAGGGACGGAGACAGAGCAGGGAGAGAGTCGAACGCCTTCAGCCGGAGCCGAGGTGACGTGCGATCAGTGAGCGCAGGTCCGGGTCGGGAGGTCCGTCCGGCACGGCGTGGTCGGCCAGTACCCGCCCGGGAGTCCCGCCGAGGACGACGACCCGCTCGGCCAGGGCCAGCGCCTCGTCGATGTCGTGCGTGACGAACACGACGGTGGTGCCGCGGCGCTGCCACAGCTCCCGCAGCAGCGTCTGCATCCGGGTCCGGGTCAGTGCGTCCAGCGCTCCGAACGGCTCGTCCATCAGCAGCACTTCGGGTTCGGCGGCCAGTGCGCGGGCCAGCGCCACGCGTTGCTGCATACCGCCGGACAGCTGCGCCGGGTACTTCTCGGCCCCGTCCGCGAGCCCCACCTCGGCCAGCGCCGTGAGCGCTCGCCGACGGCGCTCCGGACGCGGCAGGCCGAGCCGCTTGAGGGCGAATTCGACGTTGCCGCGGGCGGTGCGCCAGGGGAAGAGCGCGTAGTGCTGGAAGACCACACCCCGCTCCGGGCCCGGCCCGCGCACCGGCGCGGAACCCGCCGTCACCCGCCCGGCGGTGGGCCGTACGAACCCCGCCACCATGTTGAGAACCGTGGACTTGCCGCACCCGCTGGGGCCCCAGCAGCGCCGTGAACGAGCCCGCCGGGAACGCCAGATCGGTGCGCTCCAGAACCGGGGCGGCCCCGTAGTGGACCGACAGCCCCTCCAGCCGTACCTCCAGGCTCATGAGGCGCTCCAGTGCACGAACCGGCGGCCGATCGCGGCCAGGACGAGGTCGACGGCCACGCCGAGCAGCCCGAGCACGAGCAGCCCCGCGAACATCCGGTCCACGCGCAGGAACTGGCCGTCCACCTGGAGCCGGTACGCCAGACCGCTGTCCGCGCCGCCCAGTTCCGCCGCCACCAGGGCGAGCAGCGCCACCGAAGCCCCGTACCGCAGCGCCGCGAGCAGCGCGGGCGCGGCGGCGGGCAGCAGCACCTCGGTGAACCGCCGGTGCAGCGAAGCACCCAGCGACCGGGCCGCCCGCAGGTGGGACACCGGTACCCGGGACACCCCGTCGTGTACGTACAGCCAGACGGCCAGCAGTACGGCGTACGCGATGAGCAGGCGCTTGGCGGTCTCCCCGATGCCGAACCAGGCGGTTGCGAGCGGAACCAGCGCGATGGCCGGGATCGGGCGCAGGAAGGAGATCACCGGGGTGACGGCGGCCGACAGCTTCGGCAGATAGCCGGTGGCGAAGCCCAGCGCGCTGCCGACGAGGGCGCCCAGCGCGAAACCCTGCCCGGCGCGGGCGAGGCTGGCGCCGAGATCAGCCGCCAGGATGCCGCTGCGGGCACTGTCCGCGAGGGCGGCCAGGGTCCCGGCGGGCGTGGGCAGGAGCCCTGGAGCCACCGCGCCGGACAAGGCGAGCAGGTACCAGAGAGCGAGCACGGCACCTGCCGCGCCCAGGGCCGGGCCGAGCCGGCTGAGGGCCCGGCCGGGCGGTGCGGGGGTGGCGTGCACGGGGCGGCTCCTCGTTCGATTCCTCGGTCGTCGATAAGTGAGGTCAATAATTGACCACGCTTATGAAGGAGTTGTTGCAGCAGTGCGAAACCTCACCGGGGCCTCCGACCCCTGATCGGTGATGGGGTACGTTCACCTGCGTGTCTCGACCCGAACCCACGCCCGAGGCGATCGAGGTCGGACGGGTGATCCGGAGCTGCCGCACACAGCGCGGGGTCTCCATGGCCGTCCTCGCCACACGCTCAGGCCTCTCCCAGCCCTTCCTCAGCCAGCTCGAACGCGGACTCGCCACCCCCAGCCTCAGCTCGATCTACCGGATCGCGGAAGCGCTGGACGTCACCCCGGGCACCTTCCTCCGGCCGCCCGCGCGACCGGGCGCGGTCAGCCACGAGAGCGACCCGCAGGTGATCCGCGTGAACGAGGCCGCGGGGCAGATCGCCCAGGTACTCATCCCCGGCGGGCGCAGCTCGCTGATGGAGGCTTACGAGCACCACTTCGAGCCCGGCCGGGGCGAGCGCGGCTGGTTCGAGCACCCCGGCGAGGACTTCCTCTACGTCCTGGAGGGCGAGATCGTCCTCGAGGTCGAGGGCGAGGAACCGCTGACCCTGCGCGCCGGCCAGAGCGCCCACCACCGGGGCGAAGTCCCGCACCGCTGCCGCCTGACGGGCCCCGCCGCCGCCCGCACTCTGCTGGTCATCGCGAACTCCGGCAGGCCGCCGGGCGGGGGCCGCTTCTCCTGGTGTGCGCCTCGGGCGCCCGCTCGGACGCCGCCGCCGGGACCCTGGCCTCCCACGGCATCCCCGCGTCGAGTCTGACCGGCGGCACCACGGCCTGGGCTGCCGAGGGTCACGGGCTTCAGTACCCGGACGGCCGGCCGCGGGCCGTGTGGGCCATGGAGCGCCAGGTCCGCTTCACCGCCGGCGGCATCGTGCTGCTGGGCCTGCTCCTGGGCCTGTTCGTCCATCCGGCGTTCCAGCTGCTGTCCGCCGGGATCGCGGCCGGTCTGGTGTTCTCCGCCCTCACCAACACCTGCGGCATGGCGGTCGTACTCGGCAAACTGCCGTTCAACCAGCGAGGGCGGGAGCCCTTGGACACCGCGCTGGAGACGCTGCGGGGCTGACCCCGCCGCCCCGAGCCGGCGACGGGGGCCTGCCGGCCCATCCATGCGACGGCGTGACGGGCAGCCGACCGCGGAGCCCGCGGCACGCTCGACGGCGCGGTCGCCATGGGACATCACGTCGGGCCCCCATTTCATCTGCCGTACATGGAACCGAGGTTCCGGTTCGCCTACTGTCGTGGCCATGGCAGCAGGAATCCTCACTGCGCGCCGTCACGTCGACCACGGGCGCGCGGCAAGCGCCCTGTGTATGGTCGCCCCGGCGCGCTGAACGCGCCCTTCTTCCCCGCGGGATCCCCACCCGGTGCCCTCGCCCGGTGCCCGCCGCTCTCCCTCTTCCCGCATCGCAGCCGACGGCCCGGAGCCGCTCGTCTGCCGTGCCCCCGTACGCCGACGCACCCGGGAGGAACGGACAACATGAGCGAGAACAGACGAACCCCGGTGACCCGCCGCGGCTTCCTCGGCGGAGCCGCCGCCGTGGCCGCGGCCACGGCCGTACCCGGCCTCGCACAGGTCGCCGGGGCCGGCCCCGCCGCTGCCGCCGGCCGCCCGAACATCCTGCTGATCGTCACCGACGACCAGCCCAAGCACACCGAATGGGCCCTGTCCAAGACCGTCGGCTGGCTCGCCGACCAGGGTGTGCGGTTCACCAACGGCCACGTCACCACGCCGCTGTGCTCCCCCTCGCGCGCCAGCGTGTTCTCCGGCCGGCACGCCCACAACCACGGTGTGCGCAACAACAAGGCCTCGTACTCGCTCGACCAGAGCACCACCGTGCAGAGGTACCTCAAGCAGGCGGGCTACCGCACCAGTCTGTTCGGCAAGTACCTCAACTCCTGGACCCTGGCGGAGAACCCGCCGCACTTCGAGGACTTCGCCCTTCTCCAGCCCGGATTCGTCGACGCCCAGTGGAACGTCAACGGCAACGTCCAGACGATCAACGGCTACACCACCACCATCATCAAGAACCGCACGCTGAACTTCCTCGACAAGGCCGCCACCGACACCCGGCCCTGGTTCGCGTACGTCACCCCGTACGCCTCCCACGGCCCGCGCACCCCCGAGGCGAAGTACGCCGACACCACCGTCCCCGCGTGGAACGGCCGGCCCTCCGTCCCCGAGGATGACCGCAGCGACAAGCCGGGCTACATCAAGAACGCCACCGGTACCGTCGCCGACGCCCGGCAGATCCGCGCCGAGCAGCTGCGCACGCTGCTCTCCGTCGACGACGCGGTGCAGGCCTTCAAGGACAAGCTCCAGGCCCTGGGCCAGCTGGACAACACCCTGGTGATCTATATCGCCGACAACGGCTTCAGTTGGGGCGACCACGGCTGGACCGCCAAGTCGGTGCCCTACCGGCAGGCCCACGAAGTGCCGTTCTACCTCTCCTGGCCGGCCGGCGGCCGTGGCGCGGGGACCGTGGACAACCGCATCGTCGCGAACATCGACATCGCGCCGACCATCCTCGACGCGGCGGGCATCACCCCGAGCGCCGCGCAGGACGGCAGGTCCCTGCTCTCCTCCCACAGCCGTGACCACCTGCTGGTGGAGTGGTGGAAGCAGGGCACCGGCACCGGCGGGGCACCGACCTGGGCCTCGTACGTGGCCAAGGACAAGCAGTACACGGAGTACTACGACCTGACGACCGACGGGAACGGCACGGTGTCCGGCACCGGCCAGGTGAAGTTCCGCGAGTACTACGACCTGACGAACGACCCGCACCAGCTGACCAACAAGCTGTACCAGGCCACCCCGGCCCAGGAACTGGCCCTCGGCATCCCCGCCCTGGCCGCCCAGCTCGCAGCCGACCGCACGGGCTGACCGCACACGCTGACCGCACGGGCTGACCCGCACCACAGAACCGCCGGCCGGGTACCCGTCCTCAAGGACCGGTGCCCGGCCACCAGCCGCCCTCAAGGAGCCGCCATGCCCGGATGCTGCACCCCCGGCAACGCCCACGCCCCCACGCTCACCCTCACGGAGCAGTCCGTCACGGCGCCGCCCTCCCGGGTGGCCCGGCAGCTGCTCGCCCTGCCCGGCGGCCGCTTCCTCATGGGCACCGACGACCCGGAGGGCTTCCCCGCGGACGCCGAGGGGCCGGTCCGCGAGGTGGCTGTAGAGCCCTTCCGTATCGCGGCCACGAGCGTGACCAACGCGCAGTTCGCCACCTTCGTCAAATCCACCGGCCACATCACCGAGGCGGAGCGCTTCGGCTTCTCCTTCACCTTCGGGGCCTTCCTCGCCGACCCGGTCGCCGACGTCTCGCCGCCCGTGGAAGCCGTCCCCTGGTGGCGGGCGGTGGAAGGAGCCGGCTGGCGCCACCCCGAAGGGCCGGGCTCACACGTCACCGACCGCCAGAACCACCCCGTCGTCCACGTGTCCTGGCACGACGCCCTGGCCTACTGCGCCTGGTCCGGTACCCGCCTGCCCACCGAGGCCGAGTGGGAGTACGCCGCCCGCGGCGGCCTGGAGCAGCGCCGCTACCCGTGGGGCGACGAGCTCACGCCCGACGGCCGCCACATGTGCAACATCTGGCAGGGCGATTTCCCCACCCGCAACACCGCCGCCGACGGACACGTGGGCACCGCTCCCGTGAAGTCCTTCCGCCCCAACGGCTTCGGGCTCTACAACACGGTCGGCAACGTCTGGGAGTGGTGCGCGGACCGGTTCACCCCCGGCGAGGAGACCTCACGGGCGATGCGCGGCGGCTCGTACCTGTGCCACGACTCCTACTGCAACCGCTGCCGGGTGGCCGCCCGCAGCTCCAACACACCCGACAGTTCGACCGGCAACATCGGGTTCCGGGTGGCCGCCGACGCCGCATAGCACCTTCGGCCCGCTCTGCGAGAGGCCGTTTCGGATTGCTCCGAAACGGCCTCTCGCATGTCGGCGCGGAACGTCAGCCCACGGTGACGTGGGCCAGGGCCCAGGACGTGTGGTCGAAGGACGTGCGGTTGTTGGCGTCCTCGACGACCAGCCGCAGGACGCGGACTCCGCGTACGTCCAGGTCGACCTGGACGGGGCCGGTGGCCGCCGTGAGCGTGGGGGTCGTCAGCAACAGGCGGTCGTCGCCGTAGACCTTGGCGCGGGTGGCGCCGACGGCGCTCTGCCGGGCGGAGAAGTCGTCGATGCCGACCAGGGAGGTGAACCGGACGGCGGCACCGCCGAGGTGGTAGGCGAGGTCGCTGGGAGCGTGGACGCCCAGGCCCTTGGGGTACGTCGTGCCGCCGAAGGAGATCAGCGGGCCGTCGCCGGCCGCGTTCTTGCCGTTGGAGCTGTCGCGCTCCACCGGCCCCCAGCCGTTGGTGGCGCTGATCCAGGTGAGGTCCGAGAGGTAGGAGCTGCGGGTGGGGGCAGGGGGCGGGGTCGGGACCGTGCCCGTCGCCGGATAGCGGACCCGACCTGCCGGGGTGAGGGCGCTGCCCTCCGCAGTGAGCGCCCACGTGGTCGCGGGGGCGGCGTTCGCGGGCGGGGTGACCCGCCAGGAGGCAGTGAGCCGGCCGCCGGGGGGCGAGCTGGTCCGTGGCAACCGGGGAGGTGGCGGTCACGGTCCAGCCGTCGGGGGCGCGCAGGGCGAGTGCGGCCGAGGTCCAGGGGCGGGCGGAACCGTTGTCCAGAGTGGCGGTCACGGTGAACGCCCTGCCGGGGACGGCGAG
This sequence comes from Streptomyces sp. NPDC000410, assembly GCF_040300305.1. Lineage (NCBI taxonomy): Bacteria > Bacillati > Actinomycetota > Actinomycetes > Kitasatosporales > Streptomycetaceae > Streptomyces > Streptomyces sp. NPDC000410. Next base: position 6,570 of record NZ_JBEPDM010000071.1, read on the forward strand.
GCCGGGCAGCGTCAGGCGGGTGCCGAACGGGACGCGCGGACGGCTGTCCTTCCAGGAGGAGCGCATCAGCGCCACCAGTTCCGTGGCCCTGGCCGGGTGTTTGTCGGCGACGTCGCGGGTCTCGCCGAGGTCGGTGGCCAGGTCGTACAGCTCCACCTGCCACTTGTCGTCGGGGAGGTCGTGGTCCCGCTCGGGGGCGAAGCGCACGGCCTTCCAGTTGTCCCGGCGGACCGCCTCGGCCAGCCAGGTGGCGCGCTTGTCGTCCTGGGCGTTGGCCCGGCTGGTCACGCCCCACTCGTCCCGGAACCAGTACAGGTGCCCGTGGCGCGCCGAGTGGGCGCTGCCCGCGAGCAGGGGAGCGGCGGACAGCCCGTCCACATCGGTGGGGGAGGGGGCGCCGCCGAGCTCGGCCAGGGTGGGGAGCACGTCGGTCAGCGGGGTGGGGCGGTCGCTCGTGCCCTGCCGGACCCGGCCGGGGCCCCAGGCGATGAGGGGGACGCGTACGCCGCCTTCGTAGAGGTTGCGCTTGTAGCCGCGCAGCGGGCCGTTCGCGTCGAACAGGTCGGGGTTGACGCCGCCCTCCTCGTGGGGACCGTTGTCGCTGGTGACGAGGACGATGGTGTCCTGCTCCAGGCCGAGGTCCCGGAGCCGGTCGACCACCTTGCCGACGAGCGAGTCGAAGTAGGTGACCTGGGCCGCGTGCCCCTTGTTCGCGGCCGTCCAGCTCCGGTCGGCGTAGGCGCTGGAGTCGGGGATGTCGCTGGGGGCGTGCGGGACGTTCGGGGTGAGCAGCAGGAGGAACGGTTCGGAGGCGTGGGCGCCGATGAACTCCAGGGCGCGTTGCTCCAGGAGGTCCGGGGCGTACACGGCCTTCGTGCCGCCGGCGTTGGCGGGGATGGGCTCCTTGGCGTCGTTGTGCCAGAGGTACGTGGGGTAGTACTGGTGGGCGTGGCTGTGGTCGATGTAGCCGTAGAACTCCTCGAAGCCGCGGGCGGCCGGGTGGCTTTCCTGGCCGGCGGCCTCCGGTCCGAAACCCCATTTGCCGATCAGCGCGGTGCGGTAGCCGCGGGCCCGGAGCACCTCGGCGAAGGTGGTGTCGTCGGCGGTGAGTGAACCCTGGCCGCCGGAGGAGGGGTTGGCGCGGACCGTGGAGTGGCCGGTGTGCAGGCCGGTCAGCAGGGAGCAGCGGGACGGGGCGCAGACGGCCGCGGTGGAGTAGGCGTCGGTGAAGCGGAGTCCCTCGGCGGCGAGCCGGTCCAGGCGGGCGGTGCTGATCAACTTCTGGCCGTAGGCGCCGAGCTCGCCGTAGCCGAGGTCGTCGGCGAGGACGACGACGAAGTTCGGCGGCCGGGTGCTCGACGAGCCCTCCACGGCGTCCGGGCCCGCCGCGGAGGACGTCGCCTGCGCCGGGCCCGCGGTGGTGGCGGTGAGGGTGGCCAGACCGAGGGTGGCGGTCGAACCGGCGAGGAAGGTGCGGCGGCTGGACATGGGGGACTGCTCCTCGGATGCGGATGCGGATGCGGATGCGGGCGTTCTGACGATCATGGGTGGGGGAACAGCACCAGGACCATGCACACGGCATGAAGAACGTGTGACGGCCGACGCGGCCGTTCGCGTCGACTTCCGGCTGATCCCATGAGAAAACCCTTCGGACGGCACGAGTGTTGAGGGGGGATGTTCACAGGCGCGTATTACTCTCCATTGACCCGCTCTTGAACTCGCTTTGGTGAATTCCGATGGCGGCGTGACCGGAGGGAGGCAGTGCTCACGATGCCGACCGTCCATGCGTCCGCGGTGACGCGCGCTCTCCCGGTGTTCGTCCTCCTCCTCGCCTTCGCCCTCGTTTGCGGCGCATGTACCCCGTCGGCACCGATCGGGTCCGGGGCCGCGCCCCAGCAACTCCGCGTCCAGCAGCTCGGGGCCACCGCGGCGTACGAGATCGGCCAGCCCGAGGAAGGCGAACTCGACACCCCGAGAGGCTCCGCCCTCCACCGCGACCGGCGCCGTGCCGCCACCGCTCCGGCCGGTCCCCCCGGCCCGCCGGCGGTTGCCGTCCGCACGGCGCCGCCCACGTACCCTCCGGCCGGGCGACCGGGGAGCCCGGACACCCGGCAAAGACCCGTCGCCCTCGATTCCTCCGCGCTCCAGGTGTTCCTGTGCTGACAGGCGGTACGTCCCCACGCCGACCTGTCAGTCCGACGCGCCCCCACAGCGCGCCAGGAGGAATCATTCATGCAGCCCCTCGTCGACAACGCCCGCCGGCCCGGAAATCGCCCTGAGGAGTCCGACCCGCTCACCCCGGGCCACCGGTTCCCGGCCGTTCTGTTCCTCACCCGCCCCGACTCCGGGGGCGTACCCGCCCGCGTCACCGGAGTCCGAACCGGTCAGCTCTTCGAGCCGCGCACGGCGGGCGGCGAACACAGCCCGCGGACCGTCACCTTCGAGACCTGGTGAGGGGGGATCCGTATGCCGTTTCGCCCTTCCCACCTCCGGCAGGACTTCGCCGCCTCGCTCGTCGTCTTCCTCGTCGCGCTCCCGCTCTGCATCGGCGTGGCCCTCGCCTCCGGCGTGCCCGCCGAACTCGGCCTGATCACCGGCATCGTCGGCGGTCTCGTCACCGGCGTGATGCGCGGCAGCAGCCTCCAGGTCTCAGGACCCGCCGCCGGTCTCACCGTGCTCGTCCTCGAAACGGTCCGGGTCTTCGGCCTGCCCGTCCTCGGGGTGATCGTGCTGCTCGCCGGTCTCCTCCAGGTCGTCATGGGCGCTCTCGGGTGGGGGCGTTGGTTCCGCGCCATCTCCCTCTCCGTCGTCGAGGGGATGCTCGCCGGTATCGGCCTCGTCATCATCGCCGGCCAGCTCTACGCCGCGACGGGCGCTTCGGTTCCCGACTCAGGGTTCGCCAAACTCACCGGCCTGCCGGGTGCCCTGGCCGAGGGCATCGGCAGCGGCGCGGCCCTCGTCTCCCTCGCCGTCGCCGCCGGCACCGTCCTCCTCATCGTGGCCTGGCGCCGGCTGCCCCGCCGGGCGCGGGCGGTCCCCGGCGCGCTGGTGGCGGTACTGCTGGCCGCCCTGGTGACCGCGCTGTGCGACCTGCCGGTGGAGACCGTGCGGGTAAGCGGTGTGCTGGAAGCCGTCCGCCTGCCCGGTGCCGACGCCGTCGCCTCCCTCGCCGACCCGGTCCTGCTCGGGACGATTCTCGCCTTCGCCCTGATCCCCTCCGCCGAGTCGCTGTTCAGCGCGGCGGCCGTCGACCGGCTGCACTCCGGTCCGCGTACGGACTACGACAAGGAGCTCGTCGCCCAGGGAACCGGCAACGCCCTGTGCGGGCTGCTCGGCGCCCTCCCGCTGACCGCGGTCATCGTGCGCAGCTCGGCCAACGTCGAGGCGGGCGCCCGGACGAAGGCGTCCAGGGTGCTCCACGGGGTGTGGTTGCTGCTCTTCGCGGCTCTGCTGCCCGGCGTCCTCGCGTACGTCCCCCTCGCGGCCCTCGCCGGGGTCCTCGTACACGCCGGCTGGAAACTGATTCCGTTCAGGGGCGTGGTGACCCTCTGGCGCGCCCACCGCGGCGAGGCGCTCATCCTCGTCGTGACAGCGGTGGCGATCGTCGGGGTCGGCATGCTCGAAGGGGTGGTGATCGGCCTCGTCCTGTCCGTGGCGAAGGCCGCATGGGAGGCCTCGCACCTGCGGGTCGAACGCAGCGACGACGGACGTGGCGCGGTACGGGTGCGCCTGCTGGGGACGGTCACCTTCCTGAGGCTGCCGCAGATACTCGACAGCCTCGAGGTCCTGCCCCGGGACCGCCGGGTCGTCCTCGACCTCTCCGGGGTCCACCACCTCGACCACGCCTGTCGCGCCGCGCTGGAAGCGTGGGCCGACCGGCACAGCGCGGCGGGCTCGCCGGCGGTCCGTTTCGACTCCGGACCGGACCGGACCGCCGGCCGGACACCGCCGGCCCGGTGAGCGCCCCGGCCGGCCCAGGCTTCCAGCGCGGCGCGGCAGCGGCTTCGATGCGTCGGCGGCCTGCTGGTGGCCGCGTCAGCCGGGCCTGGTCAGAGTGACGACGACATTGTGGCCGCCGAACCCGAAGGAGTGGCTGAGGGCAGCGCGTACCTGCTGGCGGCGGGGCTGCTTCGTGACGCAGTCGATGTCGAATTCCGGTGCCGTTGCCTGGATGTTGGCGGTCGGCGGAACCAGTCCGTGCTGGAGCGTGAGGACGGTCAGTGCCGCTTCGATCGCTCCCGCCGCGCCGAGGGCGTGGCCGAGTGTGCCCTTCGGCGCGGTGACGCCGAGCCGACGGGCCACGATGTGGGCGGTCGCCACGGCTGCCTCGTCGAACCGGGCTTCATCGACACCCTCATCGTCTCCGGTGCGCTCGCCGCCTTCCCGCCGCACTCCCGGTACGCCGACAGCCACGCGGCAACCCGCCGTCTCATCACCGCCTCTCGGCCTCCCGGTCCGGAGATGGTCGCGCGTACGCTACGGCGCGCCCTGGCCGCCCGGGATCTGACGTGTCACTCCACGACACCATCAGGCCCCGGCCGCGCGAGCTTCACCGCGGCGTCCGCGTCCTGATCGAGGAGGGTCGCGCTGGATGCCAGGGCGCAGGCGGTGTCGGCGAAGTACTGCTCGTCGGCACCTTCGGCGAGGCCGAGGAGGACACCCTGCGTGAGACCGACGAACAGTGCCCTGAGCGCGGTCACCAGACGCTGCGCCTGATGCGACGTCACGATGTTCCCGTTGTGCGATCTGCCGGTGAACAGCGCGATCAGCCGGCTCTCCTGCGCCCGAACGGACGTCGCGAGCTGAGAACCGAGCTCGCTGTCGTGCAGCGCCATGTCCAGCAGGGTGATCTGCAGTGACAGGGCGGACAGTGCGTCAGGGGCGTCAGAGCTGCGCCGGTAGTACCGGGCAAAGGCTTCGACCGCTTCCAGAAGGTCCATCTCGGCGGGCATCGCCCGCTCGATCTCCTCGTAGTGCGGCCGCAGGTGGTCGGTGACCAGGGCGGCCACCAGGCCGCCCTTGCTGCCGAACAGTGAGTAGACGGCGCCGGTCGTCAGGCCGGCCCGCTCGGCGATCTCGTCGAGCTTGGCGCGGTACCCGTCCCGGGAGACAACCTGGAAGGCGGCATCCAGCAAGGCCCGGCGGTTGCGTTCCTTGGTCTCCGCTCTCGTCATTCTCATAATTCCATTATTACAGTAACCAGATTACGGTAGTGGGACGGACCCCAGGGGAGGAACGCTCATGACGCAGACCCAAGTTGTTACTCCGTCAGCGACGCGCCGGTTGGCGGGGATCGTCGCCGACGGTGTCTTCAAGATGTTGCTCGGTGCCGCCTGCATCATCGGCGCAGCCCGGTTCGGCGATCTGCTGGGCGTGGCCGCCTGGCTGATGGTCGTCTCCGGCGTCGCCCTGCTGATCGGCGGCGGGATCGAGATCAGGTACGTGCGCAGCCGCCCGATCCGTACCTACATACGGCTCATGGTCGCCTATGACAGCGGATGGGTGCTGACGGCGCTCGCCGGTCTCCTGGTGGCATGGCGGGGCGGCAGCGCCGGGGGTGAGGTGTGGATCGGGTACCAGACGGCCGCTTCCCTCGCGCTCGCCGCACTGCTGATGGCTGCCGCCCCCGTGCAGTCAGTCGCAGACACCCGCGCACAGGACTCCGCACGTTGACACCGAACTTCTGGTGCTTGGCGCGGCGATCCCTCTTGGCGACACGGCAGTGGCGCCACACGGTCACCCCCAGAGAAATCCGAGTAGGCGGGCGTACGTCGGACCCACCCGATTCGAGTGATCCCGGAAGAACCCGTGGTCTGACAGCCTCGGGGCATGACGATCAACGACTTAGGGGACGTGCGCCCCGACCGGCGCCTGCTGGTGAGCGTGTTCGACGCGCGGGAGGCTCGCGAGGCGGTGGCGGGGGGCGCGCGCATCATCGACAGCGAGGACCCGCGCAGCGCCCTGGGCACCATCAAACCCCGGCACATCAGGGCGGTCGCCGACGCCGTGGCATCCTGCCACCGGCCGCTGCCGGTCCGGCTGAGCACCAACATCGGCGAGGACCAACTGCTGTACCGCCGGACTTCCGACGGGCAGGCCCTTCGGAAGTCCCGCTACGAGACGGCCGGCAAGTCCGCCCAGGCGGCGTGCGGCGTGGCCATGGCGATGGGTACGCACGTCAGCGACACGAACATCGTCAAGGTGGGCCTGGACGGGATGCGCCCGGACGAGACACGCGAGGTGTTGCAGGAGATCGTCGCCACCCTGCGCGAGTCCGGCTCGTACACGACCACGCGGGTCATGGCGGTGTTCTTCGCCCAGGACCTCGACCTGTGGGAGGCGCGCAGGAGCCTGGAACCGGTACGTCGCGAACTCCTCGCCCTCGGCGAGTACCACCCCGCACTGCCCGACGCCTCCGACGTCCCCGACGACTCCGACGCCTTCGACCTCGCCGACCACGCCGACGCCCTGGCCACCGAGGCCGGGCAGCCCCTGTTCGCGTCCGGCGACCACCCCGGTCCGGACGTGCTGGTCAAGGCCGGCGCCCTGCCCGACGGCGTACGCACCACCCGCGTCGTGCTCAACGACCTCTTCCGGCACGGCGATCACGGCTGGACCACCGCGCGCCGCACCGACCGCGAAGCCGTCGTCCGCATGGTCGACACGGCTGCCGCGGCAGGCGCCCATGGGATCATGCTGGACACGAGCATCCTGCTGAAGGCCGCCCGGGTGTCCCTCGTATCCACCGCGGACAGCGAGCTGGTCGACACCAACGCCGCCGACCTCTCCCGCCACGGCCTGCCCCGCGTCGGCCTGCTCGGCCTCGAGGAACTGCGCTTCTTCACCGACTACGCGCACCACCGCGGCCTGGAAGCCAACCTCGCCGGATCCGTCCAGAGCCACCAGGCCCAGCAGCTCTGGCATCACCTCCCCGACCTGGACCAGCTGTCCGCCCGCGGCTCCGTCGCCGCACCCGACCGCGATCCGCTCACCGGGACCCGGATCGCCGCGGGACGCCACCAGCGGGTCGTCAGCCGTCACCTGGTCGTGGGCTGCGTACCTCCCGAACACGGCGGCGCGTTCGTCCTGCCCCCCGGTCTGCCGGAGCGGGACGGCGAGCTCCTCACGGCCCTGGGCAAGAGGTACCCGGACACACCCCTCCGGCGCAGGTGACGTCGCGGTGTCGTCAGACGCGGGCGCGGGGCAGCCGCGCAGGTTTGTTCCGTGCCCTGACAGGCGCAAACGCCGTTGAACCCCGAAGCCGGCACCCGCCCCGCATGCGGGCAGTGGCACGGACGTTGGCGAGAAAGAGGGCGTGGCTTCATGGATGGGCCGGGACGACCCGTGCTGAACGATCCGGTGGCGGTGGGCGCCGCCGCCGAAGCACTCGGCCAGGGTGTGGCGGTCGCCCACGGATTCGGGAACTTCTACGCCCTCACCGCTCGGCCCGAGCCGGACGTGGTGGCCGCGGTCAACCGGCTCAAGGGCCGACCGGCGGGGCAGGTCGGCAGCGTGACCGCCGTCCCGGAGCGGATCGTGGAGGTCTTCGACCTCGCGCGCCTGCCCGCCGAGATACCGGAGGCCCGGATCCGGTCGCTGATGGAGGAGCTGTTCGCGCTGGGCCCGTTCGGCCTGCGCGGGCCGGCCGCCGATCACATGCCCGCCCACCTGACCGCCGTACAGGACGGAGCCCGCACGGTGCAGGTCATCGCCCCCGGCCACCGCTGCCCCTCCAACGTCTTCCTCGCCGCCGCCCACCGTTCGGCAGGCTCCCCGTACCTGTTCATCACCTCCATCAACCGCTCCCGGCACACCACCGGATCCGACGCCGAGCCCGCCCACTGGCAGGCCGTGGGCATCAGGGCCGACTTCGCGGGCCCGATCGCCGACGGGCGGCTGTACGTTCTGGAACACGGCGACGAGGCGGCAGCCCTGGCCGTCCACCCCGAGCACACACCGATGTCCACCACCGTGCTCTCGTTCCACCACGTCCCCGGCAGCGACACCGTCGGGCGCCCTCTGCTCACCCTCGAACGCCACGGCTCCCTTTCTGCCGTACGCACCGGCCGGATCGCGGCACGGCACGGCTTCGCCGTCACGATCGGCCCCGGTGCTCGCGACCGACTGACCGTACGGAACTACCAGCTCTGACGGTGATGGCCCCGTTTCGCAGCTCGCAGTCGGCGACAAGGACGACACCGCTCGCCAGGGACACCCGGTCCAGCCAGTAGACCTGTACCAGGTCGGAGATCGCTTGCCGGAGCACGGGCCGGAATCGGCCTTTCGTCTGTGCACCGGTCCGGCCGCGGACCGTTGACAGGCATGGCGGGTAACAGCGCGGTCGCCGGGTGAGGGCCACGTGTGGGGCCCGGTAAGTGGGAACTTCCCGGGCCCTTCGCGCGTTGCGGTGGGCGACCTGATCATTGATGTGTGACACGACGACGGCGCCGTCGTCGGGAGAAGTGAGCAACCCATGGCCATGGTGGGCGTTTTCTGGATCGCTGAGAGCGACGTGTACGTGGGTGCGAAGCCGTCCGGTCAGGCTCCGGGGATACGCCTGACCCCTGAAGGCGTGCTGGCCCTCGGCGAGGGACAGTCCCGCCTCTACCTGTGGGAGGACGTACAAGCCCTGACGATGGTCGACGTCCCCGTGAAATCCCTGAAGCGGCAGATCGGCGCGGTCACGGAGCTGGCTCTTGACACGGTGGTGAACCTGGCTATGCCCGGGGGCCCGGGCCCGGCGGGCGGCATCCCGGCGATGATGACGGTACGCGTGGAAACCCGCGACGGAGAGCACGAATTGACGTGCTACGCGGCTGCGGCCGTTGGTTACTCCCCGGCAGAGGCCGACCTCTCCCGAACACTCCTGTCCCGCTTCACCGACGGCGCCGCGACGATGGCCACCACGCTTGCGGCGATGTCGGAGTGGGGCCGCGCTTGGGAGGGAGGGTCTCCTCGCGGGGCGCAGCGTGAGGAACTGTTGCGGCGGTGGGTGGGCTAGCGCCCTCCGGCCACGAGCGGAGCCGGACGGCGACGACTGCGGCGGCGGTGCCGCGTGAGACGCATCCGCGCTCGCCGTACCCTGACAGAGACGTTCGACGGCGCCCTCGCCATGTCCTACGGCTGCGACACCGACGACGTGTTCGGCGACATGCTGAATGATCTCCGGGCCGGTCAGGTCGACGCTCCCGTGGACGACGTCGCCGTTTTCGTGCCTCCGGGGGACCACCCGGACTGTGAGCTTGCCTTCACCGTACGCACCGGCAACCGTTGGGGTATCGGTGTCGCCAAGTACCGCCCCGAGGTTCTGACGGCACTGGACGGCGCCCTCGGCCGGATCACCGGCGACGGCCGGACGGCCGCGGCATGGGCCGAGTGGATTTACGGCGCTGGAGTATCCCCTCGGCGGAGAGGCGAAGGAATGTGCACGCGCCCCCTGTTGCCGTGGTCGGCCGCTGCGCCGCGTCCGTGGCTGGTCCGAGGTTCAGCGGCACCATCGCGACCGAGGCCATGTGCGAGGCCGCCTTCGCGGTCGGAGGCGAGCCGCTCGTGATGCACGCTGGGGCAAGGCACCGGCAGTCCGACCTGCCGCAGGCGTGTTGCTGCCGGGCGGCTCCGATGTCAATCCCGCCCGCTACGGCCAGGATCCGCGCCCCGGTACCGAGCCGGATCACGATGAGCCGGACGAGCTCGACCTCGAGATGGCCAAGGCCGCGAGCGCCCTCGGCATCCGGCGTTGGCGGTGTGCCGCGGGATGCGGGTGCTCAACCTTGCCTGCGGCGGAAACCTCACGCAGCATCTCGCCGGCGGTCCGAGCGTCTCGACACGATCCACGAAGCCACGGTCGAGCCGGGTTCGCGGCAGGCGACCGAGATGGGGACCGGCGCCTTCGAGGTCTCCTCCTACGCGACGGCAGCATCGTCATGTACGGGAACTTCTCGGGCCGCACCCAGGCGAGCATCACGCCCTCGGTCAGCCGAAGTTGGGTCGGGTCGCCGTTCCAGCGGCCGGTGAAGAGCTGGATCGGCACGCGCGTGCCGTCGGTGCCGGTGACGTGCTCGACGGCGTACGGTTGAAGGTCGGCGACGGTGAGGCAAGCCTCGTCGTACAGCTCGCGGCGGACCGTGTCGAGCAGGGTGCGGTCCTGCGGCTCACGGCCGCCGCCGAGGAATGACCAGCATCCCGGTTCCCAGATCCACGGTTTGTTGGCGTCCCTCAGATGCAGCAGGTACCGGCCCTTACCGTCGTGGATGATCGCCGAGACGTTCGCCTTGCACGATCGCGCCGTCGAGACCGGAGGCGGTGAGCTTGGCCCGCAGCGTCGGGGAGGAGACCTCGTCGAAGGGCAGCCAGACCGCGTCCGTGACCTCCTCGGCTTGCAGGCGGAGCTCGGGCGCGTCGTCGGCGAGGTGGAAGGCGAAGTGGAAGTCGTAGTCCCGGTGGGCCGGTTCGCGCTTCACGGGGCGGGCTTCGACGGCGTGCATGTCGATGTCGATCGGCCCGTCCCGGCGCTCGGGTGTCAGGACGAGGGCGGAGGCCGGGATCCCGGCTTCCTCCTCGACCTCCCGCAGGGCCGCGGCGAGCAGTGTGGTGTCGGTGGCTTCGACGTGCCCGCCGGGGGCGAGCAACAGGCCGGTCGCCTTGTGCCGGATGTGGAGGACCCGCTGGTCCTGGTCGATGACCACCGCGCTGCTCCTGGAGGGAAAGGGGTCAGGAACCGTTGGAGGCCGGGTGCAGGACGACCTCGCGCTGCGGTGTGGCGCCGGGCGGCACCGCGGCTCCGTCCAGAGCCTGAACAAGGTCAAGGACATCGCGACTTCCACCACGCGGTCGCCCTGCGCGAGGACGGCACGGTCTGGACCTGGGGAAGGAACGGGAGCGGTCAGCTCGGCGACGGCTCCACAGCCGACCGGAACACCCCCAGGCGCGTGGCTGGTCTCCAGGACATCGTGGCTGTGGCGGCGGGCGCCCTCCACACCCTCGCCCTGACCGCCGACGGCAGCGTGGCCGGCTGGGGCGCCAACGCCATCGGTCAGCTCGGCGACGGCAGCACGAACACTCCCGCGTCGACGACCACCGCCTTGCCGTCCGGCAGCGGAATCACCCACGTGTCGGCGACGGTCACGGGTAAGTCCGGCTTCGCCTACTGACGCACTCCGCGCGGCCCGGAAAGGCCCGTGCGCGACGTCCCCCACGGCGGTCGTGCACGGGCCCGTTCCGGCAACGAACGAACCGCGCGCGGGTGCGTCACGCCGAGCGATCGCCGCAGGCTCATTTGCCGGCCGCCTTCAGCCGGCGGTAGCCGCCACGGCACTGACTGCGGCGCGGCAACCGTCCACCAGCCGACCGGCTTCCTCGTACGTCAGCACGGCGTTGAGTGACAGCCCGCACCATGGAACGCCGTCGCACCGTGGCCGGACGGCGGAAGGCCGAGCCGTGGACCCCGTGCCGCCCCGGCAGCGGCGCCGCTCCTGCCCGGGACCTGTCCGGGATGTTCGCAGGCGACCGCGACCTACTGGTCGCGATCCGCCCGGCCGCCTGCGTCCTTGGGACAGGCCGGTCGGCATCCCGCACCGTGCCGGCGAGGAGCGAGACGGTCGCAGCGGGGATTCCGGGGTGCCTGCTGATCTTGTTCCTGACGACCTGGGGGAGCGGGTGGCCCCGCTTCTGCCGCCTGCTCCCGAACGTCGCCGCCGCTACCCCGGGCGGCTGCGCGTTCCGGACCGAGTGGCACTCGCCGGTGTCCGGCCTGCTGCCGCGGACCGTGTCCGAGTGCCGGCCCACCGGTCGGTGTCCTCCGGCCAGGACGTCATCGGCCGGCACGCTGCGCAGCTGGTCGGCTCACCATCCCGGGGCCATCCGTTCACCGACAGACGCTGAACCTGAGGCAGCCCCCGCGCCGCATCCACGCCGGAACCGGCCACCGCGCCCGTGGTCGGCATGCGGGCGCGCAGGCACCCCGGGCAGGGGCGGGTCGTGATCGAAGTAAGGTGGCCCGTTGCACGTGATCACTCAAGAGGGAAGACGGGGCAAGGAAGTTGAATCGCATACGTACGACGGTGGCGCTCGGTCTGGTGCTGTCCGCAGGCCTCGTGACCGGGTGCTCCGGAGGGGCGGACCCCGATGCCAAGGCCGGCGGCGGGGAGACGGGGAAGGTCGCGGAGTCCGCGCCCGCGGTGCCGAAGGGCCCGGTATACCAGGGCAAGCCGATGGCCGGGCTGGCCGCGCAGCCGGCCTGGAGCCTGACGAACGGTGAGGCGGGGAGCTGCGCGAGCAAGGCGTCCGAGAAGGAAACGTCGCAGAGCGACGTCTGCACGGTCGGGGACGCCGTCATCGTCACCGGCTACAGCGGGGAGGCGGACAAGCGCATGTACACCGCCCGGCTCCTCGACGCCAAGAGTGGCCAGGAGCGCAAGAAGTTCGAGTTGCCGGATCCGGAGATCCAGGGGTCCACGTCCACCCCGACGAATGCCGTCGTGCAGGTGGGCGAGTGGACGGACGGTTCGCCGGCCCTGCTGGTCCGCCAGCGCGTCGAAACCCCGGCGGACGGCCTGAAGAAGGCGTCCATCAAGTCCGAGCTGACCATGTACGCGCCGTCCGGCGAGAAGCTGGGGAGCTCCTCCTTCGACGGGGACACCCACATGTCCACGCCGCTCCGGCACGGTTACCTCGTGGACACCAGCTCCGGCGGCGACGAGTACATCCCGATCGGTGACGGGGAGACCCTGACCACCGAGGCCTCGGGCACCGATCTCAAGGAGGTGGTCGGCTCCGGTCTCGGCTACTCCTCGCATGGGGACATCTCCTTCCAGCCCTCCGCCGAGTGGCTGATCGCCACGGACATCCGCACGGGCAAGGAGGTGTGGAACACCAAGGACCTCGCCCCGCCGGCCGCCATCGCCAAGCTGGTCACCTCGGACAAGGCGACCAGCGCGCGGCTGATGCCGTTCCAGGGTGACAAGGGCCTCCTCGAATGGTCCCTGTACGGGGACTCCGAGGCGGTCATGACGCTGATCGACCTCAAGAGCGGCCGCCGGCTCTCCGAGGGCCCGGCCATCGGCATCACCGTCACCATCGACGACGACGGCCGCGCCATCTCCCCGGACGGCAAGACCGCCGTGGTGCAGTACGGCGGGGGAGCGGTCGCCTGGAACACCGAGACCGGCAAGGAGCTGTGGCGCCAGGCCGAGGACGAGGTGGACATCACGCCGAAAGCCCTCCCGGGCAATGGCGTGCTCTACGCGTACGTGGACGGCACGGGAGGAGCCGCGCTCGACGCCCGCGACAAGAAGCTGCTGACCTCCGGGATCGAGGAGATACCGCAGTTCACGGCGAACGGGTACGCCGTCGTCCGCAGCAGCGAGGGCCTCTTCGTCTTCGCCACCCAGCCCGTCTGACGGGCGCCCGCCCCCGGCTCAGGGGGTCCGGCGGCCCCCGGTACGGCGGGTCGCTGCCGAGTTGGACGCGGTGGTTCGCGGCCTGTGCGAAGAAGCCGGCCGCGAACCCGGTGCCGGCCGGCAGCAGGGGGCGGAGACCGGCCTGGGGGACCAGTCGGCCGCGGTGGTGAGCAGAACTTGAAACCGCTCGTCCCCAAGCTGCGTCCCGGGCCAAGAACCTTCTCCCGCAGAGGAATGAGTGACCACGACGCACGTCTCTTTCGGCAAGCTCCGGTGGACGTCGCCCCAGGGCTCCACATCGGATCCACCGGCGCCTCACCGTCGTTGCCGATCACCAGCCGTGCCGCAGGGTTTTGGTCCGTGACTGGTCCGGAAGCGCTGGTCAGAAGCGGGACAGCGGTGGGAGGGACTGGGAGTTGCAACGTCATCCGGGCCCTGCTCCGAGTGGGTCGAGCTGAAGGCGTATGACGGGTGAAAGCCCAGTTCAGGCGCCTTCTTTCGGGCCTCTAGAAGAATCCCAGCTTCTTCGGCGAGTACGACACCAGCAAGTTCTTCGTCTGCTGGTGGTACAGCAACTGCACCCATGCTGACCTGGGAAAACGGTACTTCGCAAGGCTCTCAGGTGGGGCCCATCTGGGAGATGAGGAGGTCGCAACCGTCCAGGACGGGCAGCACCTCCTGGAAGGCGACGGCCGCGACCAGCGCCTCGGGTGTCCCGACCGCTTCCCCGCCCAGCATCCGGGAGATCCGGCTCCATGCCTCCGCGCTGCTGCCGATGTCCGACAGGTCCACGACGACCACGCCCTCGCTGAAGGCAGGTGCCACGAGGGCCGCCGCCTCACGGGCCAGTCTGCTCTTGCCGACTCCGGCGGGGCCGGTCAGGGTGAGCAGCCGCACGCTCTCGTCGGTCAGTGTCTTGGCGACGGCCGCCAGCTCGGCCTCGCGGCCGAAGCTGCGGTTCTCGGTAAGAAGCGGAATCCTTCCCCGTTGCAGGGTCGGGAGATTTCCGACGGAATGGAGTAACTGGGTCGTAGTGAACACCGTCTGCATTGATTCCCCCCAGGAAGTACCCCCGGTCACCGGGAGTATTCGAGTGCGGGGCATAGCCAAACCCTGCGCCACGCCCATCAGGCGTGTCGCGGCTCAGCCCCCGTGTGTGCGGGGGAGCGGCGTTCCATGCAGTTGCTTGTGATCCGTGCAGCCCCCCTGCGCTCCTTGCAAGACTCAAAGGGCCGACTGGCGATCGCAAGGGTCGAGGCCACTACCTGCCTATTTTTCTGAACTTGTTGACTCTTGGGGTGGTGACAGCGCATGGGAGGCGTCTACGGCCCATCCGGCTGCGTCGGCAGGATGATGGAGTCCAATTTATCGGGATTGATGACGTTGTAGATGGTCTGCACACGTCCGTCCGACGGTCGGAGCTCGAGAGCGACGACCCCCCACGGCCGGTTCTGTCCGGACAGCAGGACGGCCGGGGCGCCGTTCACTTCCAGGTACTGGTGGGTCAGACCGGCCGGCAGGCGGGGACCCGTGGCAGCGGCGAGGCGTACGAACTTGTCACGGCCCACGATGACGCGCAGGGCTGTGCGCAGCTTGCCTCCGCCGTCGCTCCACAGCTGCACGTCCGGGGCGAGGATCTCCATCAGCGTTCCGACGTCGGCACCCAGGGCCGCATCCATGAACCGCTCGGTGGCGTCCCGTACGACCTTGGATTCGAACCGGTACCGGGGCCGGCGCCCTTGGACGCGCTTGCGGGCGCGGTGGGCGAGCTGTCGTACGGCGTCGCCCGTACGGTCGAGGATGGTGGCGATCTCGATGTAGTCGTAGCCGAAGGCCTCCCGCAGCACGAAGACCGCGCGCTCCAGCGGCGACAGCGTCTCCAGGACCACCATCATGGCCAGCGACACCGACTCCCCCCGTAGGGCGCTGTCCTCCGTCTGCCCTTCCGTGACGACCGGCTCGGGGAGCCAGGTCCCCACGTACTTCTCTCGCCTTGCCTGTGACTCGCGCAGGCTGCGCAATGCGCGGTTGACCGCGATCCGCACCAAGTAGGCGCGCGGGTTGACGATGTCGCCCCGACTGACTGATGCCCAGGACAGCCACGTGTCCTGCAGTACGTCCTCGGTGTCCGCGACCGTTCCCAGCATGTTGTAGACGAGGCTGAAGAGCAGATCCCGATGTGCGTCGAATGTGGCGGTCGCGGGGTCGTCGAGAGCTCTGAGAGGGTTGCGCTCCAGGGCCGCTGAAGTCGAATCAGTGCTGTTCATCGCGGGGTTTCATCATCTCAATCGATTCTCGGCACAGATGCGACCACACCTCGGGGATAGGACCGGCCCCGGGCGGCGAGTGTGACCCGCGTCTCATTCGCGGCCTCGATGTCACAGCCTGCGGGGCCTCTGTCTCCTAAGTGTGTCCCGCCCCAGGCAGGGCCGGACGATCACACGATATGAGGAGATGGTCAGGCATGTTGGGAAGACTGGCAGGGTTCATCTGGCGACGGAGCAGGCTGATGCTCGTGGCCGCGGCGCTGCTTGCCGTCGTCGGCGGAGCGTTGAGCTCCACGCTGTTCGACAAATTGACCGCCGGAGGGCTCAACGACCCCGGGGCGGAGTCGGGGCAGGCGGCAGCGATCCTGGATCGCGCCGGAGAAGGGCCGCCCAACCTGGTGTTCCTGGTCACCACCCCCCAGGGCGTGGATGACAGCGCGGCCGTCCAGGCGGGCACGGAGCTGGACAGGAAGCTGGCCGCGGAGCCTGGCGTGAAGAGCGTCGCCTCTTACTGGTCCTCCGACCGCTCCCCCCAGATGCGGAGCAAGGACGGACAGAAGGCCTTGGTCGTGGCGACCGTCGCGGGCGACGAGACCGCGGTCTGGAAGAGGGTTGACGAACTGCTGCCGAAGTACGAGGGCAACCGCGACGGCCTGGACGTCGTCGCGGGCGGGTACGCCATGTTCCAGAAGGAGACGGCCAAGCAGAGCCAGGACGACGCCACCAAGGGGGAGATGATCGCCTTCCCGGTGACCCTGGTGATCCTGGTCCTCATCTTCGGCAGCATCGTGTCGGCCTCACTGCCCCTCATCGTGGCGTTCTTCTCGATGCTGGTCGGCATGGGGATCATGTGGGTCGTGGCGAGCGTGACCGATCTTTCGGTCTTCGCCATGAGCGTGGTGACTCTGCTGGGGCTGGGTCTCGCCATCGACTACTGCCTGCTGATGGTCAACCGCTACCGCGAGGAACTGCGCGCGGACAAGTCCCCGGAAGAGGCCCTGCGGACCACCATGGAGACCGCCGGGCGCACCGTGTCGTTCTCCGCCATCACGGTGGCAGTGGTCCTGGCCGGCCTGCTCTTGTTCCCGCTTCAGGCGCTGAAGTCACTGGCGTACGGCGGAATCATCACCGCGCTGATGTCGGCGGTCGCCGCGGTCACCGTGCTGCCCGCGCTCTTCGTCGTACTCGGCCACCGCATCGAGAAGGGCCGCGTGCTGCGCAAGCGCCGGCCCGAACCGGCTGCGGGCAGCGAGGGCGAGAACGGGTTCTGGCACCGTCTTGCGGTCTTCGTGATGCGCCGCCCGGTTCCGGTGGCGACGGCGGCGACGGTCATCCTGCTCTTCCTGGGCTCCCCGGTGCTCGGTATGAAGCTGGGCATGGCCGACGAACGCAGCATGCCGAAGGACTCCCAGTCCCGGCAGGTCGCCACGTCGATCCGGGAAGGCTTCGGCTCCGCCGAGGCCAACGCCCTCCAGGTCGTCGTGGAGACGACCCCGGGGGACAAGGCCGCCATCGAGTCGTACGCCGCTCAGCTCTCCAGCCTCCCCCACGCCGGCCGGGTGGACACCTCGACGGGCAGCTACTCCGAGGGCAAGCAGATGTCGCCCGCGACGCCGCAGCACGACCGGTTCACGATCGGCGACGGCACCTACTTCTCGGTCGTCCCCTGCACGGGCGAGCTGGACGACAGCACTGAACTGGTGCACGAAGTACGTGCTCTCCAGGCGCCGTTCGAGACCCTGGTCGGCGGCACCGCCGCGGTCAACGAGGACACCACCCAGTCACTCACCGACCGACTGCCCTACGCGCTGGGCGCGATCGGCATCGCCATGGTGATCCTGCTGTTCCTGCTCACGGGGAGCGTGCTGTTGCCCTTCCTCGCGCTGCTCCTCAGCGGGCTGAGCCTCACCGCCACCTTCGGTGCCCTGGTGTGGATCTTCCAGGACGGTCACCTCTCCTCGCTGTTCGGTGACTTCACCGTCACCGGGACCATCACCTCGATGGTTCCGGTGATGCTCTTCGCCCTGGCCTTCGGACTCGCCATGGACTACCAGGTGTTCATGCTCGCCCGGATCAGGGAGGAGTACGAGCGCACCGGCTCCGGCACCGCCGCGGTGGCGATGGGACTCGAGCGCGTCGGGCGCATGGTCACTGCTGCCGCGGTCCTGATCTCGATCATCTTCCTGGCCTTCCTCGTCTCCGACGTCACCTACGTCAAGGCCTACGGCGTCGGACTGCCCCTGGCCGTTCTGATGGACGCGACGATCATCCGCGGCGCCCTGCTGCCGGCGGCGATGAGGCTCGGCGGGCGTGCGATGTGGTGGGCTCCCGAGCCGCTGCGCCGCCTGCACGCGCGCTTCGGCATCAAGGAGTCCGCGGAGCCCACTCCACCGGTCGTGGCTCACCAGAACGAGCGGAAGGATTCCCAATGGAGTTGTCAACCCCTTGCGGTGACTCGCTGTGAGCGGGTCAGGCGAGCGCGACAGGGCTTGGCGGCGCCGTGATCTCGAAG